>JBHHUB010000076.1:0-17749 GCA_046753625.1 Phycisphaerae bacterium | reverse complement strand
ATGATTCCAAGCCCGATGGGCCGATATCGATACGATATCACCTGCATCCGCCCGCTTGGCCACCAATGAGCCTACCACAATCGCGCCGATCAAACAAGCCCCCGTAGCCCGGCCCCAGCCATCGAGCCCTCAGGGTCCATCACGCTTTGGGCAGCTTTCCGACGGTTCAGGACGCTTTCCGAACACTCCGGGGGCGTACAAATGTCAAATGTCAAAGGTCAAAAGTCAGAAATCAAACGCGGTCCCGGCTGCAAAGGCTGCAGCTCTAGCATGGGTGCATGACAGAATCGGCGGCTGGTATGCCCGGGCCATCCGGAGTCGGATCAAACCACTCAAACGCTTCGCAAGACAGTTCAAAGAAAAGATCGATGGAGTCCTCGCTCACTGCCAGCATCCCCTGCATACAAGCTTGCTTGAGGGTATGAACAACAAGATCAAAGTGATCAAGAAAATGGCCTGCGGATACCGCGATGAGGAGTATTTCTTCCTCAAGATTCGATCGGGCTTTCCCGGAATTCGCGGATGAACCAAGAAAAGGGAAGGCTGCAAGACACGATTGAGGTAGGGCCAATCTCCCACCCCGATCTTCGCATTCGTCTGCTCAAGGCGCTCGGCGCCGCCGGTTTCGACTTCAAAAGGAGTGCGTACAAGGAGGGCGCGCGGTTTACGCGGTTCGTGACGAAGACCGAAAAGCTCCGGAGAGATGAGAACGACGAGGCGGACAACCCCCCTGAGCATGTCTCGGAGATCACAAAAAGGCTTTGGGCCGGAGTATGGAAAGAAGGGGAAAAGATCGTGGAGGGGCTCAAGAAGTTTGACAGGGCTTCATGATTCGCGGGCGACGGCGGGATTCCGCGTCTTCACTAACCAAGTACACCGGCACGTGGACGCCCTATCCTTGGAAGGGTCAACCATCAGGACGCCCGCCGCCGCCAGCAATTGCCCAACCCAACGCGATCGCGTTTAATGGTTGCGTGGATGCCATTTGCACTAGCGGGCTTTGCAAGGACTATGGCACGGTGCGGGTTCTGAATGACTTGGACTTGCAAGTGCCGGAGGGGTCTTTGTTCGGATTCCTCGGCCCCAACGGCGCGGGCAAGACCACGACGATCCGCATTCTGCTGGGGCTGCTGCGCGCCACGGCCGGACAAGCCACGGTTCTGGCACAAGATGCATGGCGAGCGGGTCCGCTTCTCCGCCGCGACACAGGCTACCTGCCCGGCGATCTTCGGCTCTACCCACAACTGACCGGCCGACAGACGCTGGACATCCTGAATGCCGCTCGAGGCCACCGATCCACCGAGTCGATCCGGCGACTGGCCGAGCGGTTCGACCTGGACCTGGCCAAGAGGGTACGCGACTACTCCCGCGGCATGAAGCAGAAGCTCGGGCTCATGCAAGCCATGATGCACCGCCCCAAGCTGCTGATCCTGGATGAACCCACCATCGCGCTCGATCCGCTCGTGCGCGAATGGCTCTTCGGGGAACTGCGCGACATCGCGAAGCAGGGCAACACAGTCCTGTTCTCGAGCCACACCCTTAGTGAAGTGGATGAGCTTTGCGATTGGGTCGCCATTGTGCGTCACGGCAAGCTGATCGAACAAGCCGCAACATCGTCGCTCCGCGCCCGCAGCGTGCGGCGCGTGGAAGTAACGTTTCCACCTGGCGCGCCGCCTCCGAAATCGCTTCCCAACGGTTTGATCGTCAACCATCAAAGCGACCATCGGCTTGTGGGGAGCCATCGCGGCGACGTCGGGGCGTTGCTGGATTGGATTCAAAAGTGTCAGGTAATTGACGTTTCCATAGAGAAGCCCGGCCTGGAGGATCTGTTCATGACCTATTACGCCGACGATGGGCTCGCGAATGCAAGCGCAAAGGCGAGCGAGGACGCGCTATGAGCTTCGCACTGGCCCACAAGACGTGGCGCGATTTTCGCGTGCTTTGGCTGATCCTGACGCTGGCGATCATCCTGCTCGAGACCGTGTTTGTCGGCGTCATCGCCAATTTCGCCAAGGAATTCGAGTACATGCAGCGCCAGATGCCGATCTTTCAACAGGTCGCCCGCATGTTGCTTGGCGCGGACCTCGGCGGCGAGATCACCCCGATGGCGCTGGTCACCATCGGCTTCGCCCACCCCGTCCTGTTTGCTTGCAACTGGGTGTTTCTGCTGTCGATCAGCACCAAGACCATCGCGGGCGAGATCGACGCCGGGACCATTGATCTAATTGCGACGCTGCCCGTCTCCAGGCTGCGGATGTTTGCGAGTCTTTCGGCCGTGTGGATCCTCGCGGGCATCCCGATCTCTCTGGCTCCGGTGCTCGGTGCGTGGATCGGTACCCGCGTGTTCGCCATACCGGCGCCCCTTCAACTGGGTAACTTCCTGCTGCTGTCCGTTCATCTCTACACGGTCTACCTTTGCGTCGGCGCCGTCGGGATGTTTGTCTCTGCGGTCGTTTCCCGGCGCGGACCGGCCATCGGGGTATTGCTGGGGTGGCTTCTAGCTTCGTTTTTGTTGAACTTCTTGGCGCAGATATGGTCCGCCGTCGAGCCCATCGATTTCCTCTTCTTGCTGCACTATTATCGCCCGTTGCCCGTCGTGCGCACCGGCGCCCTGATTCCCGGCGATCTGGTTGTGCTGCTGGTGGTTGCGGCGGTGTTCTGGACGGCCGGCGCGATCCGGTTCCAAGGACGGGACATCCCGGCCACATAACGGCATCGGCCATGTAGCCCAGCCGCCCTCGGGTGGGTGTCCCGCAGCCCGGCCGCCGCCAGCCCCACGCTTCCGCATTCCGAGCCGCATGCTTCAGCTTGCGCGGCCTCGGGTGATCGCGCATCATACGAACTCGCTACACGCAGTGAGCGTCCTGGGGTGCCGCACGAGCCCTGGGCGCCGCGCGGGCTGAAGCCCGCGGCTCGGGGAATTGGGCAGGCTGACACCGCGTGCAGACGGCCCTAGAATAGGGCCGGTACTATGAGTGATACGGCATTTGTGTTAATCGTTGAGGACGACGTTGCGCACGGTGAGGCGATCCATGAAGCGCTGCGCCGATCGGAGTACGCGTGCAACGTCGTGGAAAGCGGCGAAGCGGCGATGGAAAGCCTGCACCGCCGCCCCCCCGACGTCGTGGTCACAGACTACAAGCTGGGCGGCACGGTCGACGGCATGGACGTGCTTCGCGAGGCGAAGCGGACCTGCCCGGACACCGAAGTCATCCTGATCACCGCCTTCGGGAGTGAGGCGCTGGCGCGCGACGCCTTGAGCCGGGACAGCCAAGCCCAGGCCTACGACTACCTGATCAAGCCGCTTGATATCGACGTGCTGCGCGACAAGGTGGCCCGCGCCGCCAAGCAGGCGACGGCCGCACGGGAGGCGCGTCTCCTGCGCCATCAGGTAGAACAAGCCTTCGAGTTCTCGGGCATCATCGGATCATCCGGGGCGATCCAGCGCGAGATCAAACGGCTTCGCAAGCTCGCCCGAAGCAAGAGCACCGTCCTGATTTTCGGAGAAACCGGAACCGGTAAAGAGCTGTTCGCCCAGGCGATTCACGAAAACTCCCCCCGCGCGGGCAAACCGTTCAAAGTGCTCAACTGCGCTGCGGTCAGCGAAACCCTGCTGGAAAGCGAGCTGTTCGGCCACATCAAAGGAGCGTTTACCGGCGCGGTTACCGATCGGAAGGGTTTAATCCAATCCGCCGACGGCGGCACGCTTTTCCTTGATGAGATCGGCGACATGCCGCTGACCATGCAAGCCAAACTCTTGCGCACGTTGGAAAACGGCGAAGTGTTGCCCGTTGGGTCCAACGACGTGCGCTATTTTGACGTCCGATTCGTCGCGGCGACCAATCACGATCTTGGCGAGCTGGTCCAAAGCGGCAAGTTTCGCGAAGACCTCTTCTACCGCCTGCATGCCAACGGCGCGATTCGCCTGCCACCGCTGCGGGATCGCCGTGACGATATTCCCGTCCTGATCCAGCGCTTCTTGGAGCAGGCCAATGCGGAATACGACACCAACATCCAAAGCATCAACCCCGCCGCGCTGCGCAAGATGCTCAATTACTCCTGGCCGGGCAATGTCCGCGAACTGCGCAACGTCGTCTTCAGGATGTGCCTGGAGAGCGAGCAGGATGTGCTCACCATCAACGATCTGCCCGACGCCCTCCAGGCCTCCACGGACATCGTACCCGCCGGACCGCCCAACCTGGCCGGCATGTCCATGCAAGACGTCGAACGCCTCCACATCATGAACACCCTGCGCATGTTCGGCGGCAACCGCGAGAAAACGGCCAAGGCTCTCGGCATCGGCGCGCGAACGCTCTACCGCAAGCTCAGGGAATACGGTCTGAAATAACCGCTTCGCCGCGCCGAAGTCGGTTGCGGTTGTCCAGGCATGCGGATCGGAGCGGCCCGGTCCTCCGGATGCGGGGGACGCAACGGCCAGCAGCGTCGGAGAAACGCCCCCCGGCGCCGAACAACCTCATCGTGCCGTGGAAACGGCACTACCAGTTGACTTCAATCCCATTCGGTTCGGTTCGGCAGCCCGCAATCACGCCCTCCGATGCCGTCGAACGTCCGATCGCATCATTGCACGAGTGACTGAAATCGTTCGTCGTCACGCAGGTTCTGAAAGTGATTGTCCTGCAACGCTGCGTAGGTCTTGTACAGCGGGTCAAGCGTAACCGCGCTCTTGAGATCCTGAAGGATTTCTTCCTTCTCGTACTTTCCGGTCGCGTTCTTATAACAGGCGCGGTCATAATAGGCCCGCTCGCAAGAGGGATTGACCGCCAACACTTTGGAAACGGTGGTCACCGCCTCATCCCATTTGCAGCGATCACAAAGGATTTGCGCCTGCCCGAGCAGCGCGTCTTCGTTTCGGGGGTCGATCCGCAACGCCTCCGCATACCGGGCCAGCGCATGCTCAAGCCGGTTTTCCGCGGCGAGCGACTCCGCCTTTCGGATCAGCTCTTGGGTCTTTCGGCCTTTTTCCAGTTGCGCCATCCGGTCGTCCAGGACGGAAATCCGTTCAAATACGTGCCCGGAACTGGTCGCGAGTACTTTCATGCCCACCAATCCCGAGAGCACACCCAACGCCATCACCTTAATCCACTGGTCGCTGGCCATCTCTTGGGTCAGCGTGAGGTCAAACAGCGGTCCGGTGACAAAAAACAGCGCGACGCTGGCCGCGGCGCCCACCAACGCATCGCCGAGAAAGGCGATTTCCAGCAGCCGCCCGGTAAAGGGAATTCGAAGCTTGTGCGACGTACGGACGGTCATCCCCAGAATAATGCCCCCGGCTGATCCCGAAAGGACAATAACCAGAAGCCTCGCCGTTAACGGATCCATGAATCCCTCCTCCGGACAGGAACACCCTCGCGCCGCCGCGCCACTCAAGGACAGTCCGATCAGGAGCGCCCACGTCCCAAATATTCAGCGCCATCAGCCCCTCGGACACTGCCTTTCGCGTCGAAAGTAACGGACTTAGCCACAGAGGACACAGAGAAATCTCTGGTGTGCCGTCCATGAGTCGGGGTCCGCCGAAGTTGAGCAGCAGGGCGCGTTTGATGGGAATCGGGGCTCTTCCCCGGCCCCTGACCTCTGTCCTCCTTCAACCGCGAAATCCTCCGGTCAGTTCATCAGACATCGCGCTTCCCTCCACCCTCTGTACTACTAACACCTCAAATCTTGTCGCGCCGACAAGATTTTGTTCGCTATCTGTTTGGTTGCGGCCGCAGCCCGCGCTAGGCCCTCTGTGGCCCAAAATCCCTGGGCGTCTTTCCGAGTAACGAAAACCGTGTCACTCGGTCAGGCTCTTAGGCGAGCGCCTTCCAATAGCGAGCCGGCATCTCCATGGCCAGCTTCAGACCTCCGTTGGATCCCGCATAGGTCGGCTCTTCCACGGCCACTACGGATCCTCCGCCGAGTCCTTTCAAATCCTTTTCGATCAACAAGGGGAGTCCGCTGAGCCGACTCCCTCCGCCGGCGAGAATCACGTTGCCGCGGAGTTTGGCTTGAAACTCCGGATCGAACGTCCCGATGAGCTTGTAGATGGCTTCCACGATGTGCGGCACCACGCTGTGGCAGGCGATTCGCAAAGGCTCCGTAATGTCGTAAGCCTTCGGGCGCCCCATTTCGGTCAACGTAACCTCGCACGTCTGGTGCGGATCGCGGACGAACCCGTATTTCTCCTTGATCCGGCGAAGCATGTTTCGGGTGAGCTGAACCTTGGGATACCGTTTGAGGATCGCCTGCTCCAACTGCTCGTCGACGGCGTCTCCGCCTACGGACAGCGTAATCTGGTCCGCTTCCTCCGGCATGGTTCCGTGCATGCGGCACAAGTCCGTCGTGCCGGCGCCGATGTCGATGATCAGCGCTTCCGTGAGCACGTTCAGGCCGTACGCTACCGCAAAAGGCTCGCTGACGATCATCGCGGAGGAAACCAGCGGGTCCACCGCCTGAAGAATCGTTTTCTGGCTGTCGATGGAGGCCCGAGCGGGTGCCCCGATAACGGCGGAGATGGACTGACCCGGCTTGGGCTCGCACAGTGCGATCGCGTGCCCGAGCAACTCCTGCACCGCGGCGAGCGAACGAGCATCGTCGACATCGACCACCCCGCTTTTCAATGGCCGGACCAGATCGAGTGCCAACCGGTTTTCCAAGGCTTCCTCGCCGACCAGCATGCGCTTGCCCAAACGCCGTTCACCTATGACATCCTTGCAATACCCGACGCACGACAGCACCGTATGCCGCGCGCCGTTGCTGGCCGAAATGGAGGTCCGCGACGTGCCCAGGTCGATCCCAACGAACAACGTGCCCTCATCATGCACGGATGCCACTGCGGGTTGCGCCGGCGCCTCAGACTTTACGGCGGTACCGCCCTCTGCACGCTTCGGCGATCGTGGTGGGCGTTTTGCGCTCTGGCTTGCCGTGGGCACGCTCGAGGCTGTTTCCTGCTCGTTCACTTGTGTCATCGTAATGCATCCTCGTGCTAAATGGATTCGTAAGCGGCCTTAACGATTCTTCCTACGTCCCGATCGGCGTCAACCCATCCCGCCCCGGCGAAGCGCGAGGTTCTTGTGAAACACCTGCTCCAATAGCTCTGATTTGGCCGGGGCGCGACTCGGGACGTGGCCGACCGCAATCGAACGCGGACCAGCGACTATCGGCTTGTTCCCGCCCGCCGGCGCCTCCAACTTGGACAGCCGCGATTCCAGCGAAGCCATGCGGAAAAGCATCGCCAGCAGAACCCGCGCCTGCGAATCGCCGTGCGTCTTGAGCCACGCCTCGATCTGCTCCTTAGGCTGGCCCAGAAGCTCTTGAACCGGCGCAAACCCGCCCCATGCCTCCGCGGCGACCGCTCCGGGAGAATGGCCATGCAGGGGGGACGTCAGGGGCGGTTCGTCGTCGACTCGCGCATGGTCGCCCCGGCCGTGCGACACCGCGCGCGCGGCCTCCGGCGAAGGCGTGCGACCGCTTTCCTCCACGGCGCTCGATTCGGCCGGCAACCGCCCCTCCCGAATGCGTTGGCGCTGGAGCACTGCCAGCCGCTCTAGCGAGACTAGATACGCAGCCACCTTCCACTCCCAGCCGGCGGATCGCTCAGAAACCGATCTCGATGTCCAGGTTGGCCGCCATCATGCGCGCGCTCGATATCGGCAGGAACGGATCGCTGCTAATCCGCGCCACGAAAACAGGCTCCTCGCCATGCTTGCCCATAAGCTCCGCATCACCGACGGAACCACCGGAAGCAGGCACGCGGATCAGGTCTCCACCACTGCGGGACACGTACGCGCCCGGCTCATGAATCTGATCGAGCGATTTCCAACTTACGGTGCTGCCCGGCCAGGAGGCGTTCAACGGTCCTTGCGTCTCAGCAGACACAAAACCTCCCCTTTCCCTTCGCCCGTCGAACTCAATCGTCCACAGGCCAGGGATGATGCGCCCACAGCGGCACCGCTACCGCGCCACGCGAACGCGCCGGGCCGCGGCACGGCGCCGCCGTGAGCTCGCCAGGAAATCCTACACCCCGACACAACTCATCCGATGGGCTGGACTGCTCGAGCGATGGGTATGCGCTGGCTACGCAACCCTACTCGGCCCAACGGGCTGGCAGCGTCCGAGCAAAAGGAGCTTGCCGACGCTTTAAAAGTTTACGGCGACGTCGCAGTCCGCCGCGAGCATCCGAGCCTTGGAAACCGGGATGTACGGATCGCCGCAGATCTTGGTCACGAAGAGCGTCTCCGGGCCCTTGATGCTCAGCAGCGGTGAACGCCCCGGTTTGATGCCATCCTCGGGCACGCGGAGCAGATGCCCGCTCCAGTTGCACACGTAGCAACCGGGTTGATTCACCGATTCGAACGGAATCTGCATTCCGAAACCGGCGTTCGTGAACTCGTTTTCCCTCACCTTGGTCGTGTTCGCCGTAGCCATAGGAATCCTCCTTGCCTGATAAAGCCCAGTAGGCCTGCACACTTCGTGCGACAACCCGAAAAACGCCCACGAAGGCGTTTCGTCCAATTGAGTTTCGCTTTAGCATCCCGGCGGGATTTGTCAAGAGATAATCAAGAAAAATTGCCACATTGTTGGCATCTTTCAAGAACAGACAATCGCACTCGCCACCACCAAGCCTGTGAAATCCTGCAATGGCGGTTCCCAACTCCTTGTGGGCCAACCGGTTTAGTGCGATCGTAATGTCACGCAGCGGCCATGACGTGCCGCAAAACGGCAGGTACCACCGATCATGTTGGCGGCGCTCGATTCCGACCCAGTTGTTGCTCCGAACTCAGGTACTCCGGCGACGTCGTTTCAGGCCATGCCGTGGCGCAGGTTGGCCCCACGGGACGGGACGAAGAGGACGGGCGTGATCTGCGCCATCCCCAGGGATGGCGCCCGGGCATGGCGCCATGTCTGATCTCCTCACTTCCTAAGTCCGCGACACGATTGGCGGCTTGGGCGCCGTTCTCTCTTGCAGCCTGAAACGTCTCGCTTTCAGCCTGTAAGGCTGCCCTACAGTAGCCGTGGGTCCGGCTCCGGGCGGACCCACGGTCACCGCCCACCCATTCCAATCGACCCTGCAGGGGTCGGCCAGGCGCAAGGTCACACGCATCCTACAGAAAAGACGACCCATTCAGCGTCGGGCGCTTGGGTGGCGGTGAACCGTTAGAGCCACTACTCGCTACTTGTTTGGCGATTGATCTGCGTTGGGCGAAATAGCTTAGGATTGCCAGTGGCGGCACGAACGCAGCACCATACGTCACGAGCCCCCATTTGAAATTGAAGCGAAGGAGGTGTCCCAACAACTTGCGAGCATCGTCAGGCGGCAAGGCAACATGATGCCGAATCTGCGTGAACCAGGCGACGAATCCATGGTAGGTATGGTAGGTCAGAATCACGTCGCCAGACAGTGGATCACTATGGACTTCCACGTCTGCGTATCTTCGTTTCAGTGATTCCAGTGCGAAGCCTTCGTACCTGCGGAAAAACCACAAAGCCAAGACGCCAAGTCCTACGACCACGGCACTGGCAACCAGGATCACGAAAAGCTGAAACTCCGTAGGCAGATTCACGTCGTTGTCTCTGTGGTATGCCCCGTCGTATCAGGTCCGTCTGAGGCGCACCTGATACTCGGGACAGTTACCAATTCGCGCGGGCAGCAGGCCAGGCTCCCCCGGCAGATTCATCCGCGCAACCGACGCCCGCGGTTACACCCATCCTCTGATCTTGCAGGCTTCCGCGACCCGGGCGACGGAGACCATGTAGGCCGCCAGGCGGTTGTGCACCTTGGCCTTTTGCGCCATCTCATGGACGGCCGCGAAGGCGTCGGTCATCTTGCGATCGAGCTGCTGCTGCACGTCTTCCAGGGACCAGTAGTAGTTGTAGGTGTTTTGCACCTGCTCGAAGTAGGAGACCGTCACCCCACCGGCGTTGGCCAGGAAATCGGGAATCACGTAGATGCCTTTGTCGAAGAGGATCTTGTCGGCCTCGGGCGTGGTCGGGCCGTTGGCCAGCTCGCAAACGATCCGAGCCTTCACGTTGGCGACGTTCTTGCCGGTCAGCACGCCTTCCAGTGCGGCCGGGTAGAGCACGTCACACTCGAGCTCCAGCAAATCCTCGTTGCTGATGGGCGATGCGCCCGGGAAATCGGACACGCTTCCCGTTTCATGCTTGTGGCGAATCAGTGCGTCTGCGTCGAGGCCCGCCTTGTTGAACACGCCGCCGCGCGAATCGCTCGCCGCCAGCAACGTACCGCCGCCCAGAATGTCCTTGTGCAGCGTGGCCGCGAATTGCCCCGCGTTGCCGAAGCCTTGAATGGCGTACGTGGCATCATTGACGTTGATGTTCAGCGCCTTGCCCGCCTCGCGCACGCAGTAGACCCCGCCGCGGGCCGTCGCATCGCCCCGACCTTGGGAACCGCCGATCTCCAGCGGCTTGCCGGTGATCATGCCCGGGTGGGCGTGGCCAACCATGATTTCGTATTCGTCCATCATCCAGGCCATGATTTGCGGTGTTGTGTAGACGTCGGGCGCGGGAACGTCGCGGTGTACGCCAAGTTCCCGCCCGACCGTGCGGATGAACTGCCTCGCGAGCCGCTCCTTTTCCCCGTCGGAAAGCTCCTTCGGATTGCAGATGATGCCGCCCTTGCCGCCGCCGAGCGGAATATCGACGACCGCGGTTTTCCAGGTCATCCAGGCGGCCAGCGCCCGCACCGTGTCGATGGTCTCCTCCGGGTGCCAACGCAAGCCTCCCTTTGTCGGGCCACGGGCGTTGTTGTACTGCACCCGATAACCTTTGAATATCTTCGTCGTGCCGTTGTCCATTTTCAACGGCAGCGTGAAGTGGTATTCCCGCATCGGCCAGCGCAGAAACTCATGCGTAGCCCGGTCCAATCCAAGCTTCTTCGCGGCTTCATCCAGTTGCTGCTGGGCAATCGCAAAGGGGTTCAATTCCGACATTTCAAGATGCTCCTCGTATGGAAGACCCGGTTGGCGTTCCCCGTTGGTTTCGACTTACCGGGTGAAAATCAGGCACAAACGAAAGCCTCCCACCCTCCCTGGCAGGCACTCACGCCGGGCATGCTAACACACGGGCGACCGGTTGACGAGTCTATGCGGACGTAGATTTGTCCACGCCGAGGGGATCCATGCCGACCTCCCAATCCACTACCCCCCCCGGGATTCCTCTATCGCCGGCGTGGCGATCCCGGCGATGCGCGGGGCAATCGGCCCTATCCAACCCGCGAGACCCGCCAACCCTTGCGTGGTTTTCTTAAGAAAATCGCCTTGAATTCCGGGCATGCGGCGGAAACGAATCGTATGCTTCTACATTGGAGACCCCAGTGTTATCTGCGGCCCGTCTAACCGGATTTTTGGCGGATACGTTGTGGTCGGCGCGGCCCTGGGGGGATGTAAGGAACGCGTAGGGCTGGGATCGAACTGAATCTTTCTTGGGAGGTGGATTATGAAGAGGTGGATCGTGCTGAGATTTTGCCAGGCGGTGGTCGCAAGTTGCGCGCTGCTGCTCTTCGCGTCGTGCAACGGTCTGACGACGGGTGGGTCCGCGTCAACAGGCGGTGCGGCCGCCAAAGGACAATTGCGCGTCCTGGTGGCCGATAACTCCATCCTGGACGATTCCCTGAGCGCAGCCTCGTTCACCATAACCACCATCCAGGTCCATCAAACAGGCGTTGGCATCCAGAGTTCCATGGACGGCACCCCGGGCGACGGTAGCGGCTGTTCGGACGCGGATTCCGAATCCGATGACGACGGCATGGATAATGACACCGGCGACAATTCGGACGGTGTCATGGACGATGACACACCCGACGATCCCGATGATGGCATGGATGACGGCAGCGGCGACGACATGAATGACAATGCTGACGATGGCGTGAACGGCAACGACAACGACAACGACAACAACGTCATGGATCCGAATGCCGGACAGAGTTTGAACGATAACGACAACGACAACAGCAACGACGGTATGAACGATAACGCCACGGATGACGGCGACGCGGACAACAGCGCCGACGATGGTACGGATGACGGCAGTAGCGACAACGACATGGACGGTGGCATGGACGATGGCACGGATGACGACATGGACGACGGCAGTGAGGATGATATGGATGACGATTCGGGCGAAGACTCGGATGAGGATTCCGATTGCGGCGGCGCCTTCATCCCCGGTCCGCTGGCGGTCGGAGTAGCTGACGCGAGTGGCTGGGTTACCGTCTTCAAGGGCACGCAAACGCTCGACTTGGTGGATCTGCAAAACGGCGGTGTGGACGTTCTCACAAACGCCGACATGCCGGCGGGCGATTACGACCAGGTTCGGGTCGTCGTTTCCGAAGCCCGCTTGATCCTAGCGGACGGCACGGCGCTTACGCTGAGCGGAACCGGAGGCGCCACCTCCGGCATCGTGATGGATTTTGCCTTTGCTGTTGGGACGGCGGCGGAAACCGTGCTCGTGGTCGATATCGATATGACCTCCGCGATCGATGCGGCGGCCACTGGAACGTTGGATCCCACGGCGGCGACCGACGGTTTCGACTTTTCATCAACGCTCTCCGTGGACCTCGACGGCGACAGCGACAGCGACGATGACGCCGAGATGAGCGGCGACTCCGATGGGTCCGACGATGCCTCCGACATGCTGGAGGACGACCCGAATGACGACATGAACGATCCCGGCGACGATCCGGACAACGACGCGGTCGACGAGGGCGCCACTGAGGATGGCGACGTAAAGGACGGCACGCACGGCGACGGCGACGGCGACACCAGTGGCGATGCCGATGCCAATGGCGACGTCGACAGCAACCTGGATGCCGACGCTTCCGGCGGTGTGGACGGCGACACCTCGGGCGGCTCGGCTGAGGACGCGATCGGGAGTACACAACTCTAGCGTTTTCGCCGCATCGCGAGCCTGTTTACCGGCTTGGATGGGCCGCCTTGCTCCGTACTTCGGGCAGGGCGGCCCCGTTTCATGCGCGCGGCGATTCTGAAACCGCGCGCGCATTTCGTTGACGCCGCCACATCCTCCGCTACCCTTACCCTCCGTGTGACGTCGCCAATCGGCCCGGATCATCCTGCCTTGTTCCGCCGAACAGCCGACCGCGCACGTTCGAAAAACTCAGAACGCACCTACGCACCACAGGGAGGACTTTGGATGAACGCTCGACTCGCCGCTGGCATGATCTTCGGTTTGGTGTGGCTCCCGTGTGGATGCGCGACGACTAGGGCTCCCAACGCGGTCGAATCGGCGCCCTGGCGGCTGGCGGATACGCCCCTGAATCGGACGGCCGCCCAACTCAGCAACAACACCGCTGAACACCTAGCCTGGGCCAAGTCGTTCTACCGTCAGATCGTCGAAGTGCCAGGTCGGCGCACGGTCCAAAACACGCTCGTTCCTTACAATAAGCTTCGGATGCACCTGGAAGCCAGCTCGTCCGAATGCGCGTTGTTCGCGCGGACCCATCCTGACGAATCGGTGCGCAAGGCGTCGGAACAGGGCGTCAGCGACGTCTCCGCGTACCTGACCGAACTGAGCCTGGATCGCCAACTGTTCGAAGCCATTGGCGGCGTCGACCTGAACGGCGCGGACCGGGCAACCCGATTTTATGTCGAGAAACTCCTGCGGGATTTTCGTCGCGCGGGCGTAGATAAGAGCGATGCCGTCCGGGCGCGCATCACGCAGCTCAACGAAGAAATCGTCAAGCTCGGGCAAACCTTCGCCCGAAACATCGCCGGCGACGTGCGTGAAATCACCGTGGATTCACCAGCCGCCCTGGATGGATTGCCAAAGGATTGGATCGCCAAACATCCTCCCGCCGACGACGGCAAGATCCACATCGCCACGAAGTATCCCGACGCCATCCCCTTCGCCACCTACGCGCATGACGCTCAAGCCCGCCTCGCCCTGTTCAAGGAATTCAAGAATCGAGGCTACCCGCAAAACATGGAGGTGCTCGATCGGCTGCTGGCCGCTCGAAGTGAGCTCGCGCACATCCTGGGCTACGCCAACTGGGCGGATTACATCGCCGAAGACAAAATGATCGGGTCCGCCGCCGCGATCGACGCCTTTCTTCATCGCCTGGCCGCCGCCGGCAAGCAGGCGACGGCCAAAGAAATGGACATGCTTCTGGCACAGAAACGCAAAGACGCCCCCAACGCCGCCCGAGTACTCGAATGGGAGCGCCGCTACTACGAACACCGCGTCCGTTCCGAATCGTTCGCGTTCGACAGTCAATCCGTTCGCCCCTACTTCAACTTCCCCGACGTCCAAAAAGGCATCTTCGAGCTGACCGGCCGGATGTTCGGCATCACCTACAAGCCGGTAAGCGGGCTGAGTCTCTGGAACAAAGATGTCACCGCCTGGGATCTCTACGACGGCAACCGGCGCCTTGGCCGCTTCTACCTCGACATGCACCCCCGTCCCAACAAGTATTCCCACGCCGCCTGCTTCGGATACCGCGAAGGCGTGGCCGGACTCCGGCTTCCGCAAGCCGTCCTCGTGTGCAACTTCCCCAACCCGCGCGAAGATGCCAACGGTTTGGCCCTCATGGAACACGATCAGGTCGTGACGTTTTTCCATGAGTTCGGCCACTTGCTCCACGCGATCTTCGCCGGACACCGCCGGTGGCTCGGCAACAGCGGCATCAGCACCGAATGGGACTTCGTCGAAGCGCCCTCTCAAATGCTCGAGGAGTGGTGCTACACGCCCGAAACGCTCCAGGTCTTCGGCAAGCACTACCGGACGGGTGAACCCATCCCCGCCGAGCTCGTCGCCAACCTCAAAAGGGCTGCGGAATTCGGCAAGGCCATCGACAACGCCCACCAGCTCTTCTACTCAGCCGTCTCGCTGAACTTCTACAACCGAGACCCCGCCGGCCTCGATACCACGGAAGCTTTGATCCAACTGCAACGCGACTTCAGCCCCTTCGACTACGTCGATGGCACACATTTCCAATGCAGCTTCGGCCACCTCGACGGCTATTCCGCCATCTACTACACCTACCGCTGGTCCCTCGTGATCGCCAAAGCCATGTTCGACCGCTTCCAACGTGAAGGCTTGCTCAACACGAAGACCGCCCGCCGCTATCGAGACAAGGTGCTCAGCCCCGGCGGCAGCAAACCGGCCGCGCAACTCGTTGAGGATTTCCTCGGCAAGCCCTATTCCTTCGACCCCTTTATCGATTGGCTTTCAGAGCACCGGGCGCAAGCCCGGTGACATCGGCAACGCGCCTGGCAGCCAGGTGACATTCGGCCGCGGATCGTCCGCAGGCGGACCGGTTTCCTGATCGGCATGGACGGCTTGGAACAGAAACGTGCCGATCGGGAGATTGGCGGACCTGACTGGATGGCGCCCCCGGGCCGGAAGAATCACAGGGCCAGGGCTCGCCGGTTCCAGCCCTCACGCGCCATCGCCGGATGCGTCGTCCGCCCGATACCATGCGTGCGCTCGATCCACGATGGACTCGGGGAACCCCTCGCGCTGAAGGACACGCAACGCGTTGCGGCTCCGCGCCGGCCCCTCATAGAGCGTGTAGTCAAAGACCATGCCCCCGCCGCCGAGTTCCTCCCGGAAATGACATGCACGCACCGCCGGCCCGTCCGCGACCTCGTTCAAATGATGATCGTGCGTCGCCACCAGGAAAAAATGGCCCGCGTCGCGCAGATGCTCCAGCACGGCCACGCTCGCGGCCGACTGCTCGCGCGAGTTCGTGCCCCTCAGCGGCTCGTCCACAAGCCCTAGAATCGGCGCGCTCCCCGCCGGCGGCAGCACCATGCGCCGCAGGTGCCGCACTTCTGCCAGAAAATAGCTCTCCCCACCGGCCAGGCTGTCGTGCGCCTCCAAATCCGTCATGATCCGCAATGGAGATAACGTCATCCGCCTGGCACAAACAGCGCAACCGATCTGCGCCAGCAGTACATTGACCCCCACCATGCGCAGCAGCGTGCTCTTGCCCGACATGTTCGATCCCGTAACCACATAGATACGCTCCGTCGGTGTCAGCGTGACGTCGTTGGCCACCGCCACGCCCGGTTCAATCAACGGATGGCAGCCCCCCTCAATGCGCAAGCCGGGCTCGGCGCTGAGTTCGGGAAAACACCGCCGCGGCTGCTCCGACGAAAAACTCGCCAGGCTACACAACGCGTCCAGCTCCCCCATCGCCGACAATCCGCGCAGCAAGGCATCCCGATACGACAGCACGCGGTTGAGTATCGTGCAGGCGACGTGCAGATCAAAAAAGAAAAGCAGATTGAACAGAATGTGAAACAGGCCGGCGCTTTCCGCCCAGCCGACGCGCCCCGCCAGCGCCGGTACCACGCGCACATCGGCCACCAGGGACAGTGCCGTGCGCAGCTCCTCCAACGGCGTCTCACGGCTTAGCTCGCGACATCCGATCTCGGCCGCCTGCGCGTACGCGCCCAGGGCCGCCGACGTGCCGCGCCAGGGCGTGAGTGCGTGATCCAGGCGGCGCTTCAGCCCGGAGTAGATCGACGCGTTGAAGAAAAACAAACCCGCAAACGCATAGCCCCAAAGATACTGGCCCAGGCTTACCAGATAGATCATCTCGCACGTCGCCAGGAAACTGATCCCCGACCAAACGCGCAGTCCCATCGCCACCGACGGCGCCAGCGCAGGCCGCACGCTTCTAACCGCACCCACCAGTCGATCAAATGAGGTATCCCACTTCCGCGCAAACGCAAGCCCCGCCATCAACCGCAAGCGGCACGGGGGACGGTCCGCAAGATATCGGACGCACCGCTGCCGCGTTTCAATCCGATCAACGGAAACGCGGATCCGGTGCACGTAGTCGCACAACCGGCGCGCGCCCATAACACTCGACGTCCGATTCAGCAAACCGAACAGCCCGACCGGCGGCGTGTGCACATCGAAGTCGCCGATCTCCTGCGCGGTCAGTTCCCAAACGGACCCGTCGTCAAAGAAAGGATCGACCCGCTGCAACGGGTCCGCCGCCTGCGGCGCAGAAAACGAACGCACGAGTACGATTCGGCCTCCGTTGCGGCTTTGAGACTCCGCACAGACCGTCGCGAGTTGATCCAGGAACGTCCGTCTCGCCTTGGCCGCGCGGTGGCGCACGACCGCCCAGCCGAACCCCACCATGGCCGCGACGCTCAAAGACAGCGTTACCGACGGCCCAAGCCCGTCCAACCCCATCGGCAGAACCATGGCCGCAAAGCCAAGGAGTCGCCCCCACGACCACAACCGCTCGACCTGCACCGCACGATCGCGCCGCCGATCCACCGATGTCCGGTAATCGAGCCACCACGACGTATTGTCGTTCGTTGCGCGCGGTTCCTGTTCACCTGTCGGGTTCACGGCATGGGGTTCCCATGCATGCGGACTGCGCCGGGCCGCAATGCCATCGAGTTCGCCTTCTCTCGGACGTCAGCGCGCGATCATGATAACCCTTGCCGCGTAACCGCGTAAGGCGCGTTCCCGATCCGAACCGCGACCAATCCGAACCGCGACCCCCCGAGCCGCGGGCTTCAGCCCGCGCGGCCGCACGGACCAACCCGGTAGGTCGGGATTTGCCCGTCATCTTACCACTACCGTTTCCTCCACGGACGACGCGAAACCCGCAATGTATCGCCACCTCGGCCCGCCCATCGATGAACATGTTTTCGGTCCCGGGCGCCGCGCCCGCAAGGTGAGGTTATGGGTTGTGGCCACGCTCCCGCGGCGCGCCTACGATCTGGCGTCGGTCGCACGAAGTACCTGCATT
>JBHHUB010000075.1:0-17840 GCA_046753625.1 Phycisphaerae bacterium | reverse complement strand
GTTGCCGTCCAAAAACGCCTGCGGCACGAGCTCGCCGGCGACCTTCTTGTAGATCAGTCCCTCATCGGCCATTTCCTCGAACGAGCGCGTGCCAACCGCGGGTGAAAGATTCGTGCACTGATAGGAAACGGCTCCGTTGTCGAACAGGTAGCGTGCCTGATTCAACAGGCCGCGCAAATCGCCCTTCGGTGCGTGCAGCGGTTGATCGTCGTTGTGCATCATCATCGCCATCGGCTCGATACCGATGTCGTTGAGCGTCGCGAACAGAACCTCTGTCTTTTCCCCGCTTTGCCCTTTGTTGATCAATTCGGCCGAAAGATCTTCGATGCCGAACCAGATGGCGCTCATGCCGCCGCGCTTACACAAAGGCAAGATGTCGATGTTCTTGACGACATCAAACTCGGTGGCCTCGGTATAGAACCGGATGGCCTCGCCGAGCGGCGATCCGTCGGAAAGCCGGGCATCGGCCATGGCGGTCATCAAGGCCACGACGGTGTCGCGGTTGTTGAAGAAGTTGTCGTCCGTGCTGAAGAATTCGACGATGCCGAAGCTTTCGTGAATGTGTTTGATTTCCTCGGCCAATCGCTGAGGGCTCTTGTAACGCCAGGTCCGCTGGTTGACTGCGGGAATGGGGCAGTAGCCGCAATTGAACTTGCAACCGTGCGTCGAAATGACCGACGAAATCAATGAAATCTTGCCGACCTTGTCCGCCGGGCATGGCCGCGCGGCCAGCGTGGTCCGGCGGTGCGGCGGCTCAAGCAGGCGGTAACCCGCATCCGGCAGGGGTAATTCATCGAGGTTTTGCAGGAGGCGCTGCACGCCCGTGTTGACCGCGCGAGGCTGATCGGGCGTTGAAGCCGGGTCCATGTAGACGAGGCCGGCCACCGAGTCGATATCGCCGCTATCCCGGGCGCGGTCGAACGCCGCTCGTGCGCGGCCGGGTTTCGCATCGGGTTGGTCCAATCCATGCCGAACGAGCGTCTTGAGCAAATCGAGCAGCACGTAGGCCTCACCCGTGACCACGCAATCGGCGCCGACGCCGGGCCGATCACCCAACTCGAGGAAGTCGGTCGGCTCGTAAATGGCCTTAGGCCCGCCCGCGAGGATCAACGGGCGGTTTTCGCCGAGGCGATGGGCGTCGCGAATCAGTCCGAAGGCGGGTTCGGCATGAACCTGCATGGCGGACACCATCAGCACATCGATGGGCGCACCATCGAGAATGGCCTGACTCGGCTTAAATCGCGGGTTCCATTGCTGCAAGACGATGCGCACATGCTCGCAGCCGCACGCATGCAGCGCATCGCCCAGCGTGCGCACCGAACACGGCGCCATGCGTTTGTCGGCATACCAGTAGGGGAGCATGCGCGTTCTGAAATCGAACGCGTAGACGATCGCAATGCGGAGCGACCTGAGCCCGGGGCACGCATGCAGATCGGCCAATGCTTGGGTAAACGCGCCGTCAGGTAGAAAGGCTTCCGAACCATCGCGTCGGGGAAGTTCCATTCGGCCTCCGTTCCGTTAGTTGGACATGAGTCATTTCCCGCGCCACAAGGCAGGGTTCATAACCTTTTCACAGGCCAAAGTCAAGCTGGGGCGGGGGGGGGGCGGTTCGGTGGTGCGCACGCCCGGTGCGCCGGCGAACAATACGCTGTAGTATCGCAGATTGCGCGCGGAAAGTCTGATCACGCGGGTTGCGAGCACGCCTCGCGCGACATTTTTGCGGCTGCTTCGGCGCTGGCCTGGTCGGCGGCCAGTTCCGCGGCTTTTGCGCTGAAATCGCAACGCTTTTTGGCCAGTTCGGCGTCTTGCCGAAAGATTCTCGCTTCTCGACGAGCCACGTCGGCCTCGCTACGTGCGATGCCGGCTTCTTCCTTGACCCGGCTCAGTTCCGCCAGCGTGGCCTGCGCTTGCGCGAGGGATTCATCGATGGATTGCTTGGCGCCCATCACTTCGCTCATCGCATCGCGCGCCTGCTTCCATTGGTCGTTCACCTCATGGCTGAGCAATGCGGTCAACTTGCGAATCCCCGCCTCGATCTCCAGGACGGCCTGACTCGCTCGCTCGGGCGTGGGATCGCTCGCGACGGAATCCGGCGCGACCGCCTGCGGTACAGACTCGGGCTTTGCCGCCGGTGGTGCGGCCACGGCCGCCGCCTTGGGCTCGGATGCCGGTGACGGGGCAGGCTCGGTCGGCGTATCGAACGTGGCGTGGGCATCATCGCATTCCGCACAGGGCGAGGCTGGGGCTACCTCGGTCTCGGTGGCTTCTGTCGTGGATGCCGCGTTGCCAACGGCCTCATCCGCCACAGGCGCGGGCGGATCTTCGGTGTGGTCATTCGATGCATCGGCTTCGGTTGGTGTGCTCGTGTCGCCATCGTGGCATGAGGTGTCCGGCCGCTCGGCTTCCACCTCGTCGGGGTTCTCTTCGGAGGCGGTAGCGGAGCCATCGTCCAAAGCATCCGCCGGGCATGCGTCGGGTGCGCATGGTGGTTCATCCTGGTCGGCCGTCAGAGCGTCGGCCTCAGATTCGGCCTGCGCCGCCTCCGGAACGTTCCCGGTCGCTTCTGCAGTCGCATCCTTCGGCCCGTCATCGGAGCTCGCTGTCTCGGCGGCTACGGGGGGGGCGGCTTCATCCTGCAGGGCTGCGCCGCCTGCATCGCATGCCGCGGCCACCATGTCGACGTCTTCGCTTACCTCTTGGAGAATACCCACAGCATCGGCCAGGTCGGCCTCGGCCTCGGCGAGCGCGCTTTCGACGGATTCGATCGAATCGGCCGCGGCATCGTCGCCGGTCACTGCCTGGTCGTCCGCCAGCGCCGCCGCCCCGCTTTCCAAAACTTCCTGTGCGATTTTCTCGGCTTCGTTATCGATGGCCGACATCATGATTTCCTTTCGAACTTCGCCAAGCTCTCGATCAAATACCTCTATCATCTCCCGCACGATCGGGTCGGTCGCATCGCGCACGATCGTGGCGAGCTCTTGGCGATCGTGATCGCTGTACTTGTTCTGCGGCGTCGAAGTGCGGGCCGCCGGAGGGCGGCTTAGGCACCTGGCGATGCGACGCAGGAGTTCGAGCTCACTGCGAAGTGACCGCCGAGCCGACGCGCTCGCCACATCAACTCTTGCGAGTGTTCCATTTCGGGGGACGAAGTACGATTTCGACGCCGGCTGCGGCGCCACCCACCGCCTCGGCCGACTTGATCGCTTGCCTTTTCTGAACACTTCGATCCACCATGATTACGAACCACCGGTCGTTACGTCGGCCAACCGCAGTGCCGGCTAAACGCCTTGGGCCGTTAGGGACCAGACCCCACACATTACGGGACGGAGCCGCGGCTTGCGGCAAGGCGTCCCCCCATTCAGGATGCGGTTGGATGGGATGAACTGGTTCGAGTAGGATGCTCGCCAAGTGGCGGAAACGTCCAATATGTATGCCGACCCACCGAACCGCGGGTGCCCGGGCATGAATGCTTCCTGCAAACCAAGGAAGCCCACAAGTAAACGACATGCGGTGGGAGCCTGGGCATCGTAAGCTCTGACGATCAAGATTCATGATGAAACGCTGGGCAAGGTTTGTCACCAATACCCATTGGATGTGGGTCATAGGCTGGCCGGTTGTGGCCCTGGCGGTCTGGCTTCCCGCGCCGCGCGTGTCGACTTTGCTGGCCGACGACGATACGGGGTTCCTTCCGGATTCCTGCCCATCGGTGCGCGCGCAGGGTTTGCTTCGTCGGGAGTTTCCCGGGCGTGCCCCCCTTGCCACCGCCGCGATCGTCGCGTTTCGCGAAGCCGGCCTCACCGACTCGGATCGGATTCATCTGGACGAGCTGGCCGGTCAACTCGTTGGGCAGGCCGAACGGCTTAAGTGGACGGTTCATGCGACTGCGGTTCAGCCGTACTTGCGGCCGATTCTCGAAACGAGGAACCACGCCGCCGCGATGATCGTGGTCGATCTTCCCGCCGCTCCGCTGACCCAAAGTAGCGTCAACCGCGTCCGCGAGATTCAGCGGATACTCGGGGAAATCCAATTCGAACCCGGGATACAGGTGGAGCTTACCGGATCCGCCATTCTGGGCGAATTGCTCGACGCCAATGCCAAGCGAGACGTCGATCTCACTACGGTTTGGGCCTTCGTGGCGGTCATGGTGATTCTGCTGGTTATCTACAAGAGCCCCATCGCCATGCTGCTGCCGGTCGCCACGATCGGTGTATCGTTGTTGCTCGTGCTGGGGTTGCTTGGCTGGGCGGCGACGATGGGGCTGCCCCTCAACGGTCTGGTGCAGATGTTCATCATCGTGATTCTTGTAGGATCCGGCGTCGACTATTGCCTGTTTCTTTTCTCACGCCTTCGTGAGAAACTCAGCGACGGTTTGGGTATGGGCGATGCCGTCGAAGCCTCGCTCGCCCAAACGGGTGGCGCTATTCTGGCCAGCGCCGGAACCAATGCGGCCGCTCTGGCGGTGTTAATCCTGGCGGACAATCGCGACTTGTACACGTCCGGACCGACCATCGCGATCGCTATTTGCATCGCCACCTTTGCCGTTGTGACGCTGGTTCCTTCGCTCCTGCAGCTCGTCGGCCATGCCTTGTTCTGGCCGCGGGTTCGGGGTATCCCTCTGAGCGAAGACAGCCGCGCCTGGTCGGCGATCGCGCGTTTTGTGGTTCGGCACCCGGTGTTCGGTCCACTGGCCACGCTGGTTCTTTTGGCGCCGCTGACGTTGATTGGTGCACGGGCGGAGCCGCTGTTCGACGCACTCGATGAGTACCCCGCAGATACCTCGCTGGTTCGAGGCGCCCGACTTTATCAGGAGAAGTTCTTCGGCGCCGACGGCGTCAGCGAGCTGTCGCTCCTGACCGACGTGGGATCACGCGTGGATGCGGAGAAAAGCATCGCCCAGATGCAAACCTTCGTCGACCTGCTCCACGATCGCTTGTCACAAGAACTACCGCTGCTGTACCAAAGAGATCTGCGCGATCCGTTGGGCGTCGAGCGCCGAAAAGGGAGCGCCGGCGCGTCCGACGCGCAGCCTACGGGAATCGTGCAGAGCCTGACGGACCGGCTGGCTCGCGACGCCTACCTCGGGCGGTCCGGCCACGTGGTCCGCGTCGATCTGGGATTGGCCCTGCCGCCCCGGTCCGCGGAGGCGATGGACCTGTTGCCGAAGATTCAAGCCCTGGCGATAGCGGCGCTTGGTGAATCCGGGCTGGCCCAGGCGTCCGATGCGACACGACCGGCGATTCTGATCTGCGGCGAGACGGCCACCTACCGCGACATGCGCGAGCTGCGCCGCCGCGACTTTCGCGTCGTCGCCGGTGGCGCGACGGTCTTGATCTTCATCATCTTGCTCGCGATCATCGGGTCGATTCCGCAATCGCTGGTGCTCGTCGGCGCGACGCTGCTGACCTACTCGGCCACGTACGGCGCAAGCCTGATCGTCTTTGAGCTGCGGTACGGATTGAGCGGGTTGAACTGGCAGATCGATTTTTTGCTGTTTATCATCATCATGAGCTTGGGGCAGGATTACAATATCCTGGTTGCCACGCGCATCGGCGAGGAACGCCGGCTCCATCCGCCCGAAGAGGCGGTCGAACGGGCCGTGCGCAAGACGGGCAAGGTCGTCAGCAGTTGCGGTTTGATCATGGCGGCCACGTTTGCATCGCTGCTCTCGGCCTCGCTGATCGTGATGAAGCAATTCGCCGTGGCATTTGCACTGGGCATTCTGTTGGATACCTTCGTGGTGCGCCCGGTACTGGTGCCGTCGCTGATTCTGCTCTTGAGTCGAGGATCCAAGAGTCGCGATGCCGCAGATGACGGTGGCGGGCGTTAGTGTTTCGCCAAGGCGGATTCGATGAGTAGGCCGTGTGGCCGAGTCTACCCATCATAGCAAGCTTGATGCAGCACTAAGTCCGTCGGGCTCGCGTTGAGATCATCATTGAAGAGCTTGGGAAACGGTCGACGACGAAGAGGCGACAGACCGGAGATGCGTACCCCACCATGACGCCGCTGCCGCGCCAAGTCGATCAGCGATTCCGGCGGCGCGAGCGTCTCCGCCAGCGGGAGGATTTCGCGCGCGTGTTCGCCGCGAAATGCACGGCCTCCGATCGGCAACTCGTCGTTTATGTTGCGGCCAACGAACTCGACTGGTCGCGGTTGGGGCGCAGTGTCGGGCGGCGTGTGGGCAATGCCATCCAACGCAACCGCGTGCGCCGCTGGATTCGCGAGGCCTTTCGGACGCAGAAGGGGGGATTCCCCGAGGGGCTTGATATTGTTGTGGTCGCCAAACCGCAGGCGTGCGCCGATGCGGCGGCCGTGATCGAAGGGTTGCCGGGGTTGATCAAGAAAGCGGCGCGAAAACTGGATCGGCGAAAGGGGCACGCGTAAGGGGCGGTGACGCGTGACGCGCCACCGCCCCCCGCTGCGCGATGCCGACCCGGTTCGCCCATTTGCGGGCTGGCCGGTCTGAGGCCGCGTGCGGGTGTGCTAGCCTCTGAGCATTTTCAACACGCCCTTGTCAACGTGGTACTTGTTGTTTTCCAGCTTGATGTTGATGCCGGCATCCTCAAGATAGTTGAGGTAGCGGAATAGGGTGCGGCGAGACGTCTTCAGCTTTCGCCCGAGATCGGCCACGCTGGCCCCCTTCTGCATCAGCTTGATCATTTTCACCTGTCGGCCGAAGATGGATTTCTCACTTTCCATTTCCTTGCAGAGCTTTTGGGCCGCCTTCTTCACAGCCAGGTTGGAATCAAACTGCTTCGATTTGACCGCGGCTTTAAGCGCTACGTGAATGGCCAGCGTCTCCGTGAAATCCGAACTAGCACCGATCTGATTTGCCATAGCCTTTTTCTCCAATCTCCCCTAGATCCGTTTTCGTTCACCTGACGGGAAAATCGTTCCCGAGACGCTCTAACCCAACCCGCGTTGCCTGCCGCCATCAGGCATACCTTACCAGTATCCGTGCCCGATGACAACGCGTGTCACTGACCTTTTTTGGGGCGGCGTGCCAACGATGCGTCCCCTGGTAGAACTCCAGAAGAATGCCGTAAACTATGTAGGAGTGGTAGTTTGCAGTTGCCGGCCTTGTGTCCGCGAGGATTCCGCCGCCCGCCCGTGCGCGGAGCCCCGCCCGCTGATCCGTCCCTGTCATGGTTTTGGGGGCCCCAAGAAGCCGCCTGCCGGGTGATCGGACCATCCCCGGTCGGCTTGATTCAGCCCTCCCGGGGCCGGGCGCGGAAGCCCGCCTGCCCTGGTGAAGAGAGGTCCGGCGATGAAGTGTCTCAATCGTGACGCCCAGCGGCGGGATCCGTCGGCCAGGTCAGCTCATACCGACCCTCGCCGATCGAACGAGCCGTCAGAGCCGTTCGCAGCGGAAGCGGTGCCATGGGCCAGATGTGGCCGATCGAATCGGTCACCGCCACCGGCTTGTCCCATCCAGTCGGAAGATGATACGTCAGCAGGTCGAGCATCGCCTCCGTAAGCGGGGTCGTGCCTTCATGGAAATCCCCAAGCAGGACGCCCTCACAGCGATCCCAGAATCCGGCGAGCGTCAGGTGTGCCAGCCAGCGGTCATGCCGGCTCATCCGGTCGTTGAAGTCCTCGAGCGCGACCCAGCAACCCCGCGGGTCGGCAAATCGCTCGTATCGCGGACACAACAGCGCCGGAAACACCGACAGATTCCCACCGACAAATGCCAGCTCCGTTTCGTCTTCCAACCGACCGCGACGTAGCCGCACCGTGACGGACCGCGAAGATCCGCGGCCCTGAATCATCGAAACGACATCGCGAAAGAATCCTCGAAACTCATCCAAGAATCTGGATCGTGCCCAGGCCTTCGGAGTCATGCCGTTCAGCCCGTCGTCGGATGCCCGGCTTCGAGCGTACTGACGCAGGCTGTATGGGAAAAACGCCGGCGAAATGTCGTAGATGCCCACGCCCTGCCGATAGCCCGCCACGATGTTGACCAGGGTTGTGATCTCGCTGAAGCCGATCACCGTCACCGGTCGCGTTCGATTTGCCAAAACCTCGAAATCGATTCGCGGCAGAATTCGGGTCAGCCACGCTCCGCCGCGGATCACCACGATTGCGGCCGTGCGATCGTCAGCCAACGCCTTCTCGAGGTCGGCCGCGCGCTCCGGGTCGTCACGCCGTCCACAGGATTGATCCAGCTCCTCGAAATCAAACAGAGCCGGGGTCAACGTCACGCGGTACCCCGGACCGACCCCCTCCTGAACCAACTCGATCAGTCGCTCGATCGATTGAATATCCGGGTCGGCTAGAAAGGACCGGCAGGAACCCGCCGGCGCTGCGAGATGGATGCTGGGCAGGTCCATCAGGGCCTAATCCCGGCCCGCGGCGGCGACGAACGCCCTCGCCCGCTCGCGGTCCACAGGATGCTCCGGTCGACCGTCGATCTTGATGGACGATCCCACAATGACTCCGCTGCACAAATGCAGGAGGCTACCGACGGTTTCGACCGTCGCGCCGCTTCCAACGAATACGCGCCGATCCGGCACGGCCTCACGAACACTGCTAAGATCCTCGGCATCCACCGGAGCTCCGGTCGCCGGCCCCGTCACGATCAGTGCGTCGGCCAATCCCCGATACGCTGCGTCCTTGGCAGCACACTCAAGGTTCGATGCGCCCAGTGGAGTCGCATGCTTGACGTGAACATCGGCAAACACGGCCACCTTGGACCCGAGCCGTTTGCGGTAGCGCAGCGTGCGATCCGCTTGCCCTTGAATCACTCCTTGATCCGTCGCATACACGCCGCAATGCACGTTGACGCGAACGAACATCGCCGAGACGGACGCCGCGATACCCATGGCCGCTTCAGCATCGTTGCGCAAGGCGTTGATCCCCACGGCGAGCGACGTTTCGGCGATTACCTGCCGCGCCACCACGGCCATCGCCGCGACGCTTGCCGGCCCGATCCGATCCGCGTGAAACGGCGCGTCCCCATAATTCTCGATGATCACGGCGTCAAAGCCGCACGCCTCCAAACAACGGGCGTCCTCCCGTGCGCGATCGAGAATCTCATCGATGGGAAGCTGATGTCTCGGCGTGCCGGGCAGCGCGGGCAGGTGTATGACGCCGATTAGGGCGGGCGAGGGCAAATGGATCATGGGGCTATCGTCGGACGGCTTCAAACCGGTTGGATTCCTCCGTCGGCCAGCCGTCAGCTCTTGCGAAACACGGCCACAACGTCCTCCATGGGGACGACATACAGGCAGTTGCCCGCGTCGAACTCCACCGGGATCGCGTTCTTGGGATTGAACAGCACCCGATCGTACTGGAGAACACGAAAATCGTCGTCGTTTTCCACCTGGGTCGAGACGGAAACGATCCGCCCGGTGATCGTCGGAATCTCGATCGAATCCGGCAGCTCGATCCCGCCCTTGGTGACCTTTTTGTCCTCGTCCTTGCGTATCAGGACGCGCGGGCCGAGCGGTTCCACGGTCTCAAGCTGCGTATCTTTTTTCTTGGTGCGATCCGCCATGGTCCATCAATGCCCTTGTCGTAGCCATGCGCCCGGCGGCGCCATGTTGCCCATTTTAGCACCGAATCGGTGATCTTACCAGTTCGGCGGTCCATGGATCACATCGGCGTAACCGACGTCCGCGGTCCCGCGGCGCCGTCCCACGACGATTGGCGCTCCTACGAGACGCCTAGCCGTATTGGGCTCCAGCGGACCTCGATGTCCTCACGGAGCCGATGCCCTGGCCGCCTGCCAATAAATGCGGTGACCCCATCTTGCCCATGATTCTGCCCGCGCTACCCCAATGGGACGGGCGATGCGGCCCGTTTTCACCGGCCGGAAGCCGGCACCGCAAGAGAGGGCCGGTTTCCCAGCAGGTTGCTACAGGCTCTCCACAAAGAGCGACTTGCCGCGCATCGCACGCATTTGAGCCCGGATGGTTTCGCCGACGCCATCCGGGTCCGCGACGCCCTCAATCCGGATTTCCGCGTCGCTGGCATCGGTCGATCGGATGACCACCGTTCCGAGCCCGAACAACCGATCCAGCAAGGATTTGTATATTCGGACATCATCCACCCGGATCAGCTCGGTCTGGTCGATCGTTCGGCTCAAGATTCCTTTCTCGATGAAGAGACGCTGGCTCGTCAGCCGGTACCGCCGACCAAAGATGGCGAGAAACGGGCGGCCCAGGAGAAGGATTGCCAGAACTACAGCCACGCCCACGCCCAGCCCAAATGCCATCCACGTCGACATCCAGGTCCACTGCGACGAGAGCCGCAAGAGTATGCCCAAGCCGGCCATGCTCCCCATCGCCCAAATGCCGATGCGACCGCTGAAATGCCGCCACTGCGTCCGGCCACGCCAGATGTCGGATTCGGCGGCCGGCGCGAGATCCGCGCCATCACCAGCGGCCTCAGTGAGCCGCGCGCCTTCGCCTTGTAGGGCAGCGGGGGGGTTCGCTCTATTGGTTCCGGCCCTGTTCTCGGGGTCCGGTTGCACGTTTCCCGTACCCTTCGTCGATGTTGGATCTTGCATGATCTGACTCCGCGCACCTTGGGGTCGTCCGTTTTCCGTATCCGGGATTATACGACGCTCGCCCGGAATCGCCCACCGACCTTGCGACGAATGGCTTGGTTGGCGGACATAGGGGCCGCAAAGGCGGCGCATTTGCCCGCCACCGCCATCCGGGTGTGGTCATACTTGATGGCAGTTGAGAATTCGTCCGACGCACCCGCCGGGATTGTCATGGACCCCCGCCACCCGTGGGGGACAAAATCTGCTTGACGCGGTGCGATGACCCACTTTAGAATTTTTGCGAATTTTGGGGTCGATGTGCCAGCGAGACCGCCGGCGCGACATGGGCTGACGACTCGATCCGGGACAGGCCGTGGACGACATGATGGGAATTTCGATAGGGGAATGCGACGCGTGAAAGCAACCTACGAAGCTGCCGACGATGGTGGATGGGATGACGACGAGCGACCGATAGACGATGTCCTTGAAGACGTTGTTGCGGATGACGAGGACGGTCGCCTGGTAACCACCGACGACGAGGACACCGACGACTATGCGCCGTTTTATGCGGACCATGGTGGTTTTCAGGATCCCGATGAAGACGACGCGCTGGACGAGCGCGACGACGATTTCGAGTAATCATCCGACCGGGGAAGCAGCGCCACACTCCCGTTGCCTGAACCATACAAACCCCCAGCCGGGTTTCGGCGCCGCGATCCGTTATCGGCGCCCAAGCTTGGTCCGCGAACCGTTTTGCACTCATCAAGCCGCTGGGGAATCTTTCCGATTCACCAGACATGCAAGATCAATACGATGGTCAAGATCGTCGAGCCAGTGCCGATCGGCGCGGCTCGGGCACACGTGGAAAGGCAACGGATCGTCGTTCCGGCATGGATCGTCGGCGCGGACCGGGTCGGCGGCGCGGCGAGGTGCGCCGAGCGGCCGAGGAAGGCGAAATCACCGGAGAGCTGCTTGAATTCGTCATGGCGATTGATGAGTACAAGCGGATCAACGATCGGCCTTTTCCCAGTTGGTCCGAAGTGTTCGAGATCATCCACTACCTGGGCTACCGCAAGGTGGCGTCCGTTGCGCATCACATCAACACGGCAACCGATGCCGAGGCATTGGCATCCCCAGCCAGTTCGGATGCGCCGTCCTGAATCAGCGAGCGCGCCCGCGCCTCGGCGCGGTGGGCGCGAATAGACTGCCCGGTTTGCCGGTGGCACACAAGCCGTCGTAAATCGCCAGCAAGTCGGTTTGTAATCGCCGCAAGCCGAATCGGCTGCGGGCCAGCCGTTGCGCTGCCTTCGACATGGTCCGGCGCACGGCGTTGTCCCGGCCCAGCGTCTCCATCGCCGACGCCAGAGGCGTGACACATGTGGCATCCACAAGAAGTCCTTCTCGTCCGTGCTCGATGACCTCGGGGACGGCGCCGACGCGCGTGGCGACCACCGCCAGGCCGTGGGCCAGCGCCTCCAGCAGGGCGATCGGCATGCCTTCGTTGTGGCTGGGTTGAACATAGACGTCGGCTTCGCGCAGGAGGCGATCCTTCTCGGCTCCGAACACCGGCCCCGCATAATGCACGACCGGCCGCAATCCGCGTGCCGCTATCTTGCCGCCAATCGTGTGCGCATCGCCGGCGGTCCCGGACGGACCGGCCAGCGTCAGTTGAAACGGCACATGGTGATTCTTAAGGATTGCAGCCGCGTCCAAGAGATCATCGATCCCTTTCCAGACATCCATGCGCCCCAACAAAAGAAAACGGCAAGGTCCGTCGCTTCGCACGTCGCCCGCGCCGTGGGGAATCGCCGTAGCATTTTCCATGACAACGATCCGCGCACCCGGTGCCATGGCCTGGAGTTTCTTTTGCCAGGCGTCGGAAAGCGCAATGACGCAGTCCGGCAACCGCATCACACCGGCGACCGTTGTTCGGCGACCCGGTCCCAGCGAATCAAAAAACTGATCGAACTTGGCACCATGGATGTGAAGCACTGTCTTGCAGCGGGCATGGCGTGCCACGATCAAGTCAGCGGCTGATCGGGCAAATGAGACGCCGCTGCATGTATGGATATGGGCGATCGCAGCACCGCAATCCCGAATCGCGGCGCGAAGCGCGCCCAGGTGCCGTACATGTCGGATGATCTTCGATACGACGCCTTCGTGTTCCGGCGGGGCGGCCGTGGCATGAAACGGCTGGAACCGGTACCGGCCACCCATATCAAGCGATGCCATCTGCTGCATCACGCTCGACATGCCCCCCACGGTATCGCGTGGCGGACCGAGCAACAGCACGGGAGCCGACACATCATCACTCGAGCCGTTAACGCTCGGAAGTGCCGCGCCGCGGATGTCAGCCCGCGCGGCGTCGCGAAGCCGGCCATGGTCGGTCGCCGTCGGGTGACCGGCCTCGCCGCTTTTGGTTCTAACAACTCTGGACAAGGTCGGCATCCGGATTACCCGACCGGGCAGCGGGCGCACCCCAGCCGAGGGGCGGCGTCAGCCCGCACGCCTGCCGGGTATTTGTCGGATTACCGGACGCGTCACTTGACGCTTGGATTGCGTTGATCCATCGGGTCGCCCGGGACGACCCGCTTACGAGGATCAGGCTCGTTTCTTGCGTTTGACGGCCGATTTCGCAGCGACAGCAGGCTTGGATGGAGCCTTGGTCTTCGGACCTTTCGCGTGGGGAGCGCCCGAGGATACCTTATCTGATTCGTTATCATTTGCCGTCGGAAGGCGTTTCTCAACCAATTCGGCGCGGATCGATTCGTAAACGTCGACATTGTCTCGAAGGAATTGCTTGGCATTTTCCCGACCCTGACCGAGCCGAACACTCTTGTAGCTGAACCACGCCCCGCTCTTGTCGACGATGTCGTCTTCGATCGCCATGTCGATCAGATCGCCTTCAGGGCTGATTCCCGTGTCAAACATGATGTCGAATTCGGATTGACGGAACGGAGCCGCCACCTTGTTCTTGACAACCTTGGCCCGGACCCGGCTGCCGACGATGGCGTCCCCTTCCTTGATGGACGAAATCCGCCGGATGTCGAGGCGAACGGAGGAGTAGAACTTCAAGGCACGACCACCGGGTGTGGTTTCGGGATTGCCGAACATCACGCCGATTTTCATTCGAATTTGATTGATGAAAATGACGATCGTGCGCGATTTGCCGATGGCGGCCGTGAGTTTGCGCAGTGCCTGGCTCATCAGGCGGGCCTGCGTTGCCACATGCGAATCGCCGATTTCGCCCTCGATTTCCGCGCGGGGGATGAGCGCCGCCACGGAGTCCACAATGATGACGTCCACCGATCCGCTCCGCACCAACATTTCCGTAATGGAAAGGGCCTCCTCGCCGGATTCGGGTTGACTGACCAGCAGCTTCTCCAAATCAATGCCGCATTTCTTGGCCCACGCGGGATTGAGTGCGTGCTCGGCATCCACCATCGCTGCCACGCCACCTTCATGTTGCGCCTCGGCAGCGACGTGCAGCGCCAACGTGGTCTTCCCGGAAGACTCCGGGCCGAACATCTCAACGACCCGCCCGCGCGGCAGCCCTCTGCCGCCCAGGGCCAAGTCTAGTGAAAGCGTTCCGGTGGAGAGTCCCTCGACGTCGGCGCCCATCTTGTCGAGCTGCATGATGGCGCCCTTGCCGTAGGCCTTCTCGATCTGCTGAAGTGCCCGGCCCAAGGCCGCGTCCCGTTTGCTCGATTGCGTCTCTTCCGTAACCACGCGCATTGTACTATCCCTTCTCTGGTGCTCTTACCTCATGTGCACTCTAAATCCCGCCGAAGCGGGCCTGGCAAACCGGCGAGTAGACCGGACCTTGCGGCGTCAGAACTGAAGCGATCAACGCCATGGCATTCACGTCCATCCGTTCCCGGACGACGTTCCAACGCTCGACAGCCGACCGCATCGCGCCGTCGCTGCGATCCGCGCGAGCGCGCCCAAGGGTAATGTGAGCCGAAAAGCCCTGACGGTCTGGCTCGAAACCAAGCGATTCTATCGCCTTGGAGACGGCGCCCGCGCAGCCAACCAGCGCGCCTGTCGGCTCCTCCACTCCAACCCATAGAACCCGAACCGGACCCCGCCGGGGAAAACATCCCGCCCGGCCCAATTCGATCCCGAATGGCTTGCAATCACGGGCGACATCCTCAACCGCGGCACACACCTCAGCTACGTCCCCATCCGCCACGTCGCCCAAGAACCGTAGCGTCAGGTGCATCAACTCCGGCTGGACCCAACGGACGCCATCGCACGATCGAGCCAATCGGACCCGCGCGTGGTCAAGTACGCCACGAACCGCATCATCCAACTCGATCGCCACAAACAGCCGCTTCATCCTTGTCGCATCTTCATCGCAGCCGGGGGTTGGCGCCATACGCTCATCGAATCGCCGAGCCAACAGGGGTGCCTGACACTTGCGGCGGCTTGGGCGCCGTTGTTTCCTGCAAGCTGGAAGCCTGCGATCCTTCTTTACTGCAGCCTGAAGGGCTGCGCTACCGTAGCCGTGGGTCCACTCCGGGCGGCCCCACGGTCTCCGCCGACCCCATCATATTCAACCCTGAATGGGTCGTCTAAGCGCCATGTCGCGCACACCTCACAGAAACGCCGCCCCTTACAGCATCGGTCGGTTGAGTGGTGCCATGATCCGGGGGCCTGTCTGCGTGCGTACCCGCACAGGCAGGCGACGATGCGCTTGCCTCCGGCTTCTATAGAGCAGGCTTTCAGCCTGCAATCACAGCCGCCGATATTGTCATGCACCGAGCCAACAACGCCCTACTCAAACTTCAGCGTGGCAAGAAACGCACGCACCCGGCGGTCAACCTCTTCGCGTTTGAGAGACCGGACCCGATTGAGCGAAAAATCCTCGATCGTAAACGAGGCCGCCACCGTGCCACGCACCAAGGCCCGCCGCAACGTCGCCGGCGACGCATCACCTTGCTCGCAAAGATAGCCCAACACGCCCCCGGCAAAGCTGTCGCCGGCACCGGTCGGGTCGCGAACGTCCTTGGTGGGAAACGCCGGAATCGCCACTGGGCCCTCCCGCGTGACGAGCAGTGCGCCGTGTTCACCTTTCTTCACGATCACAAACTGCGGACCCAAGTCGAGCATGGATTCCCCGGCCTCGATCAGATTCACCTTGCCCGTAAGCTGACGCGCCTCGGCATCGTTGATGATGACGCCATGTACTTTCTTAAGTGTTGCGAGCAGCGCGTCGCGCTCATTCTCGATCCAAAGATTCATCGTGTCGCACACGACCGTCCGTGGACTTTCGACTTGCGATACAAGCTCCCGCTGTAGATCCGGATGCGTGTTGGCCAGAAAAACCACCTTGCTATCCGCGAATGCATCCGGAACTTGGGGGCCTCGCTCAGCCAGGACGTTCAGATCGACCCCGACGGTTTCCGCTTCGTTCATATCCCCGGCGTACCGGCCGGTCCAGCGAAACGTCTTACTCCCGGCCCGCACTTCAAGACCGCGCAGGTCGATCCCACGTTCCTGCAAGCAGGTCCGAAACGTCTCCGGGAAGTCATCTCCCACAACTCCGACCAGCCGAACCGGAGCGTAATGAGCGGCCGCGAAGGAAAAATAGACCGCCGAACCGCCGAGCACGCTTTCTACTCGCCCGTGCGGCGATTCAACCGTATCAATGCCGATGCTGCCCGTAACCAATAGAGACACGCCGATTCCTCCGTTTGTCGTCACGATCCGCCAGGGCGAACCGACACTACGGCCCGCTGGCACCACACAGCAATGTACCCCATTATCGGTCCATCGGCAAGCCGGATGTTAGAAAAATGTTAGGGTGTTCTCGTCGGCCCTGGGCGCCCGCGTCGACACCTGCCCGCCGCTGCTCCCCATCGCGAGCCTGTGCTCTCCCCTACCTGACTTCTCCTGTCGCCCTCTTCAGTGGACACCCCGCAGGTGATCGGCAACACGTTCGGCCGGCGACCCCGCGGGCAGGCCGGCGTCCGATTGAGGCTCGACATCCTTCGCAAGTTCCGCAATGCGGATTCCCATTCGTTGCCCATGGCCAAACGATGACCCGAGCTTCATCGCAACGGTTCGCCGAAGGAGACACCGATGGCCCTGAGGGCTGCAACCAGCGGGTCGTCCAAGGGGACCAGGCGTTGCCGATCTGCCACCTCGCTAATGGGGACGCTCGTCAACGCACCCGCCTGCATGGCGGCCATGTCGTTGAAGGTGCCCGCCAGGATCATCTTGATGGCATGGTGGCCGAATCGCGTGCCCAGCACGCGGTCATGGGCGGTGGGCCTGCCGCCGCGTTGGACGTGCCCCAAAATGGTCGCCCGGCATTCCAAGTGGGTTCGCTGGGCGATCTGATCGCAAAGAACCTCGCTCACGCCGCCCAATCGAACAGGATCGGGCGATTCGTGGACGACTTGGTCCACAACTACACTCCCCCCTTTGGGCTTGGCGCCCTCGGAGACGGCCACGATGGTATAGGCCTTGTGGTGCTCACTTCGTTCGAGACAGAGCGCGCAAACGGCATCGAGGTCGTATTCGATTTCAGGGATGAGCACGATGTCCGCGCCGCTAGCCGCCGCCGCGTGGAGGGCAAGCCATCCGGCATTGCGTCCCATCATCTCCACGAGCATGACCCGGTGGTGGCTGGCGGCCGTCGTGCGGATCCGATCCAGCGCTTCCGTGGCAGTCGCGACCGCGGTGTTGAACCCGAACGTGATTTCGGTATGCATAAGGTCGTTATCGATCGTCTTGGGTACGCCGACGATTTTGACGCCGCGTTCTATCAGCGGCCACGCTCCGGACATCGTTCCGTCACCCCCGATGCACACGAGTACGTCCAGCCCATGCGTGCGGGCGCGTTGGACTACGCGGTCGGTCACGTCTTCAAAGATCATAGAGCCGTCCAGGCCGCATCCGACGCAGTACCGGCCGGGGTCGGCCTTGTTGCTCGTGCCCAGGATCGTGCCGCCGAGATCGAGGATGTTGGAGACGTCATCCATACCAAGCGGGCGGATTCGGTCCTCGATGAGGCCCAGATAGCCGTCCTCGACACCGAATACCTCCAGCTCGTGGCACGTGATGGCGGCTTTGGTGACCGCCCGAATAACGGCGTTTAGGCCGGGACAGTCACCACCTCCAGTAAGTATCCCAATACGCTTGACGGACGCAGAGGCGCTCATGGTCTCTCCCGTATGTTGGTGAGCACGCCATCCGCCCTGTGCGGGCAGACATCACAGCAAGTATCATGGGGGCGGAACCGGCGTTTTTCGGCTGAAAAAGCCGGTTTTTGGACAGCGGGTGATGAGATTCGAACTCACGACATTCACGTTGGCAACGTGACGCTCTACCACTGAGCTACACCCGC
>JBHHUB010000074.1:0-17967 GCA_046753625.1 Phycisphaerae bacterium | reverse complement strand
GCCTCCGAAGCCGAAGGTTACAGGTTCGAACCCTGTCGGGGACGGTCTGTTGGAGTTGGCCGCGGCGATGGGCGGTCCGGTTTCCTCTTGCGACCTGGCGCCACAGCCTGCACGGCCATCCTCATCAACGCCGAAAACCAATCCAACACCCTTAGCCCGAATACAGCATGCCATGGTAGGGCGCAACCGAAGTCTCAGGCGTCATCGGGCAGTCGCCAGATAACCCCAATCACCCGCGCCGGCGCAAGCCAGTGGCTCAGGCTCGCCGTCTCAATCGACGGGCTTTCGAAGCCACGACACACGCGTCGGAAGAGCTTTAGCTCAACAGGAGTCTCGAGAGTACAAACGGGGCAATTCGAAAGGACAGCATGAACAGCCCACCTGAAATGGCCAAGCTGGTCAGAAATGGAAAAACAACGCGGGAGCCGCGACGGCGGTTCCTCTTCGCCGCACGACGTTCAGCGAGCTGCATGATTCTGGTGGTTTGAGAAAGAAGATCGGAGCATGTATTTCGTTGCGGCTCCCATCTGATACGAAGTACGGAGGATGATAGGAAGCGCTTCTCGCCAGGAAAGGCGTCACGCACAAGGGAATCAAACATGGCGGACACCACGGGTCCGCAATCGTCGTCGCCGTAACCCAGTTCAACCGCTCTGGACAATCCGTCTCTGAATCTGACAATCATCCGGTACGCGTCTTCTTGGTCAGGCATGCCGGCTCCCCTTCCCGCCAAATCCTTATAGGACGGGCATTTCAGCATTCGAAGCCCTCACTACAACATACAATTCATCCGTCGATGTGGCATGGCGCCGGCATGCGCCAATCCATGTAAGAATCGCCCGTGTGGACTTGGGCTCCCGACTGCACGAAGACTTCTTTATCCGGCGGCCTGCCAAGTTCGGCCGGATCATGTCTTGTCCGGTTTGGGATCCTCGGGCTCGCTCTTCGCGGTCGATTCCGTCCCGCCGGCCAGGGATTCCGTCGGCGCGGCGGCGAGCGCGTCGTCGTCCTCGTACAGATCGCCGAAATCGGTGGCGTCAACATCGTGACGCAAGAGGAGGTAGACGGCCGTACTTCCTGAAAAATAGAATGAGGCCAGAAAACCCCATACGAAGGAAATCGCCAGCAGAACCGCCAGTCCGACCAACACGGCCGACAGGCATTCATACCACGCCAACTGCGACCAATCGGGCCAGGCATGAAGCGAACCCGGCCCCGCGATAGCCCAGATGCGCTCGAGCTTGTTGCTACCGTCCTCACCGCGCCCCCACCAGCCAAACAGCGACATGCCGAATCCGGCCACCGCCCGCGTCACCGAGAGCGCGGCGAACAGCCCCCAGCGCACGCCCCACCAACAAAGCGCCCCCAATACGAAGGTGCCCACCGCATAGAGGCCCGTCTTCCAGGGCTTCGTGAAAACGTAGGATACGCTGCGCGAGAAGGCGTCGAACGAGTCTGACCCGTCGACGGCCACTGCCGGCCAGAGCAGGCTTCCGCCCAGACCAAGGCCGAGCAACAGCGCCACCACCACGCCCCCACCGAGGATCGCCAGGCCAAACGCCATACCGCCCAGCAAATCACCGAGGACCGGAATCCCCATGACCAAGCCGCCCAAAGCAAGCAGGATCGCCACCACCAGGACGAAGACGAGCGGAATGCAGGGCGCGAGCACAAACCCACCGAACAACCGCGGCTTGACATATTCCCACGCGTCGATTGCGGTGATCCGCTCGTCGGTGGTCAACGCGACCGCAGCCATGCGGCAGATCGCCCCACCCGACACCGACCAGATCAAGAGCGCACCGGCAAAAAAGAGCAGCGCATACAGCGGATGCGCAGAAAACATCCAACCAACGCCCTGCCCCATCGCGATCAGACAGCCCACCCGTGAGACCGGAGCGGCCGTGTCAGCGCCCGGCGAAGACAAACTCATCAATCCGGTCACCGCCGCCGCTTCGTGCTTCTTGAAGACCTCGAAAATACCCAGGTCTCCGGCAGGCTCCGTATGGGATTCGCCCGAACCGGCTGCGGCAAACGTCTGCTGGATGGCGCTGTCGGCGATGCCGCCTTGCGGAGACCAGATGACATCCAGCAAGCCCCCCCAAACCACAGTCAGCACGATACCCACCACGGCCAAGCACCACGCGGAAGGCTGCACCGCCAGCGCAAAGCTCCTGATGATAAACCGGATCCCCAAGGACTCCGTCCAATGACAACCTGAAGTAGCTTGCAACTCGTCCGACATCATGGCGACTCCGCAATGCTAGGGAAGGGTTCCACTCGTGGCAGACTGATCCGCGCCGCCTCAGTATAGCCAACCGCCGCTACGCCACAATCTGCGAGGGCTTGGAGCGCCTCAGAGCACCGGGCGCAAGCCCGGTGACCTCTTCCCGGAACACCGGGCGCAAGCCCGGTAACCTCCTGCCGAGGGAGGTCCGCAGGCCGGCGCCGGCGGCTCAGTTGGGCGGATCCGTCCGGCATGCCGCGACGAGCGAATCCACAAACCCCGCGACTTCATCGACGATCTTCTCGCCGGCACGCCCGCAGTCGATCCCCTCGCGAATCCTCCGAACAATCGCACTGCCTACTATGGCCCCGTCTGCAAATCCGCACACCTCGCGCACGTGTTCCGGACTGGAAACGCCGAATCCCACGCAAATCGGAAGCCGGGTAATCCTCCGAAGGTTGGACACCTCATGCTCGAGCGTCTTGGAAAGCCCGTTTCGCTCGCCGGTGGTTCCCGCAACGGCCACCTGATAGATAAACCCGCTCGACTGGTCGATAATTTCCACCTGGCGATCCGCCTGGGTGGTCGGCGCGACAAGCCCGACGTAGCAGAGGTTGTGATCCCCTGCGGCGCGTGCCGACGGTGCCGCCTCCTCGACGGGAATATCCGGAAACAAGACGCCATCGAACCCGACGCGCGCGCACGCTTCCATGAATCGATCCACGCCAAACCGATAAACGATCGAGTAGGATATCATCGCAATGAGACCGGCCTCCACGGACCCGCGTAATGCGGCCACCGTGGCAAATGCGTCCTCAACCTTGAAGCCGCCCTCGATGGCCGTGTGAAAGGAACTCTGGATGACGGGACCGTCGGCAATCGAATCGGAATAAGGAATGCCGACCTCAATGACGGCCGCGCCGCTCCTTGCGGCTCGGGCGACCAGCGCGGCCGTAGTGGCCATGTCCGGAAAACCGGCCGTGAAGTAAGGGAGCAGCGCCCCTTGGCCTTGCTTCCGACAATGCGCCATCGCGCGCTCTATGCGGTTCTTCTGGTTCATGGGTACTCGGCACTCAAATCGACGTATCCAAAACGGCGCACCACAGCTTCAGCCGCGGCGGCGTCCCGCTCATCGTATGAGAAAACAGAGAGCGCTCCCACCCGTGCCCGACAGGAAAACACGGGCCTCCTACGCACGCACTGCCTTTGCGAAAGGTGGGCACCAAGCCCATGGCTCGGTTCGGGAGGGACGATCCACTGCGGTCACACCAAGTTGGCTACGCGGCTTGGGGCCACAGCCAGCCGAAGGTGCCGGCCGTGACCAAGCCGTACACAACGCCATCGAAAACGAACTTGGCCGTGGTCGTCCACGAGCAGCCTTTCCAGATACTGTTGGGGATCTGACCGACGGCGTAAGCGAGGATCGCGCAGGTGCCCGCAATTCGGAATACGGCCGGATAGTGGGCGCCGTTGCCGAGCCCGTGCATCGTGACGTAGCCGGCGAGCGTGCTGATCAGCAGGGAATAGATAAACCATTGCACGAGGCTCATCCCCATCGTCGGCGGACCATTGCGAAGTACCGTGATGAATCCCACCGGCCCTTGCTTGTACTTCTCGATCATATCCGGGGTACCCATATCCTTCATACACGAGCCGAATGGAAACATGTAGTCGCCCGGCGCCAGCCCTTGCGCCCGCATGGCCGCAAGCAGTTTCTCCTCGCCGGGAAGCTGCCGGTAATCCCCCTTGTGCATGGGAATACACATGTGCATGATGGAACTGGCGATGAAGACAAATACGGCCGAAACGACGATAGGAAGCCAGAGATCGATTAAGAACTGCATGGGACATACTCCTCACGGCACGGGTCACGTTGGGATGGCGCCGATCTTTCCTGGGGACGTGCAAAAGCCCGCTGCGCCGGCGGATCCGAAGTCGAACATAGCCAACGACCGCGGGTTCTGTCAACGCTGGCGGGGTTTCACGGGCGGCAATGTGACAGTATCCAGCGGGATACGTGCGAAGACGCCACCAAGCCAGCGCCGGGTGTCCTGATCAGATTCGCTGGCGCAAGCCTGCGGACTACGGACCAGCAACCTGCCGATCGACATGTCCCACTACCCGACCCTGCCCGTCGAGCAGGAGATCGGCGATCCCGCTCGCCACCTGCGGCGGAATGTCACCAAGCCAACGCCCGGTGCTCAGATGCGCCGCGACCGGCCCGCTTGCCTAATCGCGCTTCGGGATGGCGTTGATGGGGCCTTCCGCGCGTTCCAGGCGTCTGGCCACTTCGATTTCGATGCGTTGCTCGCGCATCTCACTGGCCCGCTCGTGGCGTTTCCGGAGCGCTTCCAGACGTTGCTCCAACTCCTGGATTTGAATCTCACGCCGCCGGTGACGCAGGTCTACCCACTCCGCACAGGCTCGCGTCATCTCCTTTTCAACACGAGCGCGCACATCCGGTTCCCGTGACGTGGCGTACGCCCGCGCCAGGCGATTCATTTGCATATCCAGCCGCCGCTCGTGGATCATCAATTCGCCGCGCTCCGGGTCCCGTTCCATCATCTCCATCATTTCAACGATTTCACCGATGTGGCGGCGCATCCACGGCTTGAACGCCCCTGGACCCCGGGAAAAATGCTCGGCCAGTTCGGGCAGGTTCTCGCGAATGAAGTCCATCACCCGTTCCCTTTCCCCCAGCGTCATCCGGCGCCACAGGGCCGGCGGAGCGCCCAGGGGCTCGCGGTCCGGATTCCCCTGGTTTCGGCGGTCGAAGCGCGGGGGTTCCTCTCCAAAACGCGGATCGGGTCGCCTATCCCGCTGCTGCGCCGAATCCTCCAGCCCCAGCGCCGTGGTCGGCAAGGCGCCCATCGCCACACTGATCAGCAACAGCAACGGCGATGGTTTCCGACCCAAGGCGCTCGTAGCCCGCACGAAAGTGAACAACGTATGGTTGGCATTCATCACAAAAACCTTTTGACCGGACGCGTCGGCCCCGTCACGATGACCCATCGCCATCGCCAAGGACGCCGTCCATCTGAAACAACAAGTCATCGAGCATGAAGTCCGACGTATCAAAACCGACCTGATCGCTGAGCGAATAGTCTAAATCGTCAAAGTCATCGCTAAGCTGGGTCAGCGACACCAGCAGGTCATCTTCCTGATAATCCGAGAACGGATCGCCCGGCGCCGCCGCAACGGATCCGCCGCGGTCGTGCTGATTCACCTGCCGGACCCCCATATAAACCATCAAGCATGCCGCGGCCGCCAGCCCCCAGCCGGCCATGATGCGCCGGCGACCACGCTCACCCTGCCGCATTCCAGCGGTCGGATGAAGCTGGGATCGCCCGCCCAGCGCCGCCACCGTCGTCGCCTTGAGCCGCTTGGCCAGGTCTTGGGGCACGTCATCGCTTAACTCATCCGCAAGCCAACGTTCCTGAAGCGCCAAGCGAACGCGCCCCTTGATCGCCTCTGCGTCGGGTGCGGCGAGGTCACCCGACGCCCCATTGAGACGATCGTGGAGCCACCGCTCGTTGCGCTGAATCTCGCGCAGTTGTTGGTCCCGATCTGTCATGATGCACCGTCCATGATCCGCCGCAATTTCGCTAGGCCGCGGTGCGCCCGTGCGAGTGCGGTACCCAATGGCGTCTCCATGCTTTGGGCGATATCGGCGAAGCTGAGTTGGCTGTAATGCCGGAGCATGATCACCTCCCGCTCCGCGGCGGGCAACTGATCCAGCGCCCATTGCATCCGCTCCACATCATCGGCCAACTCAAGCCCGGCTTCGGGGCTTGGGCTGCCGGCGCTCGTGCGGCGATCATTCGCAACGCCGTCAGCGCCCTCCTCGCCCACATCGGCGAGCTGCCCGATTTCAGGGCGCCGGCCAACTCTGCGTATTCGGTCGCGCACCAAGTTCGTCGCGATCCGAAATATCCAGGCCTCGAAGCGCCCATCATGATCATAGCCCTCAATATGCCGGACCACCCGAACGAACACCTCCTGAACGAGCTCCTCCGCGTCGTCCCGGTGCCCGGTCAGGCGATAGAGAAACCCGTACAGGCGTGCCGAATAAGCATCCACCAACCATTCAAAGGCCTCCGGCTCGCCCCGATGCGCCCGAGCAAGCACGTCCGCCAGTTCGTCGATAGCCGTCATGGTCCGCACACTAAAGGATAACGCCCCCGAAAGGGAAGCATTGCATCGAGATACGTCCGATAACTTACCTTTCTCCACCACGCCACTTGCCAAGCGGGCCGGGACCGGTAAACTGCTCGGTTCTCGCCCGGTGGTGGGTTACGGTTCGTGTTTTTCTTGAGGTTCATTATGTCTCGCGTTTGCTATTTTACTGGAAAAAAGACTCGGGCCGGACGCTCCTACGCGCGCCGGGGTAAAGCCAAGTACCTTGGTGGTGTCGGGATCAAGACGACCGGGATTACCAAGCGACAGTTCAAAGCCAATATCCAGCGAGTTCGCGCGGTCGTCGACGGCACGGTCTGCCGGATCAAGGTATCCGCCAAAGCCATCCGTATGGGCTTGGTCGTCAAGCCGCCCAAGCGGAATTGGACCCCCGAAGAAGCCAAGTCCGAATAGCCTCCATCTCTAGCCCAGCCGCCCTTGGCTGTGACCCAGCGGCCCCCTGCTGGAGGATTTCCGGCACACAACGGTGGGCCGCTGTGCTCCACGCCCGCTTGCCGCTGATTTCGTGTACACTTATCGTTGTGCGGCAGGGTGCCGATAGCGGGCGCCGATCGACCCGGCCGGTGGGCTGCGCCGCGGCGCCGGCGGAGAGGAACAACGTATGATCGTCGTAAACACCGAAACCATAGCCGGTTACACCATCAAGGCGGTCAAAGGGCTCGTGCAGGGCAATACGATTCGCGCCAAGCATCTCGGGCGGGACATGGCCGCCGGCTTCAAAAACCTCGTTGGTGGTGAGCTGGTCGGTTACACGGAGCTGCTGGTGGAAGCACGGCGACAGGCGATGGAGCGTATGTTGGCGCAAGCGGAACAACTCAACGCCAACGCCGTCGTCAACGTGCGTTTTACGACGAGCGCGGTTACCCAGGGCGCGGCCGAGCTGTATGCCTACGGGACCGCGGTGGTGGTCGAGGAGCCGTTATGACCATGATGTGGGTGCTGGATCTGATCCAGTTCGCCGTACCCGTGGCGTTGCTGATTGTGGGTGTGTCCGCGGGAACATGGACAGAGCGGCGGCATTTTCGCCGCTTGGCGATTCGAGAGGCGGCCTTGAAGGACATGCTGTGCACCGACACGCGTGCGCTGCCGGCGGGTTGCACGGTACACAACAAATCGATGGTCGTCGGCGAGGTTGTGGTCGCCTCGGACTACTTCAAGACGTTCGTCTCTCAGTTGCGCAAAATCGTGGGCGGCGAGCTGCGTGCGTTCGAGACTTTAATGGAGCGTGCCCGGCGGGAAGCGGCAGTCCGCATGCTCGAGCGAGCGAAGTCACTCGGCGCCAACGGTGTGATCAATATTCGGTATGCCAGCAGCAACATCGGATCCATGCGTGGGAAAAGGCGGGCCGCCATGGTTGAAATGTATGCCTACGGAACCGCGATTCAGATTGTTCCGCCCGCATCGAGCTAGAACGTGAAACGCCGCAAACCGGATCGATCATCCGACCCGTCCATCGAAGCCGAGCCTCACCTGCGGCCAGCTTCCTTCGAGCAGGATCCTTCCGAAACCGCAGCATTGAAGAAACTTCACGCCGAGCACCAATCCACCGATCCGGATGAGCAACGTGCCAAGCACTCGGTGTTTGATGAGCCGGCCATCCTGCCCAACCGACCGCCCGTTGTCATCGACTGCGATTGGAGTTGCCGGACCTGCGGGTACAATCTCCGCGGGCTGGAAACAGGGCATCCATGCCCGGAATGCGGCCGCATCGAACGGTACGAGCCGCCGAGGGCGGGCGAGGTCAGCTACGCGACGTGGGTCGCAAGCCGGACGGCGCAACAATCGGAGTTTCGCTCGCGGATCAAGCTCTTGGGCATCGTGATCGCGGTGGCCATACCGCTTTCGCTGGTCAATTCGTTCGCGGTCGTGGAACTCAGCGGCGCGCTCACGTTCATTATCTTTGGGCCGTTTATCAGCGAAGCATTGCGGGTCAGCCCTTTGTGGGTTCTGGTCGAGCGGTTCCCCCACCGAGTGTCGTCGCGCGGGCAGTTGTGGCTGATCGGTATCGTGGTGGCCGTCCTGTTTGCGATCGCGCAGAATGTCCTCTACCTTTGCGTGTTCTTTACCAGTTCGCCTGTCGAGTTGATCTTTTATCGCTGGACCGGCGCGGTGGCGGCCCACGTGATTTGCGGCACGCTCTCCATACGAGGCATCGTAGCCGCTTGGGAATCCGGGCGGGCGGAACGACGCCTACCCATAATGAACACCGCGTATCCGGGGTTGGCGACGGCCATCGCAGTGCATGCGGTCGCCAACGCATGCGTGTTCTTCACCGGGCACGCGGGGTACGGATTCTGAGGGGACAGAGGAGAAGGAGGCCGTCGTTCTCAGTCAGCGAAACATTCTGTGGGCAGGCGCGGCGTTTTCGCTCGGGCTGCTGATTGCCTTCGCGATCATGCGGGAGAAGCTCGAGCCGCTCACCACGGTCAACTTGAGCCAGGCCAAAGCCCGATGGAAGGCATCGGGAGTCGGCCCATACCGCATGACCTACCTGATGAACGGGATGCGGTACGAGGTCGTCGGCGATCACGGCGTTGTCATGAAGCTGACGGCCAACGGCCAACCGGCCCGCTCGAGCGAATTCCGACTTTACGGCGTCGACGGGCTTTTTGACATTCTCGCGATGGACCTGGAAAACGTCGCCAACCCATCAGGCCCATTTGCCGGCGGTGGACACCGCATGTTCCTCCGCGTGCGCTTCAACGAGCGGTATGGCTACATAGAGAAGTACCTGCGCAGCTCCGGCGGCGTGGGCACCGGAGCCAGTATCGATCTGATGGATTTTCAAGTCCTCAGCGGTATGTGATAGGCCTGGAACGCGGGTTTCGAGCCGCATTTCTTCACTTCCGGGGCACTCAGCGTGGGCTGTCCAAGCCCGTTTTCCCGATAAATGGAGTAGGGGATCGACAACCGGTGCGATCCGAGGATTGTCGTTGAGCCGGCGCGCCGGAGGCGCGGCCATGGGAGTCCGGTCCTTCCTCAATCATGGAGGTTTGGGGTGTGAACCGCAGCAACGGCAGGGTGTTCTCCGCGACCCTCATACGTCGCGGGTGGCTGGCTACATTCTGGTTGACGACGGTTGCCGTGGGACAGCCGGAGATGGTGTTCGTCCCGGGTAGCGACGCACAGGTTGGCGGGCCGACGTATGATTTTCGGATCGGACGGTTCGAGATCACCAATGATGAATACGTCGCGTTTCTCAATGACGCGCTGGCCAACCTGGACAATCCGCGCGGCCAATATCTGTTCTTCGAATCGACCACCGGCGACGTCTACATCAATGATGCGCCACTCGGCGTGATCGGGCCGGATCACGATCTGCTTGCAACCCAAATATTCTCGCCATCAGTGGGCGGAGCCATCGCATTCGTCGACGGCGCATACGCGATCGCCCCCCCCGGTACCCGCGGCGACCATCCGGTGGTCGGCGTTTCCTGGTATGGCGCGGTCAAATACTGCAACTGGCTGACGCTCGAGGCGGGTTTTCCGCCGGAGCAACGCGTTTATGCGGAATCGACGGCCACCGATCCGGCGGGTTGGCATCCGGCGGTCACCACGACCGCCGACTGGAGTGTACGCGGACTGACCGACGCCGAGCGGGCATCGCTGCTGGCGCTGTGGGGTTTTCGGCTGCCGATGGATGGAGGTGACGGTGCCGGCGATCCGTCGCTGTATAACGAATGGTACAAAGCCGCCGCGGCGCGGCTGGACGGGTCCGGTGTGCCTGTGTTCGACAGCCTGTACGGCTTTGGTCGCGATGTCGTAGGTCACGCCGATGCCAACTACCGATGCAGCGGCGATCCGTTCGAGGACGCCGGAGACTGCATCATCGGATCAACAAGCCCGGTGGGCTATTTCGACGGCGTGCATTTCTTGGCCGACGGCACCACGCCGACCCACCCGAGCGACAATGCGTACAGTCTGCTTGACCTGACGGGCAACGTCTGGGAATGGATGCAGGATCAATCCTTCTTGCCGGCGGACCGGCGCAATCGCGGGGGGTCGTTTCGAAGCAGCACCGGCGCCCTCGCGGTGCACATCGGAGCCGAGCGACTCGCCGAGGCCGTGGCGGATGCGGTCGGATTCCGCATCGCTCAAAGCGTGCCGGCGCCTCTGTACGTCTTGCCCGAGGAGGGTTTCGTAAGCGCCGGACCCTGGGGCGGCCCGTACGATCCGGGCGACTCGGTCACCTACACGTTGACCAACGCCACGGCCGCCCCCGTGCCCTACTCCGTCGTTGCGGATGTGCCTTGGGTCGTATTCACCGGTGCGGTCACGGGCACGCTCTCCGGTGGCCAGTCGGTGGACATCACGGCCACCATCGCGCCCGCCTGCGCGGATCAGACGCCCACGGGCCTGCAGGAGGCGATCGTCTCCTTTATCAACCTGGCCGATACGTCGATTGTTCAGCGCGCGATCCGCGTGACCTTTGACGAACCACTGATTCCAACGAGCGGTGACCTCTCCGCAACGATCCTGCATGGGCAACCGCCCCCGCCCGCCTTTACGCTGGCGCTGGAAAACGCATCGACGGAGCCGGTGGACTGGACGGCCAGGGCGATCGATCTCAGCTCGGACCCGCCAGGGCAAGCCGCGGACTGGGTGCTGATTGACGGGTTTGTTTCCGAGGCCTCCGGCAGCGTACCCGGCGGCGGGGCCACGTGGGACCTCACGATCACGTTTGACGTAAGCGAATTGAGCGCGGGCGCGTTTTCGGCGTCGTTGGAACTGACCGACGATTGTACCGGCACGGTCTTCCTGCAGCCCCTTTCCCTCACCATCGAACCGCTCATCTCCGTAACGCCCATCGACGAAGTATCATTTACCGGTGTTGTGGGCGGACCGTTTCTCCCAGCCCAGCACGAGTTTACGCTGACGAGCCTTTTTGCCGACCCGCTGGACTGGTCGGTTGAGGTGCTGGCGTCCGATCCGCCGATGCCGCCCTCGGACTTGCTGGATGCTCAGCCATCTGCGGGTTCGGTTACGGGTGCGGGTGAGGACGTCACCATTGCCCTATCCGTGGCATCGACGGCCGACACGTTGGAGCCGGGATGGTATTTGTTGATCGTACGGTTTCGCTCCGGACCCCTGATCCTACTGGAACGAGCGGTGGGTATCGAGGTAACCCAACTGCGACTCGAACCCCACTTCGGAACCACCTTTTCCGGCCCATCGGGCGGTCCCTTCCTACCTGCGAGCGATTCCTACACGCTGACCAACACCGGATTGGATCCGATGGAATGGGAAGCGAGTTTGGATTTTACGTCGCCGGCTGCCTTCGACTGGGCGGAACTGGCGGCGTCATCGGGCGTGATTCTCAACCCCAGCGGCACGGCGCAGATCCACCTTTCGACGTCGATGGCCGCCCAATTGCTTTCGCCGGGCACGTATCGGGCTCAGCTTTGCGTGTCCAGCATCGACCCCAACGTGCCGGGCGGCGTGATGCTCGCCAGCACAACGCGCGACGTAACGCTGCACGTGGGGGCCGTGGCGTTTGCGCTGGAGATGGAAGACGTGCCGATCGAGCCGGCCCCGATCCCCGGCCCCGACCACCGCTTCCGCATGGCCAAGTACGAAGTAACCTGCGCTCAATTCGTTCAGTTCCTCAACGATGCGCAATGGGACGGTGGCACTACCCAACGCAGCACGTTTATGGTTTTTGACGAATATACGGGTGACGTATCCTTGGCATCCGGCGACGTGATGGTCGTAACGAAGAACACCAATGCGGCCTCGCGCATCGAATACGATCCGGCCCAGCCCGTCGGCCTGCGCTACACCGTCTCGGTCGGATTCGAGAACCATCCCATTACGTTTGTGTCATGGTACGGTGCGGTCAAGTACTGCAACTGGCTGACCGTGGTGCAGGGTATGGCCGGACAGCAGATCTATGAGGAAGGCCCGCAGGGCGGCGATTGGGTTCCGATCGCCGCAAACGCCGCGGATTTGTTGGAGCTGCGCGGGTTCCGCCTGATCATGGACGACGCCGCCACGACTCCAAGCCTCTACAACGAATGGTACAAGGTGGCTTCGGCGCGACACGACACGCTGGGGGACACGCTCTTTGATGCCCAATACGGATTCGGTCGCGATGTCCTGCAGACGCAGGACGCCAATTTCGCCGACGCAGGCAATCCATTCGACGGCTCGACCACGCCCGTCGGGTTTTTCAACGGGACCACCTACAACGCCGGCGGCAATCAGAGCATCGGCAACGGTGTCGAATTCGCCACGCAGACCAATGACAACGCCTACGGCGTTTTTGACCTCACGGGAAACGTAGCGGAATGGGTGCACGACCGCGACCCCGCGTCAGCGTACGTTCGTGGTGGGCATTTTCAAAATGCGATCGACTCAGACCGATTGACGACCAGCCAGCGGGGACCGTTTCCACCTTCGACGGCGACGCCCACCATTGGTTTTCGCGTGGCCCAGGCTTTGCCCGACGAACTGACAGAATTGGCCGTCGGCACGACGGACGGGCTCGTGAAGATCGCCGGGGTAATCGGCGGCCCCTTGGCGGTGGTCGGCGGTGCCGCGCAGCAGACGCAGCTTTCCATGTCGCTGACCAATCCGGGCGACTACACGATCGACAACGTCACGTTGACCATCTCGCCGAGCGAGGATCGCCTCAACGTCGTCGGTGTGGCGCCGTCACTGGTGCCCCAAGGAGCGGTCGTCGACGTGCGGCTGGAGTCCGCCGCAACGCTCACTTCACCGGGAGCATCGCCTGGACCCAACGGAGATTTTGCGCTGGTGCCGCTGGATGACGTGCAAACCGGCGGACCGCAATACGACTATTGGATCGGCCGCAAGGAAGTAACCAACGCCGAGTATGCCGCGTTTCTCAACAGCGCACGCAACGCGGTCGATACGGACGATCCCAATCCGCTGAGTGATTACCTCTACTTCGATCTGATCTCGGGCAGCGTTTTTCTCGGCAGCACGCAGCTTGCGACCATCGGTGTCGGGCCACCGCCCGGTCCTGACGTGCTCGTTTACGACCTGAGCCTGGGTCACATCACCTACTCGGGCGCAAGCTATCTGGTCGAGCCGGGGTACGAGAATCATCCGGTCGTGGGTGTGAGCTGGTTCGGAGCGGTCAAGTACTGCAATTGGCGCAGCCGCACGGAGGGCATTCCGGAATCGCTGCTGGCCTACCGCGAGGGCCCCAATTCCAGCCTGGCAAGCTGGCGTCCGGTGACGGCCTCGATCGACGAGTGGACCACGACCGGCCTGACGCCGAACGCTCGGGCCAAGTTGGTGACCAACACCCTCGGCTACCGCCTACCCATGGACGACGAGGCCGCCCAGGCCGCGGCGTACAACGAATGGTACAAGGCTGCGGCCGCGCGGCTCGATGACTTGGGCAATCCGACGTTTGACAGCATATACGGCTTTGGGCGAAACACGCTGAACGATGTCGATGCGAATTTTCTCGACAGCGGGGACACTGAGGAAAACGAAACCACGCCGGTTGCACACTTCAACGGTGTTGCCTCGCTTTTTGCGCTGCCGATCCTATGCCCGCCCGTCTCAATCGACCCGGTATTGACGGTCAAGAGCGAAAACGCATACGGGCTGTCCGATGCGTGCGGCAACGTCGCGGAGTGGATGCAGGATTTCGGAACGGGCCCGGGCGATCGTGCGGTCCGCGGCGGAAGCTGGCGCACCGGTGTCGGCGATCCGGCACTACGGACGGATGCCCGCGTGGCGATTCCGCCGGCGACGGCGGCCAACGATGTCGGATTCCGGCTGGTTCGAGGCACGGGGCACACGGTTTCGGTATCGGTACTCGATGGCATCGCATCAAGCACGGCGACGCAGGAGTTCTTGCTCGACCTGCGCGAGCCGCTGAAAATCCAGCCGCGGTCCAACGTGGACGCGTCGGGAATGTACGGCGATCCGTTTGATGCGGTCGGCGCGTCCTACACGCTGGCGAACCGGTCGGACAGCGATATGGACTGGGCGGCTTCCTCCAGCGTGGATTGGGTCGACGTTGACGACATCGCCGACGCCGATCCGGCCGGACCCGAAGCGGCCGGCACGATGGCCGGGCCAGGCATGGTATCGATCACGGTTGCGGTCAACGACAACGTGCGAAACCTCGGGCCCGGTGAACATGTCACAGCCGTGGCATTTAGAAATGAAACCACCGGCGCACTCGAAACGCGCACCCTCGCCCTGACCATCGAACAGCCCATCGAGGCGGCAGCGACGACCAATCAATCCGAGCCGCACACCTTCTCCGGATGGGTCGGCGGACCGTTTGTGACGCTGTACGACGACCAGACGGAACATACCGAGCGTGTCTTCGAACTGAAGAGTCTGGTGGATTTTGATCTGGAGTACAGCGTTACCGAAAATGCGGCATGGATGAGCGTTGCTCCGGTGGCTCCCAACGTGTTTCTCGATGGCGTGTTGGCGCCGCATGCATCCTTGGCTCTAAGGATCCAAATCGACGCCTCGGCGGAGCAACTCAACGTGGGCGAATTCACCCAATCCATCATGCTGACGTTCGTGGATCCATCCAACGCCGACTTGTCCGATGCTGTTTCACTGCCCGTCACCCTTAAGGTGCGCGACCCCCTGACCATCGAGCATGGCTGCGATCCATGCGCCACGTGCGGCACGTGGGAAATCCAACCGGACGATGATCTCTCGTTGCTCTGCGACCAGACGTTTCGGCTGTCCAATGAACTGGCGGAGGGCGGGGCGCTGCTGGGAATCGCCATGGCGGTGGACGTGGATTGGGTGGACCTGACCGACACGTTTGTGGAGCTGTTGCCCGGGCAGGCGGCGGCGTTTGTCTTGTCCGCATCGATCAACAACAACGCCCTGGCCCTCGACAAAGGCGAGCATGTGGCCACCGTAACCTTCGACGATACCTTCACCGGCGCGTCTCAATGTCGCCGGATCAAGCTCAATGTGGTCAAGACGCTTTCGGTGACGCCGTTCTCGACCTACCAACCCACCGGCGTCGTGGGGCAACCGGCCGCCCCCCCCTTCCGTGCCTACACGATTCGGCACGTCGCGGACCCAAGCGCCCCCATCGACTGGGTTGCGTGCACCGATGCGGCGTGGCTTGCGTTGGCCGGGGGCGCAACGTGTGACGCCGCATCGATCCCCCCCGCCTGCGCCGCGGGCGCCGCGATTTGCGGAACCTTGGCGGATGGCCAGACGACACAGGTCCTTGCCTCGGTCGATCCGGCCGTCACGGCCACCCTGGCCGCCGGCGCGTACACGGCCACGCTCAGGCTCCGCGACACCACCAACGGCGTCACCTCGACACGCACGATTGAGGCGACGTTCCTTGATCCGCTCTTGGATATGAGCGGCGTGCTGACGGTAGACGCCGCCGACGCTCAACCGGCCGGTCCGCAGTATTCCTTCAAGATGGCGCCGTTTCACGTAACCAATGCCGAGTTCGTGGCCTTTCTCAATGATGCGATGGCCGACCCCACCGGTGAGAAGGGGCAATACCTCTATTTCGACAGCGACACCGGCGATGTCTACGTCAATCGATCCGCCACCGGCGAGATCGGTACAAACACCCAAGGCCTTATCGCCAAGGTGTTTTCGACCAGCGCGACCGGGCGGATTCAGTATGCCGGCGGCGTCTATTCCGTGGTGACGGCACCGTCGGATTATGCCGACCATCCGGTCGCGGGCGTGAGTTGGTACGGAGCGGTAAAATACTGCAATTGGCTCACGCTGGATCAGGGCCTGGCGCCCGACGAGCGTTGCTACGGGGAGGGGCCGCAAAGCGATCTGGCCGCCTGGCGACCGGTGACGATCCCCTCAGCGATCTGGGCGACGCGAGACCTCAATGACGACGAACGCGACGCACTCGTCCGCGGCTTCCGCGGCTACCGCCTGCCGATGGACGACGGCGCGAACAACATCGATTTCACGACCGACGCCGCCGACGCCTACAACGAATGGTACAAAGCCGCAGCGTGGGATTCGGCGGCGCTGGTCAACCATGATTTCGGTATGGGCGTGGATGAGGCCCAAGGCTTGACCGGGGCGCACGCCAATTTCCGCTGCAGCGGTGATCCGTTCGAGAACGGGGGCGACTGCCTAATCGGCTCAACTACGCCCGTGGGTTTTTTCGACGGAACCCATCTGCTCGCCGACGGATCGCTCACCGAGGACAGCCCAAGCCACTTCGGCCTGTACGACATGTCGGGCAACGTGTTCGCCTGGATGCAAGGGCGTTTTACTGAAAACGCCGGCAGCACGGCGCTGCGCACGATTCGAGGTGGAAGCTGGAAGCTGCTGCCGCCGCAGTTGCGCACCGACTTTCGCACGTGGGCGCCGACGGAAGCGACCAACGCCGACATCGGTTTTCGCGTCGTCCGCGTTGAGCTCGCCACGAGTGGCGACTTCGACGCCGACGCCGACGTTGACCTGCTCGACCATCAGTCCTTCGCGTTCTGCCTGAGCGGACCGGATGGGGGCCAACCGATGCCCACCGGCTGTGCGGTGTTCGACCTTCAAACCAATACCGGGGCCGGCGTCGTGGACCTTGCCGACTTCGCCGTATTCCAAAACCTTTTCAGCGCCCCGCTGTAATCGCCAAGCTCCACCGGCCGGATCTTCAATCCTGCAGTCTTCAACCCCTGACTCGCCGGCGCCTTGGGAAGAATATGCTACCGGCGGCGAGCACCAGTAGCGCCATAACCACGACACCCCATTGCGAAACGGCAGGAATCGTTCCCTGCGAATCGCACACATCCGGAACGCCGTTGCCGTCGGCGTCGGCGGTGTTGCCGAAGGCGATATCGCAGCCGTCGGGAATGCCGTTTGCGTTGCAGTCGGGCAAGGTGCCCGCGGCTATGTCGGCGGAATCGGCGATCCCGTTGCCGTCGCAATCCGCCGCCAATGCGCCGAGCGCATCTACAATACCATAACCCAAGACAAACATCGGATCGGGCCCGTTGCCCGCCGCGGATTCGGACGCGTTGGCAAACAGGTAGGTGCGCATCTGCTCCACCGTCCAATCGGGATGAGCCTGGATCAAGCAGGCCACGGCGCTGGCAACCACCGGTGTCGACAGTGATGTCCCGCTGACACCGGTCAGCAGAGTATCGTCGGACGGCGAAACGGTTTGCGTGTTGACACCCTGCGCGAGCACTTCCGGCTTCAAACGCCCGTCCGCCGTCGGCCCATCGGAGCTGAAGCTGGCAATCACCCCGAGATCATCCACCGCACCACACGAAATCACCTGCAACGCATCCGCCGGCGCCAGCAGCGCCGACGTCGCCGGGTCCGCATCGTGCCCGCCGTTGCCGGCGGCCGTGCAGCAATAGAGCCCATTGGCCGTGGCGATGTTGACGGCGATCGTCGTTACGGCCGTCAACCCGTCGAGATCGCCCTGTGTGTACCAGTCGATGTATCCGAGCGATGAAGTCGCCATGTCACCGCCGTTGGCCTCGATGAACTCCAACCCGCCGACGTAGTTGTCCTCCTCGCCCATGTACTCGCCCGTCGTGTCTTCCGTCTTGCACAGCACAAAGGAGGCATCGTACGCACCACCC
>JBHHUB010000073.1:0-18052 GCA_046753625.1 Phycisphaerae bacterium | reverse complement strand
ACCTCCCCGTGCTCCTACGCCCGATTCGTCCCACCGACGAACCCAAGCTGCAGGACCTGTTCTACTCCTTATCCGACACCACGCTGTACCAGCGTTTTCAGCGAATCATCAAGTGCATTCCGCACGAAGAGCGACAGTATTATCTCGACGTTGATTACGTGCGCAACATGGCTCTTGTGGCGGAAACCCACAACGAGCATCGCGATCCGGAGATTGTCGGTGTTGCGCAGTACTTCCTCGACCCGGCCACCGGCTTCGCCGACGCATCCTTCGTCGTTCGCGACAGTTGGCAGGGCCAGGGTCTTGGCACGCTCTTGATCCGCCACCTCACGCACATCGCCCGCGAGAACGGCATCCAAGGCTTCACCGCGGACGTTTTGGTCTCCAACGGCGCCATGCTGCACGTTTTCCACAACTCGGGCTTGGAGATCAGCAGCGTTATATCCGATGGCGTGTCCCGGCTGAAGATGCCCCTGTCCCGGTGCGACCCCCATGCAGCCGACGCGTCTCAACGCGAGCAGGTGGGCGCCTCCGCCTGATCTTCAAAGGATGCGCGACGCATGATCCGAGGCGGCCGCATCGCGTTTTCGGGCGAAAAAAGGGCGCCCGCACCGACCATGCATCCTCCCACCAGCCTGCATCGTTCGGGTGTCCGCCCAACCCGAACGACGCGCGGGATACCGCTCTACGGCGCGCAGACGCTGAATTCGCACGTGAAATCAAACGGTGGCGTGCCTTGGAACGCCAGAACAGCAAAGAACACGTCTGCGATGTTGATGACCTGGTCCGTAGCACACGGCGCCAGATCGATCAGCGAGCGCGTCGTATCCGTAAAGTTGTTTTGGAAGCCAAGAACGATCAGCAAAACGTCTCCCAACGTCGGGTTGCCGTCAAGATCGATGTCACCGTAAAGAGACATCGTTACGCTCGTCGGCGCCGTCAGATTAGGAATACCCGGCTCACCACAGTCCGTTTGCACATCAAGCAGTGTGTCGGGCTTGATGAATTCACCGGTCACGAATACGGATCCACCCCATTCGGCGGGTGTCAGCCACAAGGCATCGACCGGATCGACAACCAGGCTTCCCACGGTGCTTTCGGGCACACCGTCCCCATCCTCGTCGAACGCTGATATCCCCGTCGTGCCGGGCAGCGGCCCGACGTATTGCGGATTGGTTCCACCACAGGATGTAACGACAAACGCAGTCGGCACGGCCGTTCCGGGTGGCTGCGGCGTAATGCGCAGGTAGCGGTTCCCCATCACTTCGACCAACGGCGGATCACAGGCACATCCCAGCGCCTCGCTACAGTTGTTGCAGGGCGGTCCCGAACTCGCGCAACCGGTTCCGGGATCACCGTCCGGGCCAAGACAGAACTCCACGCCATTGCAAAAGATACCGTCGTCCGGACACAGCGTATCGTCGGGAATAAAGGTGCACACGCCCAAAGCCTGATCACACACATTCGCGGTGCAGGAAACCAGATCGTCGCATTGGGAATCGAATTCACACGGCACACAGCCGAAAATCGGCTGCCCGAAGCACACGCCGCCAGAGCAGGTGTCGCTGTCCGTACAAGGGTCGGCATCGTCACAAGGCACGGTGTTGCTGGCGAACGTACAGGCATCAATCGTATCGTCGCAGCTATCGGTCGTGCAGATGTTCCCATCATCGCAAACGACCGGCTCGCCGGGAACGAAAACGCCCGCCTCACAACGATCGATGCCGGTGCAGAACAATCCGTCCTGATCAAAATCGCCCGTCAGCGGAATGGTTTGACACGCCTGCGCGGCCTCCGAGCAAACATCATCGGTACAGATGTTGCCGTCGTCACAGGGCTGCACGCCCGGCACGCAACTGTTGGCCACACACGTCTCCTCACCATTACAAAACACACCGTCATCGCAAGCCGCCGACGTGAAGCATTCCACGATCTGGACCGTCGCGACCCCCAGGTTACCCTGCAACTGGCCAGCGGTTCCCCCGTCGACCCGTGTAGTCGTCCCCAGCGGACCACCGCACTCAGCAATTACCACTTCCGTGCCCGGCGAAAGCCCCACCGTGTCAAACCGCATGGTCGTCACCAACAGACCCGGTGCCGGCGTAGCCATGGCGGGAATACCGAGTTGCGACAGGCCGCTGTAAAAAGCGTCCCCGTCCAGGAACGTGGCGTTCAGCGGGTGGTTGCCCGGAAAGAACGACAACAGCCAGGTATAAGGACCGTTGTTGATGTTGGTATCAAACGCCAGCACGGCGGGGTCCCAGTTGAGCACGACATCGATGGAGAATATCTCGTCGGGAATCGCATCGACGGATATGGCGTAGAGCCCGAGCTCTATCGGATCCCCGACCTGCACGGTCGTGGACATCGGCACCCAGGCCAAATCCACCTGGCCGGTACCGGGCGGCACCGGACCGCCGACACACGCACTGGCAACGCACGCATCGTTAAAGGTACAAGGCTGGCCGTCATCGCACGCATTGGCGTTGCCCACGTGCACACAACTACCCACCAGGTCGTCGCAACTGTCATCCGTACATTCGTTCGCATCGTTGCAATCGGGCGGCGAACCGGGAATGATTACGCCGTTCTGGCAGGTGTCCAAACCATTGCAGAACAGCCCGTCGTCCGGGTCGTTGGCATCGTTGGGCGGGTTGGAACAGGTGTCGGTGGCTTCGTCGCAGATGTCGTCCGTGCAGGGGTTGGAATCGTCGCAAGCCAGCAGCGGTGGTGATACGCAAGCGCCCCCCTGGCACGTCTCCACGCCGTTGCAAAAGAGCGCATCGGGGCAGGGGAGTCCATTCTTGGGGTCAGCCGAATTGTGGCAGGTGTTGTCCAATCCGCAGAAATCCGCGGTGCAAAAGTTGCCATCGTCGCATGGGGTGTCATCGCCGAAAATGCACTGGACGCAGACGGGCATGCCGGTGCCGTCATCGATGCAGAAATCGTTGGGCGGTAAGCAGAAAAAATCGTTAGCGACGCAGAACCCACCGCCGTCGCAGGTATCCGGATCCGTACAGGCCGTATTCGACGGATCACCACAAGGCGACCCCGCCGACACCAGATTGCTCTGGCACACCCCGCTGCCGTCGCACAAGTCGGCCTGGTTGCACTCGGTGTCTGTCGGATCGCCGCAGGGCGCCCCGGCGTCGACATGATTCGGCGCGCACGCGCCGGCCCCATCGCAGGTGTCGGGGGCATCGCACGCGTCGCTGTTGGGGCTGCCGCAAGCCAATCCCACAGGCTCCAGGTTACTCAGACAAGTGCCTGCCCCATCGCACGTATCCGGGTTGTCACATTCGGTATCGGCCGGACTGCCACACGCGAAGCCGACCGGCTCCAGGTTCGGCAAGCAGACCCCAGCTCCGTCGCAGGTATCGGGGTTGTCGCAACCCGAATCGGTCGGATCGCCACATGCCGTGCCCACCGCCTCCAGTCCGTGCGAACACACCAACGCGGTACAGGTATCCGTGCTGCAATCGTTGCCGTCGTCGCAATCCAGCGAGACGTTGCAGATACTCGTGATCAAGGCCGGCGGGCCGAGGGTACCCGTAACGTCCACGCCCCCAGCAGGCAGGTCCAGCACGAGGGTAGCCGTTCCGCCGATCAACGGGGCAATCGCTACGGGCGTATCCACGACCGTATCAATGGCTTTGAACTGAAGCGTGGTTACCAGCAATCCGGACGGAGTCGCCAACGGCAGCGGCGCGGGTTCGAACTGCGCCAGGGCGGCTACGACGGCGTCGCCATCGTTGGCGGGAATTCCGCCCACCAGCGGCAGGTTCACGCCGTTACTGGGGAACCCGATGGAAAACCAATTGTACGGCCCATTGGCATTCTGCCCCACCAGCTCCAGAACCGTCTGGTCCCACGTAAAGACCACTTGGACAAACCCAAAGGCCTGATTCGTCGCGTTGTCCGAAACGGCGTAGACCTCGACGTTCGCGATGGTGTTGTTGGTCACGGTCTGGGTGGCCGGGCGAAACTCAAGGTTGACGTTGGCCGTTGCCGCCGTAGTCCACAAGAGCAACACGCCCGAGCAGACGATCAAACACTTATTTCTCACGGAACTGCAACTCATATCATCCCTCCGCCGCCTGAAGTTCATCTGGTGAAAGGGTTGGTTGTTGCACGAAACAACCGATGTCGGGGGAACCCCCCGAGCCCCTTACACTGTGCAAAACGCAATCCGTCGACGCTACCGGACACCGCCGCTCTGGAATTCGACATGACTTCCACACCGCGCGAAGGCGCACCGCCAAACCCATCCACACACCTCGAGCCGAAGTGTGAGCCGACCGTTCCTCAAAACAAAAGAAATAGGGCAGAGCAGAAACGAACGTTCAAGCCAAGCCCCCCTCCTCACCCATATTAACACCGCACATACCCTGAGACAACCACTATCACGACGAAACTGGTCCGCCTACCATGCCCTACTCCATTTATCCCCCATTTTCACATGAGTTCAACCCCCCTGGTTACCGGAAATCGGCGGAACAACGGCCGGAGATTCGGACCAACGGCCAACCGGCCGATACAAATGTATTCAGGATAACGGCGTTGCGCCCGGTTCCGATAGAAGTGGCGTCCAAGGCACTGGTGGGTCAATCCCAGATCACACGCTGAACCGTGGGTTCAGACCCGGATTGACCCCGAGCGCAACCCCGATCAGCCCAGGACCGAAAAGGTGGCTCAGCAACCCTGAAAACGGCGGAATTGGCCCGAAAACCTGCGCCGTCCACGCCCGCCCACCGCGCTGATCGGCCACACCCTGGAGCTGGCCCGCTGCCAGGTCATCACGGGTACGACCTGGCGAGCCTCACCTTCGGGTGGTACGTCACTCTGGCTTGACTGGAACGGAACGGGTGCTTCCCAGCCCGCTGCACCCCAGGCCCAATCGGCCCCGGAATCCGACGGTTTGGCGCTTGAACGGTGCTGTCAAACTGGGTACTATGGAGGCTTAGGTTTGGCGTATGCTCGGGTTTTCTCACAAGTGAGCTGGAATAAGCCGCGCTTTGGGGAGTCCTACTGGTCACGGCCGGTAAGGCGTACAATAATCAGCCAGGGGCCGACAAGGGGGCAGGGGCAAACGCGTTCGTTACAATCCTTGGGATGATGCGTCTCGTACGAGTGCTAACGGCCTTGCAGAAGAGCAGAAGAGAGGATGGATATCATCATGCGTCGCTGTAGATGGTTCTATGGGAAACAGCTTGGTATCGCTCGGGGTTTTTTGTGTGCAGCGATCTTGGCGATTACGGGCGCGTTTTGCCAGGCGGCCGGTGGCGCCACGGTGGATTTTGAAACCGTCCCCGTCGGAACCCATTACGGTTTCACCGGAGGCGACAATCCGGGAGATGTCGTGCTGATTCAAGATGATATCGCCATGTCGGTGGAGTTCCTCAGTATCGCCCCGACGCCGAACTTCTTTCAAGCAACAGTCGGTGGCGACTTCGCACCGCTGATGCCAACCACACCGCTTTCGATCAACAACATCGATTTGCGCTTTGATTTTTCCAATCTGGGGTTTCAGGTAACGCAGGTCACCGTGGAATTCCGTGAGTTTTCAGGCGTCAATGACTTCCGGGTCGACGACGGCACCAATCACGTTGTTGACTCGTTTACGGACCTACCGTCCACGGTCGGCCCCGGTGTGGCGGCCACCGTAGGCGCGAGTTCGACCATCACCGGTGTCGACATCATCACACTGACCGGTACCGACATCCAAAGTTTTCAAATCGGTGGCCAAGAGCTTGTGATCGATAACATCGTCGCCACGCCCGAACCGGCCACCGGCCTTCTGCTGCTTTGCGGCTGCGTTGCCATGGCGAGAAAACGCCGACGGGCCTGAGCCGTCGAACGAAGTACGCGGCGCGACCTGTGCCGATGGCAACGACAATGATTGCAACGGCTTAACCGACTTCGCTGACCACGACTGCGCCGATGCTGTCCCCACGGCCAGCACATGGGGCTTGATGATTCTGACCTTGCTGCTGCTTGTCGGCGCCATGGTCTACTTCGGCCTCCGCAGCACGACGACGGGTGCCCCGGAAGCGTCTTGATCTTCATGGGAAGGTGCTGCTGGCCCGCATCTTCCTTACGGACGGCAAAAACTGCCCCATGCCGCCTTGAGCGCAGGCCGGGCCGCTTGGAGCGAAACCGAGACCAACGCGTGGGCCGTAGGCACTGAGCGCCGTCCTTGGGCCGTCAGAAGAAAACCTGCAAGGAGCCGACCGCACGATTGGCGGCAAGCAAAACCGTAAGGCATCCGGCGCAAGACGGTGGGTGAGATTCGTCCCTTGTCTTTCGTAAAAAACGGAGCCGACCCAGGCCGATATTCCCGTGGAACACCGGTCCGAGCCGGCTCGCCATCACTCCCCTCCGGGAAGCACCCCCAAGCGTTTGACATCGAACGCCGTCGCGATGCGTCACGCCGTCGCGCAAGCCGCACCAATGCGATCCCGCGTTCGGTACAATCCTACAATACGCGCGACGCGAAGGTGTGGGTCCGCCGAATCAGAGCCGCAGGCGCCAGCCTGCGGACCCTGGGGCCGCCCATGTCCGGAGGAACACGATTCAATCCCGGGCCATCCAGGCCGATCGGGAGATCGCCGATCCGAGAACCTGCGGCGAAAGGCGCTGATCCAGCTAGCGCCCGGCGTCCAAGGAAGAGGTCACCGGGCTTGCGCCGCGGTGCTCTGAGAAGATGCCACTCTATCCGATCGCCCGGGTTCAAACGCTATTGTGGCGAGCAGGATTGACGGGGTCACGATCCTATAAATAGAATCGCCCCGCGTGGGTTCGGGATGAATACCGCGCAGGCCGATCGACTTGTGCCATGCGACGGGATCGGCGCCAAGGAATCGGGCGGGGGCTACGCGGAATAGATTGAACTACTGGTTTAGGAGTTGACCCGATAATGGCCCTCTTGCCCCCAGGCGAGCAGCTAAACGAAGACCAGCGCATGATTCTGGATGCGGTCGGCGAGTTCGCCCGGGGCGAGCTGCTGGCGCTGGATCGAAAATGGGACCGGGACAAATCGTGTGTGGAAGACAGCCTCCCCAAGCTATCCGAGATGGGGCTGCTCAGCCTCTCCCTGCCGGAGCAGTGCGGCGGCTTGGGGTGCTCGTTCCGGCTTTACGCCGCCATCGTACACGAGCTGGCCCGCTGCTCCCCGTCCGCTGCGGTCGCCGTCTGCGTGCACAACATGGTGTGCAAGATTCTCAACTCGCTGGCACCAGAGGGGTTCCGCCACGAGCATCTGTCCCATATGGACGAACCGGCCAACTTCGCCGCATTTTGCTTATCGGAAGCCGGCGCCGGCAGTGACGCCGGCGGCACACGAGCGGTGGCCATGCCCGTGGACGGCGGATACCGAATCTCCGGCGAAAAAATGTGGATCACCAACGGGCTGGCCGCTCGGTGGTTCCTCACCTTGGCGCGGCTCGAAGGGCTCGATCCGGGCGAGAACTTGTGCGCGTTTCTCATTGACGGCCGCGGCCCCGGGCTTAGCCGGGAGAAAATCCGGGGCAAGATGGGTATCCGGGGCAGCGGCACGGCGGTTGTGGCGCTGGACGGCTGCTTTGTCCCGGACGATCACCTGTTGGGTGCCCGCGGAGAGGGGCTGCGCGTCTTCCTTACGACGCTCAACGAGGGGCGCGTGGGTATCGCCGCGCAATCCACCGGCATCGGAGAGGCGTGCCTGGACGAGATGGTCAGCTACGCCCGGCAGCGATGCCAGTTCGGTCGGCCGATCGGCTCGTTTCAAGCCATTCGTGAAATGGTGGCCCAGAGCAGCGTGGATCTGGCCGTGGCCAAAGCGCTCACCTGGCGGGCTGCCACGTTTGTCGACAGCGGCAACGTCCATCGCGCTGCGGCATCCATGGCGAAGCTGGCCGCCAGTGAGGCGGCCAATCGCATCGCCTATCGCGCGGTGCAAGTGCACGGCGGCGCGGGCTATGTGAATGAATGCCGCGTGGAGCAGCTCTACCGCGATGCACGGGTTACCACGATCTACGAAGGCACTAGCGAGATTCAACGCCTGGTGATTGCGCGGGAGCTTGCGGAGGCGTGATTTGTAGCTCTGCCGCCCTCGGCTGGTGATTTGTCCGGATGCTGCGGGGAGGCTGCACAACACACAGCGGCGGGCCGCTGTGCTACACGCCCAGTGCCTTCTATCAGCGTTGGCAGAGCACAAGTTGGCGTTGCACCGCTATTGCGATTATGATTGCCGACGTGCCGGACCGCGGCCAGCGCCTACCCGAAGCATCGCTCCCTCGAGTCGCCGCGACCAGCCATGCTCGACCCGTGCGGAGCCGGCCCGGGCCCGGAGGGGTCCGCGTTTGTCAACAGATTAACCATAAGGTGTTTTGCACCAAAGGGTTGTACGAAATGGATTATGAGCTGTCCGACGACTTGGTGGCTTTGCAGCACGTGGTGCGAAAGTTCGCCCAAGAAGAGATCGCACCCCATGCGCGGCAATGGGATCGAGAAGCGAGCATCCCACGGGATATCGTCGCCCAACTGGGGGGGCTGGGGCTCTTGGGCGTGTTCATCCCTACGGAGTTCGGCGGATCCGGATTGGGTGACCTGGCGGCGACGGTCATCATGGAGGAGATCGCCCGCCACTGCGGGGCCACCGCCCTGATGCTCGATGCCCACAACGCTCTGTGCAGCGCCCACCTGATCATAGCCGCCAACGACGAACAGAAGGCGAAGTATTTCCCCGATCTGGCGTCGGGCAAGCTTCTGGGATCGTGGGCGCTGTCTGAGCCGGGATGCGGAAGCGACGCGGCAGCATTGACGTGCGAAGCAGTGCTCGACGGAGACCAATGGGTGCTCAACGGCTCTAAGATGTGGGTCACCAACGGATACCACGCAGGGCTCTACGTGATCAACGCCAAGACGCGCCCCGAAGGCGGCACGAAAGGCATGAGCGCGTTCATCGTGGAGCGAGACACCCCCGGCCTGACCGTCGGCGCCAAGGAAGACAAACTCGGCATGCGGGCATCTGACACCGTGGTGTTGACGTTGGACAACCTGCGTATCCCGAAGGAAAACCTCTGTGGGACGCTGCACGGAGGGTTTGCCGACTGCATGCGGGTGCTCGAGCGAGGCCGCATCACCATCGCCGCATTGTCGGTGGGCTTGGCGCGGGGTGCGTTGGAGGATTCCCTCGCGTACGCCAAGCAGCGAACCGCGTTCGGGAAACCACTCTTCGACCACCAGAGCATTCAATTCATGCTGGCGGACATGGCCATGGAGATCGACGCCGCGCGGTTGCTGACGCGCAACGCGGCCACCCTCTCCGATCGCCGCGAGCCGTGCAATGTCGAAGCCTCCATCGCCAAGCTGCACTCGTCGGAGATGGCCACGCGCGCGTGCCTGAACGCGATTCAGATTCACGGCGGCATGGGGTACACGAAAGAGGTACCGGTTGAGCGCTACATGCGAGACGCCAAACTATGCGAAATCGGCGAAGGATCGTCACAGATTCAGCGCATGATCATCGCTCGCAACTTGCTCGGAATGTAGGCCGGAAGCTGGAAAGGACGCTATGGACTTTTCGTTCGATGACGATCATCTGCTGTTGCAGCAACAGGTTCGCGAGTTCGCCTTCAAAGAGGTCGCCAAGGAGGCCGCCGAGCGGGATCAAAGCGCCTCCATGCCGCAAGGGTTAATCGATCAGCTTGCCGCGATGGGGCTGTTCGGCATTACCATCCCAGAGCAATACGGCGGCGCGGGCATGGACTGCACGGCCTCCTCCATCGTTGTCGAAGAACTCTCCAAGGCCTGCGCCGGTACGGGTGTGTTGATCAGCGCGCATGGCTCGCTCTGTGTCGAGCCCATCATGACGTTTGGTTCCGCGGAGCAGAAGCAGCGATACCTGCCCGGGCTGGCATCGGGGGCGACGATCGGCTGCCTGTCGTTGACCGAGGCCGGTAGCGGCAGCGATGCCGGCGCCGCCGTTTGCCGCGCCGAGTTGAAAGACGACGGGTGGCACATTGATGGCAGTAAGATATTCGTCACCAACGGCAAGGAGGCCGGCGTGATGGTGTTGATTGCGGTGACCGATCCCCAGGAGCCCAAACGCCGTTTGAGCGCGTTTATCGTGGAAACCAACACTCCGGGCGTGCGCATCGGCAAACTCGAAAAGAAGATGGGCATCCGATGTTCCTCGACCGCCGAATTCGTTTTCGAAGACGCCGTGGTCCCCAAGGAGGCTCTGCTCGGCGAGCGCGGTCGCGGGATGCGTGTGGCGCTGACCACGCTGAACGGAGGACGGATCGGCATCGCTTCCCAGGCGTTGGGCATCGCCGAAGCCAGCCTCTACGAAGCATGCAAGTACGCGAAGACGCGGATCCAGTTCAACCACCCCATCGGCACGTTTCAAGCGATCCAGAACAAGCTCGCAGACATGGCCGTGCGCATCGAGGCCAGCCGGCGGTTGATCTACCGCGCCGCCCACTACAAAGATACCGGCCGGGACTACGTGCAAGCGGCGGCCATGGCGAAGCTGTATGCGTCGGAGACCGCCTCCATGGCGGCGGCACACGCCGTGCAGGTCTTCGGCGGATCGGGGTATTGCCAGGATTACCCGGTGGAGCGATTCATGCGCGACGCGAAAATATGCGAAATCTATGAGGGCACGAGCGAAATCCACCGGATCGTCATCGCCCGATCGCTGGCGAATTGAGCAGGGCCTTGATGGAAACGACGCCGGCCCGTTCGAGCGGGCCAAGCCAGGGAGCAGGATATCATGACGCACAACGCGGGAACCACCGTGGCCGTTATCGGCGCGGGAACGATGGGGCGCGGCATCGCCCAGGTCTTTGCGCAGTCCGGATTCGGCGTCCAGCTGTTTGATGTCGTTGAATCGGCACTGAGCGACGCAACGCAGCAGATCAAGAGCATGTGGGATCGGGCGGTCAAGAAGGAGCGGATGTCCGCCGACGACGCGGCGTCCGCGATGAAACGCCTCACGCCGGTGGTCAACCTCAACGACATCGGATCCGTCAAGCTGATCATCGAGGCGGCCACCGAAAAGCCCGACATCAAGATTGAAGTGCTCAAGAAGGTGCAGACGCATCTTACCGACGATGGGATACTCGCCTCGAACACCAGCAGCATCAGCATCACCCAGCTCGCGGCGCAGATCGACCGTCCCGGACGCTTCATCGGGATGCACTTTTTCAACCCCGTGCCGGTCATGAAGCTGGTGGAGGTCGTGCGCGGCCTTCAAACCGAAGACCAAACCGTCGCGGAAACCGTCGCCTACGCCGAGCGCGTCGGCAAGACGCCCGTCTCGTGCAACGATCATCCGGGCTTCGTTTCCAATCGGGTGCTCATGCCCATGATCAACGAGGCCGTGTTCACGCTGCAGGACGGCGTCGCCACGGCGGAGGCGATCGACACCATCATGAAGCTCGGCATGGCCCATCCGATGGGGCCGCTGGCGCTGGCCGATCTAATCGGCTTGGATGTTTGCCTGTTTATTTTGGAAGTGCTCCATCGCGACCTCGGCGAGGATCGTTACCGCCCCTGCCCGCTGCTCCGCAAGATGGTGCAGGCGGGGCGACTCGGACGCAAAACCAAGCAGGGGTTCTTCCCCTACGAATAGAATGGAACGGCCGTTGTGATGAGTGAGACGCAGGTAGGATTGGCATTAAGCGGCACGCATGCCACGATTACACTCGCCACCGAGAGCGGGCTTAACGTCATGTCGTCGCGTGTGTTGCGGGCGCTTCGCGAGGTGGTCGGGCAAGTCGCCGGGCGCAGCGAGGTGCGCACCACCGTTCTGTGCGGCGAGGGCAAGGTTTTTGCGGCCGGCGCCGACATTGAGGAGATGGCGTCCTTCGGGATCGAGGAGGCGCGGTCCTACGGCGAACTCGGTCAGTCCGTGCTCGGAGAAGTGGCGTCGTTGCGCTCGATTACCGTGGCGGCGATGAATGGAGCCGCGCTGGGCGGCGGACTCGAGCTCGCGCTGGCGTGTGATTTCCGCATCGCCGTCAAATCAGCCAAAGTCGGCCTGCCCGAAACGTCGCTCGGATTGATCCCGGGCTGGGGCGGCATCGGACGCTTGAGCACGTTGATCGGACCGGTTGCCGCCAAGAAGCTGTACCTTTCGGCGCTGCCGATCTCTGCCGAGCAGGGTGTGCCGCTCGGCTTGATCGATGAGGTCCTCAACGCACCGGAAGACCTCATGCCGCGTGTTGTGGCCTTCTGCAAATCGTTTCGGCGCGGCGCGCCGCAGGCGGTGGCTTTGACCAAACGAGCCTTTGCAACCGGCGACGACCTGTCCGCCTTCGCCGACTGCTTTGCCACGGACAACGCGCGCGAGGGTATTGCCGCGTTTCTTCAAAAGCGGCCCGCCGCCTGGATGGAGTAATCATGATGCGGAAACAACCCGAGATCGAATCCTGCAACGCCCCGACGGACGACCACGCCTCTCGGCCCTTTGTCGGTCCGGAAAACTTGGGCAGTTTCGATCCCGCCCAGGCGTTGGGCGAGCCCGGATCGTTCCCCTTCACGCGCGGCCCCCACCGGACGATGTACCGCGAGCGACTCTGGACCATGCGTCAGTTCGCGGGCTTCGGCACCGCCGCGGACACCAACGAGCGGTTCAAGTTTCTGCTGAGCAAAGGACAAACGGGCCTGAGCACGGCCTTCGATCTCCCCACGTTGATGGGGCGCGACAGCGACGACCCGTTGTCGCTCGGTGAGGTCGGCCGATGCGGCGTGGCGGTTTCCTCGCTGGCCGACATGCGCCGTCTGTTCCAGGGGATCGACCTGGGATCCGTTTCCACGAGCATGACGATCAACGCACCGGCCGCGATTCTACTGGCCTTTTACATCGCGGTGGCGCAGGAACAGGGGGTCCCGCTCGACCAGCTACGCGGCACGTTGCAAAACGACATCCTCAAAGAATTTCACGCGCAAAACGAGTACGTGTTTCCGCCGGTGCCGTCGACCAAGCTCGTCATCGACACCATTGAATTCGGCACTCAGCACATGCCCCGTTGGAACACGGTCAGCGTAAGCGGATACCACATCCGCGAAGCCGGTGCCTCGGCGGCCGAGGAACTCGCGTTCACGTTGGCCGACGGCATCGCTTACATCCAAGGCTCCCTCGATCGCGGCCTCGACGTCGACGCTGTGGCCGCTCGAATCAGCTTTTTCTTCGACCTGCACAACGATTTTTTCGAGGAGATCGCCAAGCTGCGCGCCGCGCGGCGCATCTGGGCGCACGTCATGCGCGACCGCTTCAGAGCCAAGAAAGAGCGTAGCTGGCTGCTGCGGACGCATTGCCAGACCGCCGGCGTCACGCTGACCGAACAGCAGCCGCTCAACAATGTCGTCCGCGTGTCGCTGCAAGCGTTGGCCGGCGTGCTCGGCGGAACGCAAAGCCTCCACACCAACTCTATGGACGAAACGCTCGCGCTGCCCACCGAGCAAGCAGCGAAAGTGGCGCTGCGCACACAGCAGATCATCGCGTATGAATCCAACGTCACACAAACCGTCGACCCGCTGGCGGGCAGCTACTTCGTTGAAAAGATGACCAACGAAATCGAAGCCAAGGCCCACGCCATCATCGACCAGATCGACGCGATGGGCGGCGTACTGGCCGCTATCGACCGCGGCTACTTCCGGCGGGCCATCGCGGAATCAGCCCACGCCCAGCAGAAGGCGCTCGACAGCGGCGCCGCCAAGATCGTCGGCGTTACCGATTTCGTCGATGAGGAATCGCACGATTTGGAGCTGCTGAAAATCACCAACGACACCGAGAACGAACAGGTCGAGCGCCTCAAACAACTCAAAGCCACGCGAGATCGCAAACAGCACGCCGAAGCGCTGAAGCGCATTGCCGACGACGCCCGGGCGGATCGAAACATGATGCCGGCGCTCATTGCCGGCGCCCAAGCCGACGCCACGGTGGGCGAGATGGTCGAAACCATGAAATCGGTTTTTGGCGCGTACGACGGCGGTCCGGAATGGTAACGGCATTAGATCGGGAGAATTCTTCCTTGCCCACGCAACAATCCACAAACCCACGCATTCTGCTCGCCAAGATCGGGCTAGACGGCCACGATCGCGGGGTCAAGGTTCTGGCACGTTCGTTTCGCGACGCCGCGTTCGAAGTTATCTACACCGGACTCTGGCAGACGTGCGAATCGACGATGTACGCCGCCATGCAGGAGGACGTCGACGTGGTCGGCGTCAGCCTGCTCAGCGCCGCCCACATGACCGTGATGCCCGAAATGCTGCGCATCCGCAAAGTGCTCGGCGTGGAGGCGATCCCCGTGGTCCTCGGCGGCATCGTCCCGGAATCCGACTACGCCCCTCTTCGCGAAATGGGGGTGGCCGCGGTGTTCAACCCCGGATCACCCATGGATGCCATCGTTGAGAAAATGCGCGAGCTGGCCGCGGCGCGCCGGCGTCTTTCGCTGGAGCAGGCCAGAGCAGGGTACGGCCGGCACGACGCACGGGCGCTGGCGACGCTGATTTCCGCGATCATCAGCGGCGCGGCGCTCGATGGGCTCGATGGGCGGCAAGCGGGTACGAAGATCATCGGCGTGACGGGCAGCCCGGGCGTCGGCAAGAGTTCGTTCATCGCGCGGCTGGGCCGTCAGCTTCGCGACCGCGGCAAGACGGTGGCGGTCGTGGCGGTCGATCCCTCCAGCCCGGTCACCGGCGGCGCATTGCTTGGCGATCGGCTTCGCATGATGTCGGCCAAACCTGACGAGGGCTTCTTCGTCCGCAGTCTCGCTTCCGGACCGGTGCAGGGCGGGTTGGGGCCCTATTGCCGTGAAATCGTTGAGCTGCTGCGCGGCTTCGGATTCGATTTCGTGCTGGTGGAAACGGTCGGCGCGGGCCAGGCGGACGTGGCCATCCGCGACCTGGCCGATGAAGTCATCCTCGTACTCATGCCGGAAAGCGGCGATTCGATCCAATTCTCCAAGGCGGGCATCATGGAGATCGTCGGCTGCTTCGTCCTGAACAAATGCGATCTGCCGGGGGCGGATGCCACGCAAGGGCAACTGCTCAGCGTGGTGGCGGACGACCGACCGATCTGGAAAGTCAGCACGATCCGCGACGAAGGCTTTGACGCCGTTACGGATTGGGCGATGGGGTTGGCCTGAAACGCCATGGCGGTCTCCTTCTTCGAAGGGTTCGTGGATCGGCTCAACGAAGCGCTGCGCGGCTTCCCCTGCCGACCGCCCGTCTCGCACATCTACCATCCGCTGGACTACGCCCGGAGGCCGTTCCTGCAATACTGCCGAAACTACGCACGCCGCAGGGGGCAGGTAATGCTGCTGGGCATGAACCCCGGACCGTGGGGCATGGCCCAAACGGGCGTCCCGTTCGGAGCCGTCGCCATGGTGCGGGATTGGCTGAGAATCGACGCCGCCGTCGGCAAACCACCATGCGAACACCCCAAACGCCCCGTCGACGGGTTTCGGTGCGACCGCAACGAGGTCAGCGGGATGCGCCTGTGGGGCTGGGCACAAGCTACGTTCGTTACGCCCGAGACTTTCTTTTCGCGATTCTTCGTCTACAACTATTGCCCGTTGCTGTTCCTTGAAGAGACCGGCCGCAACCGCACGCCCGACAAGTTGCCCGCCTCGCAGCGGGATGCCCTCTTGCAGACGTGCGACGATTCCCTCCGCGAACTGGTGGCGTACATGAACCCCGCGCGCGTCATCGGCATTGGCACGTTCGCCCAAAAGCGCGCGATCGGCGCCCTCGGCGATGTGGAGCCCGCCGTCGGCCGTATCCTGCATCCGTCTCCGGCCAGCCCCGCAGCCAACCGGGATTGGGCGGGCACGGTGACCCGGCAACTGCAAGCGATGGAGATCGATGGTCTGATTGAAGGTTGAAGGTCGAAAATGGGTGGCCCGCCTCCTTCGGAGGTGGGGAAGCCGATGATGGTAACCGACGAGCGCTGCGGCTCTCGCCGCCTACCCAAGACTTCTTGGTTTGGCAGCCACGCCGAGTGGGCTTCGAGTCCTGGTCAACCCGATATCATCGCGTCCCCCACGTCCAGTAGGACATGGGGCACCCGTTATGGTCCACTCCTCTGTGCGCGCCTTAATCGAATTGAGTCTCCGAGGATTCCGCGCAGACGTTCCAGACTAACGTCGCTGCAACCAGCAGCAGGCCGATCATGACGACCAGGCCCCAGTCGGACAGCGCAGGGATGGCCACGTCGCCGATCAGCAGCGTGGCCTGCCCGAAGGTGATGCTCGCGGGGTTGACGTCTCCGACGCCGCAGACCGCCGTACCGTACACCATCGAATCGGCCGGCAACGCCTGAACCGTCGCCACGCCCGCAACATTCGCGGAAAGATCGACGATCGCCACGCGCGCCCACTGCGGCGCGATGCCGATCTGATCCGTGCACGGAGAGAGGTGCGATCCACTTAAATCGTCGATCAAGCCGACGGCGTTGTCCACAAGCGCGTGCGTCAATTCAGAGAACAGCGCCGTAGGAGTCACACCCGTGACGCTCAGGTTTGTCCCAAAAGCCACATCGATGGATACCGACGAAAGCCCGTTGGGATCGACCGTCTGAGCCCAGACCTCAATAACCAAAGCCGATCCCGGCGCCCAAGCGGTTTCCGGCTGCGGCAGCGCGGCCGTCTGATCGACGGGCCCGGCGGCACTGCGCGGTACCAGCGCGACCGCCACCGATGAACCACCGGCGTAGGCGGGCGCCGCTCCGCCCAAACCCACCACTGCTGCCGCGAGCATCGCGATGCAACCCATCCGCGCTCCCGCCCGACGATTCAACGTCCGCATACACTCACTCCTGCGTGCCCGACCGCCATCCATGATCTCGACTCGCGCCGCATCCATCTTCCGCGGTTGGCGAACCCTCGGCGCAGCGACTCAGGCCCATTGCCCCGCCATCACCAATCACTCCGCTACGGTTGACCCTTGCGACCGCCGCCGGGACGATGCAGCGAGGGTCTCGGTGGTGCCTCTACGGAGACACTAACTCCCGAAAAAGAAATGTCGCCCAGTGCCACGTTGCCGAACTGCCCCGCCACGGAAACGCCGTGGATGCTGCCTGAGGAAGCCAGCGAGACCGTCGCCGTCCCCGGCCGCCGGGCCGAAACGCGCAACCGGGCCACCCGCACCCACATCCCGTCGACGCCCAGCGTTGACTCGCCCAAGCGGGCCAAGCCGCCCATCGCGTGCACCTGACCGGCGGTATGATCGACCTGACCGCCCGCAAGGTTGGAAAACAGATCGCCCGGCACGATGCCACCGGCCGCGATCAGCAACGGATCGTACGTCATGTCCGCAAAAACCGCAGCGAGCCCGGTGCCGGAGGCCGCGAAGCCGCGACTCGCCCACAACTCCAGGAAGAATGTCTGCCGCGCATCCACCGTTTGAAGCGAGGTCGGCAGATGATCGCTCATGTCGACCGGGCTCGGCGCTGCGACGGCCACTAGCGACACGAGAGCGGCAAACGGCTTGGACGTGCCGCCCGGCGATCCACCGTTCCCGCCGGACCCGCCGAGCGGTCCGGAACAATTCGGGCAATCGCCGCAGACCTGCCCGAAACAACCGACAAACGCCGCGTAATCACCCGTTCCGACGCAATCGTCAAGGTTGTCGAAATCGGACTCCAAGCACGGATCACCCGGCAGATAGCAGTTGCCGAAGCAAGCGGCGAAAAGGGCAAAATCACCCGTCCCGATCACACCGCTGACGTCGAGGTCGAAAATGCACCACTCGCAAGTCGCTGAAGCCTCCACGCAATGCTCGCAAGAAACCGCGCAGGGGGCGGCGCCAATCTGACAATCCAACACGGCATCGCACGTCTCCGACCCGTCGCAGAACAAACCGTTGTCGCAGTTTGCGTCGTTGGGCGTATGCACCACGACGTTGAGCGCCTCATCGCAGGTGTCGTCCGTACAGGCCACGCCGTCGCTGAGCGCGGGCGGAGTACCGGCCTGGCAATCGAGGGTGGCATCACACGTCTCGGACCCATCGCAGAACAAACCGTTGTCGCAGTTGGCGTCGTTGGGCGTATGCACCACGACGT
>JBHHUB010000072.1:0-18499 GCA_046753625.1 Phycisphaerae bacterium | reverse complement strand
AAGCGGGCGCCGCGTCCGGAGGCAAACCCCGCGGTCCACAACCGCTCACCCCGGAGGTGCTGATCAACACGGACCACGTTCCGCCCGAGCAATCCATCGAGAAGGTACTTCAGACCCTCGAAGGCCTTGGCCTGATCGATCGTTTCGAATCGGCAAGCTATACACCGCAAGAAGAAGCTATGATCCGCAAACGATTGAAGGATATGGGGTATCTGTAGGCCGGGTGGCCTATGTCCTATTGGACATGGGGGAGACGATGATACCGTAGCCACTGGAATTCGAATGCCATCCGGCAGGACCGCCGCAATGCGGTGGTTTGGGTGTTTGACAGGAGTAGGCGTCAGTCGGTCACGATCATCGGCGCCCCCACCTCCCAATAGGAGGTGGGGCACCCGCGCGCTATCGCCCGAGCCGTAGGGTGCAGGCACACAGCCGAGGGCGGCCGTGCTACATGGTGCGTGCGTCGTCCGATAAGGCCGATCCCCGTGTGCCATCGGGTCGATGTTGCCGCGGGTCGCCTTGCCATGCATGGATAATCAAATCGCACCGTCCGACGATCCGATCTACATAAGCAACAGGGCGCGCTGCGTGTGCGGCGGCGCCTGGATGGCCCCGGCGGCACGGCCCGATGGTGCCTCAACCTGGGCGTCGGCGGGGATCACGCGCGGTCACCGTTTCACGAGCCTATTTCGGAGTTCCCCGATGGCCAAGATGCAGCAGCACAACATCATGTTGGAAGCCGGCACGAACGAGTATGAGATTCTCGTATTCCGGCTGGGTGATCGTCGCTGCGGTGTCAACGTGGCCAAGGTCCGGGAAGTGATCGAATTCCAGCCACTTACCCGCTTGCCTGAGACCCATCACGCCGTCTTAGGCGTGTTTCAGCTACGCGATCAAGTGCTGCCGCTAATCGATCTGGGGATATGCTTGGGACAAAACCAGGGCAGCGGCTCCGCGAGCGGGCAGATCATCGTGATGGAGTACAACGAGACGCGCGTTGCGTTTCGCGTGGACGCCGTGGAGTACATCCATCGCATCAAGGCGTCGGAAGTCGAACCCATGCCCGATGTGCATGGCTTGCAGCATTCGCCCGTCACGTTCGTGGCACGCATATCGGGCGACCTGGTCTTGATGATCGATTTCGAGAAGCTGGTCTTCGATATTGCTGGGATCGATCCGTTTGCCGTCGGTTTGGGCGAAATCGAGGCGTGCTCAATCCGAGGCGCACGCCGCCTCTTGCTCGCCGAAGACTCCGTTATGATCCGAACGATGATCCACAACAACCTCGTCAAAGCGGGCTACAAGCAGGTAACGACCTGCGCCGACGGGCAGGCCGCCTGGGATGCCCTGCTTGCCGGACTGGTCGACGGACAAGGGCCGAGTTTTGATCTGATGGTGACCGACATTGAGATGCCCCGCATGGACGGCCTGCACTTAACCAAACGGATCAAGGAACATCCGCAGCTCAATCATCTACCGGTGGTCGTCTTCAGCTCGCTGATCAGCGCGGACAACGCGAAGAAATGCGAATCGGTCGGCGCCGATGCGCAAATCACCAAGCCGGAGCTCGGCAAGCTCGTTAGCGTCGTGGACGGATTGCTGGAGCACTTGGAAGTACCGGCAGCCGTGTAGCACGGCCAACGTGGCACGCCCGCACCCGGCTGGGGTTGCGAGCAGGGTGGTACCGTCGCTCCCGACTGTGTCACTCGGTTAAGCCTAAACGTCGGGCAGGACGGGGTAGACGCAAATCTTTCAGACTTTCTCCTGTTTGGTGCTTGACACAGTAAGTCCATTGCGGTATGTACTCCGATCGAATGGAATTGGTCTTCCGTTCGGGAAGATTGTGGAAGGTGCAGCGGGGCAAGACCTGTAGTCGGGCTTCTCTTCTCTTCTCTTCTCTTCTCTTCTCTTCTCTTCTCTTCTCTTCTCTTCTCGTTTTTTGTTTTTGGGTAACTGGAGGAATGCAAGATGAGCAAGAAGAAGGAGTATTGTGTGGCGTTGTCGGTGATTGCGTGTGGGTGCGTCGCGTTTGTCGACGATACGGGAGCGGAACCAAGCCCGGATCGCTCGGCTTCGGTCTCTGCAAGCAGCGTCGAATCGACACCGTCAAACGATGGCACTAGTTGGCGGGACACAGGCGTAAGCGGCGCGGGCCAAGTATTCGTGCTTAGCGATGGTTCAGTCGTCGCAAGATGGGAAGCAGGGTTTTCAAGGACGGATCCATCGTCCCCGCCAGCCCACCTCTTCATCCTGCCCGGAGACGAGGACTTTACGCTTACAAGAGATGCAAGCGAATGGCGCCTGGTGAAAACCAATAGTATCCGAATGGGCGACTCGGTGCCGAGTTCTGCGCTACGCCTACGACTCGGAATCAACGAAGGGGACACATTGCGCTCCGTTCTGGAAATGGAAGGGATGCTTGCCCTGTCCGCGCCGGACATAAGCGGCGTGCGGACCCTTCGGCTCGAGGAAAGCAGCGGGCTAGAGGTGTTTTCCATGACGCTTTCGCTAAGTGATGGCGACCAGGACACGAGAGATCCTGGCGCGCAACAGTGCTGCAGCGCCAATTGCGCCGGGATCATCCAAACCAGCTGTAGTTGTTCAATGGGGCCGTGTAGTTGCTTCTGCGGCTTCTTTGGGGCGCGTTGTGAATGCGGTGGAGTCGTGGGGGAGGGCGAGTAAGCGGCTCTTTATTGGCGCAGGAAGTGTGACTCCCACCTGCATTAGTCGGGTATGCTGCGGCGAGGAGGAGGGATCGTCAGAGTGTTGGCTGTTTGGCCTCCTGACGCCCTCCTTGCCGTAGCGCGTTCGCTGTGAGGAAATCCTGATTGTAGTTCCCTTATGGTCCTGATTCTATCAAGTCTTGCTGTCACAATGCTGGCAGGAGCGGCCCGCGGACAAACCGGCGATTCGCCTCTCGGCGCGGACGTCCTCGTGGATCAGGCTTGCGCGGCGATGGAATCCTGCAGGAGCCTATCCATGAAGGTCAGCGCTCGCTTGGAACACCGTGAAGGCCCACGGCGTGATTCACGCCTCGGCAAGGACAAACGGATTCTGACGGGCGAGGCCACGGTCATCATGGCCAAGGGCGGAAAAATCCGCGTGGACATGCGTGACGGCAGTGATCATCTTGCCACGATCATCATCGACGGCAAGACGATTTCCGAGTGGGACATCAAGCAGGACCGCTGGACGCAGTATCCGGTCTCGTGGCGTCAGGAGGATTCCTTCCGCCCCTTGTTGTTGGTGCGGACGCCGTTTTGGGAATACTACGTCTTGTCATGGGTCGATGATGATGGTCCGTATCGAAAGTGGATTACAAACACACAATCGAAAGGCGCGTTCAAAGCGCAAACGGTAGAGGCCATCGAGGGCCAATCGTGTCGTATGTTGCGTTATGACTTGAGCCAAGAGATCGACACCTCCACGTTCACGGAAACTGGTTTTTTTGCTTTTGACGAGTCTACGCTTCTTCCGGCTCGCATTGAAGTCACAAGCACTGTTCATGGTGTTGACGCCGAGGGTTCAACGCGCCTGTTTTCCGCGGACACGCAACAGTTCATCTATCATGAGGTTATTCGGGATGTGGCGGTTTCTGATGACACGTTCACGTTCCATCCCCGCCCGGGTTCCCAGTTCGTGGACCCCGACTGGCTCCGGCCCAAAGACGCGCTTGAAGGCAAGAGCGCGCCCAAGCCCGTGGAAATCCGCACACTGGACGGCAAGACCTTGCTGCTGTCCGATTTTGTTGACAAGAAACCCGTGCTGCTGCTGTTCTGGGCCACGTGGTGTACACCGTGCAAGCTAGAGCTCGTGCAGTTTCAACAACTGCGGAAGGAATATGGCAAAGACCGCTTGGGGATCATCGCGATCAGCCTCGATGAGTCCCTTACTCCCGTTCGGGCGTACCTGGACAAGCATGATTTCTCCTACACGTTTGCGCACGATCCCGGCGGTCGCATGGGCAAAGTCTTCGGACTTAAAGGCCCGCCGGTGACGGTGCTGGTGGATCGAAAGGGGATCGTGACCAAAGTATGGAGGGCTTGGGGCGAGGGTTTGTTTGAACCTTTACGAAAGAAGGTCAAGGACGTGCTGTCGCGAACCCCATCTTGACGTTGCTCCGCGCTCTCCTTGAAGAGACGTTGCTGCTCAGGGTGTTCAGCCCGTTCACGGTAACGCCGTCTGATTTCCGCGGGCTCCGCTCGCTCGCCTTCGGCGTACGCACCTGCGGCTAGCTTGGCTCAGCAAACGTCACCGCCAACTCGGGACGAACGGCCTCATCGGTGTTCTCTCGACTGTCGAACCGTGCGGCGGTTCCCGGCGTGGCCTCATCACCGATGACCACCCAACCCTGGTTTGACGCCGGCTCGTCCAGCCACGCCTGAACGTCCGACACCATATCGGACGTCGAGCCCCATTGATAACTGCCGACGGCGCCGACGGAGGTCGTGGCACTTGGCATTTCTACAAAATCCCCACCTGGCGCGGCCCAGAAGCCGTCCGGAAAGACCGTGTGTAGCCAGGTGGCATCCCCTGTGGCCGCCGCCGCACCCGCGCCCTCAGTTCCTTCAGCGGCCGACGCGCCCTCACCCCAAGCCGACAGAAGCCTGTGCAGGCCGATTTCTCTGGGCTCGTCGCTGGCGGTTCGAGACAGGGAAAGCCGTAGCACAACGGAGGTAATCTGCGCGCCGGCGGGAATGCCACCGGCCACGTCAAAAAACAACACCCCGCGCCTGAACAACTCCCGGCTGGTCAGGCCTGCAAACAGGTGCTGCCCGGCACCGTTGCTCAGGCTCCCTTCCGCGTCTTCGTAGAGCGTATTGTCGGCGCTTGCGGGAAGCGAAATCGTGCGTTCGGTGGGTTGCGTATCCGGTGGCGCTTCGGTTGGTTGATCCGGTGGCGGCGTGGTGTTGCATCCGGCATGAAGCGCGGCCGCCGCAACGATGATCGAAACGAAAAGGGCTGCCGGTTTCGGACCGGCCGGGTGAACGGGTTTCCCAAACATATGACCTCCGCCAGGTAGTTCTTTTGCGCTCAAAACAACGGACCCTGCATCTTCCGGTGCGTAGCCCCCTCTGGACAACGGCGGGATACGCCAATGCGAATTCTACACCCACCGCGGAACCTCGCAACGACGGGCATCCGCCACGGCCCCTTGCGAGAAGCGTTGTGGATCTCACCAGCAATTCTGTGTTCCGCTTGGTCTGGCTAAGCGCCGGCCTGTGTGTACGCACACGGACAGGCACGTCCGTGCAGACATATCACGCGGCACACCGCATCTTCCCTCCTCCAATCGTCCCCCCTTGGAATCGACACTCCCCCGTCCCCTCCTCAGCGTCTTCAAAGCCTTGGTGGTTCATTCTTTCTTGGCCCACGCCCCAGGGCTGCATTCCAGTCCGTGATTCCGTCACGGACTCATCGGGCGATTCGCGTTCTCCTATTTTCGTGCCACCAGCGCGGCAACCACTTCCGGATCCGCCAGGGTCGAGGTGTCGCCGATCTGATCGGGTTGGCCCTCAGCGATCTTTCTCAGGATGCGCCGCATGATCTTGCCCGACCGCGTCTTGGGTAGCGCCGGTGCCCAGTGGATGACATCCGGCGCGGCGATCGCGCCGATTTCCTTTCGGACGTGTAGGGCCAGATCCTTCTTTAGCCCGTTTTCGTAGGCTTGCCCGGCGTTGAGTGTGACGTAGGCGTAGATACCTTGGCCCTTGATCTCATGGGGAAAACCCACGACCGCCGCCTCCGCGACCGCCGGATGCGCGACCAGCGCGCTTTCCACTTCCGCCGTGCCCATGCGATGCCCCGACACGTTGATGACATCATCCACGCGGCCGGTGATCCAGTAGTAGCCATCCTCGTCCCGGCGGCATCCGTCGCCCGTAAAGTACTTTCCAGGATAGGTCGAGAAGTACATTTCCTTGAACCGCTTGTGGTCGCCGTAAATCGTGCGCATCATCCCCGGCCACGGCTCGGAAATGCAGAGGATGCCCGAGCCGGGGCCGGCGATTTCCTTACCGTCGGCGTCGACGAGCACGGGCCGCACGCCGAAAAACGGCACCGTGGCCGAGCCCGGCTTGGTGGGGATCGCCCCAGGCAGCGGCGTGATCATGTGGCCGCCGGTTTCAGTCTGCCACCAAGTGTCCACGATGGGGCAACGCCCGTCGCCGACGATGCGGTGGTACCATTGCCATGCCTCCGGGTTGATCGGTTCGCCGACCGTGCCGAGCACGCGCAAGCTCGATCGGTCGCGCTTGGTCACGGGACCGTCGCCCTCGCGCATCAGCGCGCGAATGGCCGTGGGGGCCGTGTAGATCTGGTTGACCTTGTACTTGTCGACCACATCCCAAAACCGCCCGGCGTCGGGATAGGTCGGGATGCCCTCAAACATCACGCCGGTCGCCCCTGCGCAGAACGGACCATAGGCAATGTAGGAGTGGCCGGTGACCCAGCCGATGTCGGCCGTGCACCAGAAGACGTCGCCGTCGTGGTAGTCGAAGACGTACTTGAACGTGGTCGCCGTCCAGACCATGTACCCGCCGACGGTATGCAGCACACCCTTGGGCTTGCCCGTGGAGCCGGAGGTGTACAGGATGAACAGCGGATCCTCGGAATCCATCCACTCCGGCGGGCATTCGGTCGAAACATTGCTCATCAGATCATGCCACCAGAGATCGCGGCCCCCCTTCATGGTTACGTCGCTACCTTTGGGCCAGCGTTGAAGAACGATGCAGCTTGTGACACCGACGCCGCGCGCTGCGGCAAGGTCCATCGCCTCATCGGCTATGGCCTTGAGGGGAATGGTCTTCGCGCCGCGGTAGCCGCCGTCGCTGGTGACCAGCACCGTGCACTCGGAATCGACGATGCGATCCGCCAGGGAATCGGCACTGAAGCCGCCGAAAACGATGGAGTGAATCGCGCCGATGCGGGCGCACGCCAGCATGGCCACGACGAGTTCAGGAACCATCGGCATGTAGATGGATACGCGATCCCCCTTGACGACGCCGCGGGATTGGAGCACGTTGGCGAATCGGCACACCTCGGCGTGCAGCTTGCGATAGGTGTACGAGGCGTCGGTGCCGGGTTCGTTGCCCTCCCAATAGATGGCGATTCGATCGCCGCGCGTGTTCAGGTGTCGGTCCAGCGCGTTGTAGGTGATGTTGGTCTTGCCGCCGACGAACCATTGGATCGAAATGTCGCCGGTAAAGTCGAACTTGCGCACGGCCGTGAAGGGTTCCTTCCAATAGAACTCGTTGGCCACCTCGCGCCAGAAGCCTTCCGGATCGCCTATGGATCGGTCGTACAGCTCGCGATACTGCTTCATGGATTGGACGTGGGCTCGTTCGGAAAACCCGGCCGGCGGCGCATAGGTTCCGTCGGTGGGTTGAGTCGTGATATCGCTCGCGTTGTTGGCCATCGCCTGCGGCTCCTTCGTTGGATGTTCGAGCTTGGATCGCCGAGACCGGCCCCGCGATGCGCCCGCTCAGTCGTTTGCGCCGCCCATCATAGACGATTTCGAACGGCTTGGCGTCATTTGTGGACCAGCCGCCCTTGGCCGGGCGGCTGCGCAGCCACAGCGGGGGGCCGCTGTGCCACACGGGCCGCTTTCTGACGGGCGCGGTTCGCAGTGGCGACATCATCACGGAAGAGATTCGGTCGACCGTTGCTTCAGAATGCTTACCAATGCTTCGGCGGTCTTTTGCGTTCCCCCTTGATGATTCAGGACAGCCTCCCGTGCCCGCGCCCCCATGGCCCGGGCGGACTCGGGATCGGCAAGCAGCCTACCGATCGCCATGGTGAGTTGCTGCGCGTTGGGGACGATTTCGACGGCCTTCTCGGCTTGCAACGCGGCGATGGGTTGCTGGAAGTTGCTCGTGAACGGGCCAACGATGATCGGCTTGGCCAATGCGGCCACTTCCATCGGATCCGAGCCGCCCATATCCACCAGGCTTCTTCCGACGAACACCACATCGGCCAAGCAATAGAATTTGCGCAATTCACCCATCGTATCGCCCAGGATGACACTGCGCTCAGTCAGGGTCGGCGGAACCGCTCCGGCGCGGTAGCGACTGCGCCGAACGCCATCGAATCCGCGCTGCCCGATGAGCCGCGCAACCTCGTCGAATCGCTCCGGTTTGCGTGGAACCAACACAAGCCGGGGCCGATCCTTGACGGGCTCAAGCTGCGCATAGGCATCCAGCAGCATCGCTTCCTCACCCGGCCCCGTGCTGCCGCACACCCAAACCCGCCGGGCAACGTCAAGCCCCAGATCGTGAGCCAGATCTTGGGTATCGGGCACGGCATCGGCGACCGGAGCCGAATCCCATTTGAGCGAAGGCACAACGTCGACGCGACGTTCGTCCGCGCCGAGCCGCCGAAATCGATCGGCGATGGCGTCGTCCTGCGCGCCGACCCAGGCCAGCCGCCCGAACACGCCCCTCGAAAGGATTCCGAGCCGGGCGTAACGCTCGGCGCTGCGCCGCGTCATCCGACCGTTGACCACGACAACCGGAATGCCGCGCTTGGTGGCGATCCGGACGAGGTTGAACCACAACTCCTGCTCCATGAGCACGATCATGGCCGGCTGGATCCGATCCAACGCACGGCGCACAATCCAACTGAAGTCCAGCGGAAATCGAAACACGCGATCATTGCCGAAATGGTGTCGGGCGCGGGCGAATCCGGTATCGGTCGTACTTGATATAACGAACTCATGGTCGGGTAGGGATTGCTCCAGCCATTGGATCAGCTTTGGGGTGGCGTTGATCTCGCCGAGCGAAACGCCGTGGATCCAGACGCGCGGTTTCGCGGCGTCGAATCGCGGGATCGATCCGAACCGCTGCCGCCATCCGCGCCGATTCTTGCCAAGCACGACAGCCTGGTACAATAGAAACGGTAGATACGCGAGGCCGCAGAACAGGTAGAGCAGGTCCGTCAGCAAGAGCATGAGGTGGATCGTAGCCAAGCGCGCGACTGCGGGCAATGCGCCGCGGGGCGAATCCCGATTCGGGAAGCCAACCTGCCGGCGATCATGATTCCTCCATCAATGGAGATTTTGAACCACAGAGGAGACAGCGAACCCAGAGCACCGCGGCGTCAGCCCGGTGACCCCGTGCCGCGGGCGGTTCCCGAGTCCGCAGGCCGGCGCCAGCGGCTCTGAATCGGAGGCTACCGCGGCCTGGGGCCACGTTTCCGGTGGCGGTATCCAATCCGTCCGCGCGGGGTCGCGCCTGTACGAGTGTCATCGCACAAAGCTCCACCCTTACGTTTGACGACGAGGACGAATGACTGTTCAACCAAGCAAGAACGACCGTGGCTCCAACCTGCCTTACTTGACCAGCAACATGCCGGGCGTGGGCGGGATCATCAAGCGGTTCGATGAGGATTTTCTGGTGGAGGAAATCCCGCGCTATGCGGCGAGCGGCTCCGGCACGCACGTCTACTTCAAGATTGAAAAACGAGGCCTGCCCACGCTCGTCGCGATTCGCCGGATTGCCGACCGGCTGGGCCGCAAGCCGAATGAGATCGGCTATGCCGGGCTCAAGGATGCCCACGGGGTGACGCGCCAGTGGTTGAGCCTGGAACATGTAGATGAGCGGCTCGTAGCGGATTTGTCGCTGGACGGGATTCAAGTTACGACGGTGGGGCGTCACACCAACAAGCTCAAGCTCGGGCATCTGGCCGGCAACCGGTTTGTCGTCAAGATTCGCGAGGTAATCCGGACGTGCGTCGACAACGTCGAGGCCATCGTCGCCGAGCTATCCCGGCGCGGCGTACCCAACTATTTCGGCCCACAGCGCTTCGGGGTTCGCGGCGACAATGCCGCGGTCGGTTGCGCGGTGTTGCGCGGCGATCTTGAGACGGCGATCTCGATCATGCTGGGCCGGCCCGCGGCATCGGATCGCGAGGACGTGCGCAAGGCACGGTCGCTTTTCGACGCCGGTGATTTTAGCGGCGCCGCCGACGCATGGCCCGGCAAGCTTGCCGGCAACGCCGGAATCTGCCGGGCGTACGCCGGATCCGGCGGCGACGCGCGGAAGGCATGGCGTAGCGTGGACCACTCCCTGCGCAAGCTCTACGTTTCGTCCGTTCAGAGCGAACTCTTCAATGGCTATCTGGCGCAGAGCGTGTCGCGGATCGACCGGCTGACCACCGGGGACGTCGCATGGAAGCACGCCAACGGCGCCTGCTTTCTCGTTGAGGACGCCACCGTCGAGCAGCCGCGGTGCGACGCGTTCGAGATTTCCCCGACGGGTCCGTTGTTCGGTAAGAAGATGAAAGAGGCGCGCGGAGCCCCGGCCGCACTGGAGCAGACGATCATCGAACAAAGCGGGCTTGCTCAATCGCAAATCCGCATTCTAGACGGCAAGAAACTCGACGGCGCCCGGCGACCCTTGCGCGTGCCGCTCAAAGATGCCGCCGTCACGGCAGGTTCAGACGAGCACGGACCGTTTGTCGCGCTGGCGTTCGAACTGCCCCCCGGTGCGTACGCGACGAATGTCACGCGCGAAATCTGCAAGACGTTGGACCGCTATCATCGGCTGTCGCGATCATTGGGGGCGCCGTGACGATTCCAGCGAATTCCACGGGAGATCCGGCGGCTCGGCCTCGGGTTTGACGGCAGTGCGGCGATGAAAGACGACGATCGGTCCCTCGCGCAGGTAGGCGCGGTACGCGGGATCCCGTCGGAAATGTTCGGCCCGGCCGGCGAGGCCCGTTTGATCCCATCGATCGCTGAGATCAAGAATAACGAAATCCGCCGCCTTCGTCCGCCCGCCGGTATAGAGCCTGCGGTAGTCCGTGAAGTGCGCCGCCAGCCGCTCGGTTGCAAGCAGGGTCTTCGCCTTGGGGATTTGCGCGCGCAGTCGGCGGACCGTTTCCATGCGGGGGTCGGGCTCGCGCAACGCCCGCGTCGTGGCGTACACCTCAAACGACTTGGCCAACGGGGAAAACCCGAAGAAGAAATGGGACCAGGCCGTGCAAGTAACCAGCGACAATCCAACGGCACGCGCGAAGGATTCCCTGTTCATCGGAGCATGTCCCGAAAGCCATCGGACCACGGAGCCCGAATACACCCGATCCGCCACAGATCGGCCCATAGGCGCGATGCAGGAGAAAAACAGCAGCGGAAGCACGATCGCCGAATGCCAGAACTTGATGCTGAGGTAGTCCGGATTGCCGAGCAAGAGAATCAGCGCCAGCGCCGGAACCGCCGCCAGGGAGATGCGCCAGCCAAGCACGCAAAGCGGGCCAAGCGGCACAAGGAGCATCAACAGGAAATTCAGACCCGTCGGCCGAAGCAGCCGCCCCAGCACAAGCGCCGGCTGCTCCATCGCGCCGCGCAGCAATTCCTCCGGCGTGTGTCCGAGCGATCCAAAAAGCGAAAACCGTTCATAGTGCTCGGTCGCCGCGAAGTGCGGAATGAGCACTTGCGCGCAGAGCACAAAATATACGACGGCCACGACGGCGACGGTGGCGCCGAACTTCCGTTGCCGCGTGAACAGCAAGAGGCACATGCCCCATCCGAAGATCGCCGCGGTCGTGGTTTCCTTGACGAGCAGAACGAGGAGGATCATCATTAGATGCCATCGCCTGGCACCCGAAAAGTAGGCCAACAGCATGAGCGACATCAGCGGCAGCGCCACGTAGATCCACTGGAATCCGTAGGTGTTGGAGTAGATGAATCGGCTTTGCGTGGGAACCAGCAGCCAGGCCACCCCCACGGCGAACGCAATCAAGGTGGATCCGCCGAGCTTCCTGGCACACGCATAGGCGATCAGCGCGGGGACGTGGACAAAAAACGCGCCGCAGACCATCAGCCCATGCGGCGCTGGAACCAGCGCGTAGAGCGGCACCAGGACGTACAGCAGCGGGACAAAATGCCAGCCCAAACGCGTATTCGCAAAGCTGTCGCTGCGAAGCCCGCGCCCGGCGAGGGCGTTTTTGAGCTCCTCGGTAAAGTGCCCCATGTCCGCGTGGCCCAACATTAGGTGGTCGAAGAAGTTGATCTGAACCAACGTGTGCAGCACCGTCAGCGCGAGCACGCCGCCCGCGAGCAAACCGGGCGCGATCAGCCGGTGGCCGAGGGGTTCCAGACCCACCGACATCCTCACCCCGATACGTACCGCCGTTACCCCGGGGCCGAGGATCATCAGGAACACCATCCAAAACGCCGGCTCGTAACCGACGCATGGGGCCAGCGCGAGCGGGGTTGCAAGCAGCAGCGGATGGACCATCACGCAAGCGGATCGAAGTTGTGTCAGGCCGCTTCCTACAGCGGTCGCCCACGCCGAATACAACAAAGCCACTGCCAGGATGACGGAGAAGACGGTGGGCGGCCAGTAGTGTGTGGCGGGATAGCGAATCGCCTCGTACGAAACGACATTGAACTGATAGGGGATCACGGCCGCAACCGCCAGGAGGAAGGCCGCGACGGCCGCGAACCCGAGCGATACGGATGCGGCGGCCCATCCCGCACGCGGCCTCGGGCGATGATGATCGATCACGCTTGTCCTCCGTGGCCTGGAGCTGATAACGGTCTGGTCTGTCGCCCTACGGCAAAAAGCATTGCGGAATTCCTGGGCGCCGCGCGGGCTTCAAGCCCGCGGCTCAAGGTAGCGCGTAGGGCAGGGGGTTGGTCCGCCGTAGGCGGGGCGTTCCCCTGCCATCGAAGTTCGCGATCGCTACTGGCAGGCGAACGCTTCGTTGCAGGTTCTGCTTGGGCGGACCCCGCAACGGAGCAACCGCATGCCCTACCTCCTGCTCTAGCCCGCCCGGCCGGCTCGCCGGACAACCAGGCCGGCCGCGATCATAGCGCCGATCAGGTTGAACACCATATCCAGGAGCGTGTTCTCATATCCGCCCACGCCGGTTTCGGGCAGGATTACGACGGCCACGAACTCAATCAACTCGTTCACGGCGCCCATTCCGAGCCCCATCAAGACGACAAGGAAGCCCAGCGTGCGGCGGTTGGTGAGATCGTCGCGGAGGTAGGGAACCAGCAGGTGGTGACAAACGAGCGTCGCGACGCCGAAGCCGAACATGTGGACGACATCATCGTAGCCCAGGATGTTGTAGGGCGGACCGACTAGCGGGATGAGCACGAAGTCGTAAAGCGTCCCGCCCGCTACGTGCAGGTTGCCACCGGCCATGTGGAGCAATCCCCACAGCGTGAGGCCCCATAGAATCGGGAGGCTGAACCGGATCGCGCGCTGCCGCCAGACGATCAAACCGCCGACTGCGGCGATCACCACCACATAGAGGATGAATTCGTAATTGACCGGTCGAAGCGCCATCCAGCCGAACGCGCCAAGCAAGATCACATTGGCGACAAGGAGCGGCCGTTCCTTCTTAGTCAGCAGCATGGGCGAATTGTGCTTCGTTCGCGGTGAATGGCAAGGGCGATGGGATGCTCAGCGGCGTGCTCCATCCTCCAAGCCGCGGGCTTCAGCCCGCTCCGTCGTGGCGGTTGGCCCAACAACCGCCGCCGAAAGGATGGGACCGCTCGCATTTCCCGATTGGGCCGGCGCACCGCATTGGGGGCAACATGGCCCGGTGGACGGTCCGAGCGGAACCCCACACGACCAGCACAATCGCGATCGGCCGCATTCCGGGCAAACGCCGGTCGTGTTGCCCGTCATGTCATATTGGCAGTAGACACAGATTCCCGGCCGTTGCCGGCGCCGGCGTAACGAATCTTGGAGAACCGCAAGAACCGGATACACCAGCAGCAGCACAACAGGCAGAACCACCGTCGTGCGAACGCCGGTTAACTTGACCACCGTGTTCGAGTTAAAAGGGGACGACCGCAGTCTCGTCGAAACGATCGCGTGATGCGAAATCCTGTCGGGCCCGGCGTGCTGAACGCGCTGATAAACAGCCTTATCCGATTGCCGGCGGAAGCTAATCCGGCGAGAGTCGGTGGAGATTTCCATCTCCATCGGCTCGTTGGATTGGTAGTGGTACAGACGCACGAGCCCATCGGAAAAGCTGCAATAGGCATGGTGCCGATTCGAAAGGGTGACGGGAATCAGCACGGGGAAGGCATAGCTCACCAAACCGATGATCGCCACCGAGATGGCCGCAAGCGCCAGCGTAATGATGCCAAGACGCTCCCGCCGGGAACGCCGGTGCCATGGTTGAATCATCGCCGCCCTCGCTGGTTGCATTTCATCCGACCGATGGCACACAGCGCCGCCGGTTTGGAGCCGTTTCACCTCTCGTGCAGCGGCGCCGAGCGCCGTTCGATTCAGCGACGGCCCTGAGCCGCGGGCTTGAGCCCGCGCGGCCGCGCGGGTTTGCGCAACAACCGGTACACAAAAGATGTAACCGCTCCAGCCGTCGCGGTTCGGCGGCCCTGGTGATCACGACGCCACCGGTAACCGAAACGCCGCGCAAGCTAAAGCATGCGGCTCGGCCATCGATGCGGCTGGGCGATCCCCCAATCCGGCCGAGCGGCGCACGCTTACCGGCCTTGCGCGCCGCGCCGTCCGGGACGGTATCCCGACGACCGGGCCTTGCGCCTTGGCCGGCGGCGCCGGCCCGAAGTTTCGCCGTTGGTGGCAACGCCATCGGTGGCAGGTTGTTCCGACGCGCGGGCAACGTCGCGGCCCGGTGCATGGTAGTAGTCCGCGCTCGCCGCGTCTCGCTGTGCATGTTGACGGCGTGCCTCGATGGCCTCGCGCGGGGGGCGCGTGGGAATCAGCGCGTCGCATCCGTCGCCGATCAAGTCCGTGCGCTTGGCCTGCACCAGCGCCCGGCGCACTGCGAAGTAGTTCTCCGGTTTGAAGAACTGCATCAACGCGCGTTGCAACTTTCGATCGCGCAGAAACTTCGCGACGTAGACCGGCTTCATCGTGATGGGGTCCAGCCCGGTGTGGTACATGCACGCCGCGATGTCGAAGGGCGCCGGGATGAAGTCCTGAACCTGATCGGGGCGATATCCGTTTTCCTTCAGGAAGAGCGCCAATTCGATCATGGCGTCCAGCGTGGTGCCCGGGTGTGCGGAAATAAAGTAGGGGACCAGGTATTGCTCCTTGCCGGCCTCTTGGGACGCGCTCGTGAACCGATCCGCGAACCTTTGGAAGTTGTCCAGCCCCGGTCGTTTCATCAGGTCCAGCGTGGCCGTGTCCGTGTTTTCCGGCGCGACTTTGAGGTGGCCACCGACGTGGTGCGCCGCAAGTTCCGCCATGTATTCCTCGGAACGCTGTGCCAGGTCCATGCGCACGCCGCTCGCGACGAACACCTTGCGGATGCCCGACTGCGCCCGCGCTGTGCGCATCACGTCGATGAGCGGGCCGTGATCCGTTTCCAGCAATGGGCAGATCTTGGGATGCACGCAGGACAACCTCCGGCAAATCGCCTCCACGTCGCTATCGCGGCACTGCATCTTGTACATGTTGGCGGTCGGACCGCCCAGATCACTGATGATGCCCTTGGCGCCGGGGTCGTGGCCGATCCGCGCGACTTCCTTGGTGATCGATTCCTTGCTGCGCGACTGAATGATTCGGCCCTGGTGCGTCGTGATGGAGCAATAGGTGCAGCCGCCGAAGCAACCGCGCATGATCGTAACCGAATCCTTGACGACCTCGTACGCTGGAATCGGCTCGCGATACGACGGATGGGGTCGGCGCGTGTAGGGCAAATCGTAGAAGAGGTCCATCGCCCGCTCGGTTTCCGGCAAACGCGGCGGGTTGCACACCACCGCTTGGCGATCGTGCCACTGCACCAGCGTCTTGGCGTTGTGGGGGTTGGTCTCGTGGTGAATCCGTCGCGTCGCCACCGCAAACGCGCGAGAATCGCTACGTACCTCCTCAAACGACGGCAACACGGAAACCCGCGCACCGTCCGGCGGAGCGTCCTTCGCACCCAGGGCGTAGGCGACGCCGCGCATGTCGCGAAGATCCTTGATCGACGCGCCGCCCGCCAGCCGCTCGGCCACTTCCACGATGGCGGATTCACCCATGCCGAACACGAGCAGATCCGCCTTGGCATCCATCAGGATCGAACGCTTAACCGTGTCGCTCCAATAGTCGTAGTGGGCGAGCCGCCGCAGGCTCGCCTCCACGCCGCCCGCCACGATCGGCACGCCCTTGTACGCCTCACGGGCTCGCTGGCAGTAGGCCAAGGTCGCCCGATCCGGCCTCAACCCGATGCGACCGCCCGGAGAATAGGCGTCGTCGTTGCGCACCTTCCGATTGGCCGTGTAATGGTTGATCATGGAATCCATGTTGCCGGCGCTGATCGCGAAGAACAGGCGGGGGCGGCCGAATTCGCGCCAAGCGTCGCAACGGTGCCAATCCGGCTGCGCGATGATGCCCACGCGGTATCCGAACGCTTCCAGCACGCGAGCGAGGATGCCCGTGGCAAAGCTCGGGTGATCCACGTAGGCGTCGCCGGAGACGAAGACGATGTCGACAAAATCCCAGCCTCGGGCCTGCATTTCGCCGCGCGACAGGGGCAACGGCGCGGTGGACTTACGTTCGGGGGGGCCGTGCCCGGCGATCATCTCAGCCGTGGATTGCGATTCAACGCGAAGTTGAGCGTACCCGGATGAGCCGCCGGAGGCGTGCGGTGGGAACAATACCATGCCTTTTTCCTCGAGACCGATTTGTCCATCCGGGAGCACCCGGACTCGCGAAACGGCTCCTTGCGTAGCCCAGCCGCCCTCGGCTGGGTGTAGGTTTAGTGTGTCCCAGCCGCCCTCGGCCGGGAAGAATTCGCCCCGATCCACACCCGACGGCGGGTGTGCTAGTTTTGGAAATCGTCGCTTATTCCTCCGGGTCGAGGATGGACATAAACGCGGCTTGCGGGATTTCCACGTTGCCCACGGTCTTCATGCGTTTCTTGCCCGCTTTCTGCTTTTCGAGCAGCTTGCGCTTGCGCGTGACGTCCCCGCCGTAGCACTTGGCCGTGACGTCTTTGCGAAACGCGCGGATTGTCTCACGGGCGATGACCTTCGCCCCGACGGCCGCCTGCAGGGGAATCTCAAACATGTGCCGCGAGATTTCCTTCTTCAGCCTTTGGATAAGCCGTCGCCCGCGCCACTGCGCCTTGTCGCGGTGGACGATGACGGAAAGCGCATCGACGGCGACCCCATTGACCAGAATATCCAGCTTCACCAGATCGCCCGCCTCATATCCGGTGATCTCATAATCGCAGGTGCCGTACCCCTTCGTACAGGTCTTCAGCTTGTCGTAGAAATCGTAGATGATCTCCGCCAGCGGAAGGGCATACGTCATCATAACGCGCGTCGGTGAAAGGTACTCCGTCTTCTTGTGGATGCCGCGCCGGTCCATGGAAAGCTGCATGACCGTCCCGACGCTTTCGGCCGGGATGATCATCTGGACATTGACGATCGGCTCGCGGACTTCCTGGACGTTGCTCATGTCGGGCAGATCGCTCGGCGATTCGATGCGGATCTTGCCGCCGTTTTTGAGCAGCACCTCATAGGTAACCGTGGGAGCGGTCTGGACCACGGTGACGTTGCCCTCGCGTTCCAGCCGCTCTTGAATGATCTTCATGTGCAACAGGCCCAGAAAGCCGCACCGGAACCCGACGCCCAAGGCGTCCGAACCCACGGTGGCATAGGTATACGAGCTGTCGTTGAGCCAGAGCTTCTCCATGGCCTCGCGCAACTGATCCGTGCCGGTACCGAGCCCGGGAAAGAAATCGCAATAGACCATCTGCTGCGGTGCCTGATAGCCGGGCAGCGGATGATCCGTGGGCCGATGGGTGTGCGTGATGGTGTCGCCGATGCTGACGTCGGCCAGCGTCTTGATGCTCGCCACCATGTATCCGACCTCGCCCGCGCCGAGCGACTCGACCGGCGTCGGCTTGGGCGTGAATTTGCCGACCTCGGTCACCTGATACTTCCGTCCGACGGCCAGAAGATCGATGCCCTCGCCTTTGCGAATCTCGCCGTCTCGAATCCGCAAATGGGAGATCACACCGCGGTGGACGTCGGGCTTGGCATCGTAAATCAACGCCCGCAGCGGGGCGTTGATGTCGCCGCTGGGGGGCGGGACTTTCTTGATTACGGTCTGCAGCAGGTCATCGATCCCGGCACCGGTCTTGGCGCTGGTAAAAACAGCGTCGGCTGCCTCCAAACCGAGAATCTGCTCGGTTTCCAGCGCGATGTCCTCGGGGTGGGCCGAGGGGAGATCGATCTTGTTGATGACGAGAATAATCTCGAGGTCGGCTTCCAGCGCCAAGTAGGCGTTGGCGACGGTCTGAGCCTGCACGCCCTGCGTCGCGTCGACCAGGACCAACACGCCCTCACAGGCGGCCAGCGCCCGGGAAACCTCGTAATGGAAATCGACGTGCCCCGGCGTGTCGATGAGGTTGAGCATGTAGCTCTTGCCTTCGAATTCGTAGGGCACGCTAGCGCGATTGGCTTTGATGGTGATGCCCATCTCGCGTTCAAGGTCCATGTCGTCCAGGAATTGAGCCCGCATCTCCCGCTCGGTGATCGCGCCCGTATGCTCCAGGATGCGATCGG
>JBHHUB010000071.1:0-18563 GCA_046753625.1 Phycisphaerae bacterium | reverse complement strand
GTCAAGCGATCTGATCGACCGGCTCGTGGAGGTTTCCTGGCCGTAAGGGACAGGAGGCATGAATCGTCGGACCCCGGCTCAAAACGTGTGCCACCCGATCGGAGGAGGAGGGATTCGAACCCCCGAGACGATTGCTCGCCTAACGGTTTTCAAGACCGTCGCCTTCAGCCACTCGGCCACTCCTCCCGAATTGTTGTCGGCCCGCCGCAACACGCCCTCCTAGACGAGCGGCCTTCTTGCGTGCCATGCGGCGACACCAGCCGCGCGGCGTTTCGGCGCGGACGCCCGGAATTCGCCGTCGGCCAAGCCAAGCACGCCTTGCCCATGCCGCCCATCGCATCCATCGGATCGAGCCGGAACCACCGCCGGGCGACCGACGGCTACGGTACGCGTGGAGGCGTTCACCGTCAAGTTGGCGATGACACGGCGGGCCGAAAGGGGTACACGTCAATCCCTTCGGGTGCGTCATGGGCCATACCGTGCAGCGTCGTGGCGACGTGTTTTCGGAGGCTTGCATCGGGTAGCCCGTTTCGCGGGCACGGGCGATCCTAGGACGCCGCCAACTCTGTCATGCACCCGGCCAAAATGCCTTGATGCGCCGGTATGCGCCGACGCGCCACGTCCCCACGTTGTCGGACGAACCGCCAACCGATCGTCGCGCGAACGGCGCCCTGAGATCCAACGACGACGGAGGCTCCCCTGTCGGCGCGTCCGCCTTGCGGCGTTGCCGCCGCCGAGGAATAGTACATGGAGAATTCCCCATGCGTCGCTAAGAGAACAGGGGTCGCGGTGGACGCGCTCGGATCGTGGAACGTCGTGCCGTCTCGGCGCGGCGGAGCGCAGCAACGCCGGTGGCAGGGGGTGGCCTCAATGGCTTTGTTGGAAGGTGGATATTCCTGACAAGCACGCTTGACAAGGGTGATTCATGTTGTCATATTTGTCCATAAGAATGTAAGTTGATTGGCTTGCTTTCGGAGAATGCGACGGCTTACGGGCCGGGCGCCGCACCTCCCCGGAACCGGCGATCAGCGCAAGGAATTGCGCTCGGTACGCATTGGGTTTCCCTCTTCCGAGCGCTTAAACGCGGCGAATAGGATGTGCCACATCCAGTCCTAACGCCGCCTTGCTGTGGGAGAGGCCTATGTCTTTAACCACCAACGGCGTATCGCTCGTCGACATACCCATCTTCAGCGACATCCCACCGGACGCCGTCAAGGCGCTCTGCGCGCGGGGCCGTGTGGCGTCCTTCGATGCCGGACACCTGCTGTTCGAACGCAGGCAAGACGCCACCGAGCTGATGATCCTGCAGGACGGCATCGTTGAGCTGTTGTTCCCGGTATCCGTGCTCGGTGCCACGCGGGAGGTCGCCATGGAAAGCAAGCGACCCGGAGACGTCGTCGCCTGGTCCGCGCTGGTCAGCCCCTATCATTTTACGCTCAGCGCTCGCTGCGCCAGCCATTGCACGCTCACCTGTCTGACGCGTGAGGCGATTCATCTGTACTTTGACACCGATCCGATGACGGGCTACCGCTTCATGAACAACTTGGCCGGCGTAATCGGGCGGCGTCTGCAGGCCATGCAAACCACTTGGATGCACGACCTCCAGGCAAGCCTGGCCAAGCGATTGGAGTAAGCGGCCGCCGCGTACGAATCGGAGCAAACGCTCCTACGGTGCGACCTCCCTGTGGAAACGCAGGCGGCCGTGGGTTTTGGTCAACGCTTTCGAGCGAGGGCGATGTTATGCAAGAAAAGCAATCGTTGGCGGATGGTGGGCGGTCGGGCCTGCCGGCTCCCGCACGGCCCCGATCATGCTTTTTCCAAGCCGTGCCGCTCATTTTGATCCTCGCCGTTGTGAGTCGCTCGCCGGCGGAAGATGCGGCCCCTACCGGCTTGGCCGCACCCGGTGCGTCCCACCCCGAGGTCAATCCCGACGGTTGGACATCATCCAACGTCTGCGGGGAATGCCATCAGGCCATCCACGCGGTCTGGCGGCAATCCATGCATGCCAACGCTTGGAGCAACAGCATTTTCCAAGCCGCCTACCGGAGAAGCCGCGACGCCTACGGCCCCGAGCAAGCCAAGACCTGCCAGAGATGCCACACACCTACCGTGCGACATGGGGGCGATTACGACGTAAAGGAAGCCATCACCGCGGAAGGGGTCACCTGCGATTTTTGCCATAGCGTCTCGGCCGTGGATTTGACGGACCCCGACGATCCGGTCCGATGGACGGTGGGCAAGACGAAATACGGACCGCTGCGCCACGCACAGTCGCCCGCGCACGAAATCGTGGATACGCAACTCCACACGCAATCGGAATTCTGCGCGGCCTGCCACGAATACCGCAACAGCAACGGCGTCACCGTGCTCGGGACGTATTCCGAATGGAAGGCCAGCCCTTATGCCAAGCAGGGCAAGCAGTGTCAGGATTGCCACATGCCCCTGATTCCGGGGCGCGTCGTGGCGTTGGACGTCAAACGCGACACCAACAAGCAGGTCAACCTTCACGACGTATCCGGCTCCCACGACATCGAGCAGGTACGCAAGGCGGTAACCTTGGACTTGATGGGCCATGAATGGCTGGGGGATCGGGTATGGGTATTCGTTCAGGTGGCCAATGAAGGCAGCGGGCATTGCTTCCCAACGGGGCTCCCCAAACATCGGGTGGTCTTGGAGGTAACGATCCATGATGGGGCCACGCTTGTGGATCAGCGTTTGATCCCGTTTCAGATCGTCATGATGAACAAGGATCGAAAGCCGCTCACCGCGGACCACGAAATCATGGTCGAGTCCGCCTACGTGCGCAGCGACACGCGGATCAAGCCCAAGGAAAAACGGGTGATCGATGTTTCGTTTCGCGACGTACACGCGAGCAAGCTGCTGTTGACCGCCACACTGTACTATGCGTACTCAACCGAGACGCTCGTGGAAGTCGACGGCCAAGAGCGGATCGAACCGGCGGAGATGAAGTTTTTGATTGCCTCACGGCGAAACACGATCAAACCGATGGGGCAATAGGCGGAGTTGGCGGAAATGAAAGACTGGCTTGCACTAAACCGGCGTGACTTCCTGGCGGCACTGGGCGCGACCTATGGCACCGCCGCATGCGCGATGGCCGCGCCGAAATCCTGGTTCCTCGAATATGCACGGAGCGAAGGTACGCCGCCCTCTGAGCGATTCGTCAACACCATTTGCCCCATGTGTCCAGGAGGATGTGGTCTGAACGTCAGAACCGTTCACGGCTACGCCGTGGGCGTGAAAGGCAACGACGATCATCCGATCAACCGGGGCGGCCTCTGTTCGCGTGCCTCGGTCGTCTTGCAGGACGTCTACAATCCGGATCGCCTGCGCCATCCCCTTCAGGCCGTCGGCGCCAAGGGGTCCGGCAAGTTCAAGGAAATCCCCTGGGACCAGGCCATCGGGCTGCTGACGGCCAAGCTGGCCGACGTGCGAGGACGTGGCCCGCAGGGCTTGTGCACGGTCCTGGGGCGGGATCGCGGACTGAGCCGCACCGCCTGGATCCGGTTCATGCGAGCCTTCGGATCGCCCAACCTCTTCGAGGAAGCGCCCGACGACAACCTGGGCGCCGATCCGGTCGTGCTGGCTGCTCAGGGTGTCCGGCAACGCATGGGACATGACGTAGCGAGGGCCTCCTTCGTGCTCTCGCTTTCCAGCGGGTGGCTGGACGCACACTGGTCAACCGTTCAGGCGGCGAAGGGATTCGCCGACTTCAGGCGCGGCCGCCCGGGCTTTCGGCCCCGATGGGTCCATGTTGAGCCGCGGTTTTCCCTCACGGCGGCCAAGGCCGACGAGTGGTTGGCGATTCGCCCCGGCACGGAGGGCGTGCTGGCGCTGGGCTTGGCCCACGTTATGGTCCGCGAGGGACTCTATGACCGCAGCTACGTGGATCGCTTCGCGTACGGGTTCGATGACTTCACGGATCGCGAGGGTCGAAAACATCGCGGATTCCGCCGCTTCGTGCTGCAGGAGTTTCCGCCCGCAAAGGTACAGTCCATCACGGGCGTTGCCGACGGGGACGTGTTCCGCCTGGCACGCGAGCTGACCGCCAATCGACCCGCAATCGTGCTGGGCTTTGACGGCGGCGGCTGCGGGCAGCAGGCGGCCTATGACAGAATGGCCATACATTGCCTCAACGCGCTGAACGGCAGCATCGACGTACCCGGCGGCGTCACGGTCTTTACGGACTTCACCCTGGGGGCGCCCGAAGTCGAAACCGACGCCATCGCCGAGCGCGGACTCGCGGCGCAACGACTGGACGGGCTGCCCCGACAGCGGCGGTTGTCGGATCACCCCATCGATCTGCTCGCCGAAGCGCTCGAACAAGGCCGGCCGTTCACGCCGGACGTCGTCTGGTTGGCTGATGCCGATCCGGTGTTCTCCCTGCCCCAAGGCGACGGATTCGCCAACGGACTCGCGAAGGTGCCGTTCGTCGTGGCCACCTCGCAATACCACAACGACAGTACGCAATTCGCGGATTTGATTCTTCCGACCCTGCACGGCCTGCATCGGTGGGACTACGACGTGTCCAGCACACTAACGGGCCACCCGGTGGTGACGCTGGCTCAGCCGGTCATGCCGCCTCCACCGGGGGCGAAAGACCCCTACGCCGTCCTCAAGATCATGGCCGACGCAATGGGCGGCACGGTAGCGACTTCGCTGCCGTGGTCGGATTCCCAAGACGCCGTGGACGCGGTCTGCCGCGAACTGTTCCGGCGTAAGAAAGGGGCGGCGTTTGGACCGGCCGATGAGGAAAGCTGGGCACAATTGCTGGAGGAGCGAGGCTGGTGCGCCCCGTTTGCCGGCGATTTCGTAGAGTTCAAGCGTGATCTCCTGGCCGGCGGCGGCTGGACGGACCCCATCTATACGCACGGCGAATGGGATCGGGTTTTTCGATCGCCGCCGCGCAAGTTCGCCTTCAGTTCACTGCATCTAGCGCGATCGTTCGAAGCATTCGAGGAGCCGGCCGGTTCGGCGGATGCGGGCGTTCGATGCTTGCCCGACTGCGGACGGGATGAACCGGCCCACGACGAGCGTCATCCTTTCGAATTGTACGTCTACCCGCTTCCCAATCTTGTCGGCGTTTCCAGCCCCAACCTGCCGTGGCTCAATGACCTAGCCGGGGCGTACATGTTCGAGAAATGGCGAACGTGGGTGGAGATTCATCCCGAAATGGCGCAGCGTCTGGGGGTTGAGGATCAGGATCTGGTCGAAGTGCGTACGCCCCGCGGCACCCTGACGCTGCCGGTCAAGACCTATGAGGGGCTGATGCCTGAAGTAATCGCGATTCCCTTCGGTTTCGGCCACGAGGCAGGTGGTCGGTGGTGTGCGGGCATCGGTGCGAATCCCGCAAAATTGGTCGAAGCGCGCAGGGACCCGCTGACGGGCGCTTCGTTGTGGACGCGCACGCGTGCGTCCGTTGTGAAGGTATGAGGAAGCGTCGCCAATGGCGCCTTCCGCTGGAATGACTCGGAGCGAATAGATGGCCAGATGGGGCATGACAATAGATTTGGATAGGTGCACGGCCTGTCAGGCGTGCGTAACCGCCTGTCAGACGGAGAACAATCTTGCACCCACGGGCCCGGAGGACGCTCGGCGGGGAAGAAACTTCGCGTGGATGGAGATGATTCCGTTCACCGGGGAAGGGGAGCGTCCCAAGGCAATCGAACGGCTGCTGCCGCGACCGTGCCTCCATTGCGACAATCCGCCGTGCGTTCGCGTCTGTCCGGTTTCCGCTACCTACCAGAGCGAAGAAGGTATCGTGGGGCAGATTTTCAGCCGGTGCATCGGATGCCGCTACTGCACGACCGCATGTCCGTACACCGCCCGGTACTTCAATTGGAGCGAGCCCGAATGGCCCGACCCGATGAAACGCCAGCTCAATCCGGACGTGTCGGTCCGGCCCAAAGGTGTCGTTGAGAAATGCACGCTCTGCCACCACCGCCTGCAAAACGCCCGCGATCAGGCGCGGGCGGAAAATCGACCGCTGCACCCCGGCGAATACACGCCGGCATGCGTCGAGTCGTGTCCGACCGAAGCAATGGTCTTTGGAGACCTGTCCGACCAGAGCAGCGAAGTGGCCCAGCTCGCGCACAGCGAGCGTGCCTACAAGCTGTTGGAAGATTTGGGAACGGAACCGAAAGTGATTTACTTACGGGAGGGTGAATAACGTGGCCACCCGGACCAAGGAGATACCGCCTCTTCTCACCGAAGACGCGATCCTGTTGGAGCCGATTCTTAAGACGACTCCCAAGTTCTACGTTACCGTCGCGGCGCTGATGAGTGTCATCGCGCTCGGCGTGTACGCGTACATTCATCAGTACCGCGAGGGGCTGGGGGTGACCGGGCTCGGAAGACCCGTCTACTGGGGGTTCTACATCACTAATTTCGTGTTCTTCATTGGCATCAGCCACGCCGGAACGCTCATCTCCGCCATCCTGCGCCTTTGCGGGGCCGAGTGGCGGCGTACTATCACGCGCTCGGCTGAAGTGATCACCGTCATGGTCATCACGTTCGGCGTAGGAAATGTCCTGATCGACCTGGGACGCCCCGATCGCATGCTCAACGTCGTCTTCCACCCCCATTTTGTTTCGCCGCTGCTGTGGGACGTGTGCAGCATTACGCTCTATCTGACGATGAGCACCACCTATCTGTACCTGCCGCTCATTCCCGACATCGCGCTCATCCGCGACCACACCAACAAGTGGCCCTGGTTTTACCGAACGCTCGCCCTCGGCTGGACGGGAACGCCGCGTCAGCATCGCATTCTCGACCGCCTCATCAGCGTCATGGCGATCATCGTCATTCCGGTGGCCGTATCCGTGCATACGGTCGTGAGCTTCGTCTTTGCCATGACGGTCCAACCCATGTGGCACAGTGCGATTTTCGGCCCCTATTTCGTCGTGGGGGCGATCTTCTCCGGCATCGCCGCGTTGATCGTGGCCATGGCGCTGATCCGCTGGGTTTACGGCCTGGGCAACTACCTGAAGGATCTCCACTTCAACAACCTGGGGCTGCTCCTGCTGGTGATGTGTTTCGCCTGGTTCTACTTCACCGCTTCGGAGTTCCTCACCACGTTTTACGGCAATGAACCCGCGCACATGGCCATCTTCTGGATGAAGGTTTCCGGCCCCTTCGCGTGGCATTTTTGGGTGATGGTGTTTACCTGTTTCGTGATTCCCGTGGCGATTTTGAGCAATCGTCGAACGCGGACCATTTTCGGAATCGTCATCGCATCCATATCCGTCAACATCGGCATGTATCTCGAACGCTTCATCATCGTCGTACCGTCCCTGTCGCAGCCTCGGCTGCCGCACGCGGAAGACATCGTCTATTCACCCAGCTGGGTGGAATGGAGCATCCTGGCCGCTTGCTTCGCCGCGTTCACGCTGGCCTACATACTGTTCACAAAAGTCTTCCCCATCGTATCCATCTGGGAGATTCAAGAAGGTCGAGAGAATTCCATCGCGGAGGTAACCGAGCGGCTCAAGACCTACCTGCCGGACCCCCAAGTGTCGACCGCCGTTCGCGAAGAAGTGGGAGCCGCATCATGATCTGTACCTGCACGAAGCCTACCTATCGGACATCGCCTGGAGCCGCCGGGTTGCTCGGGCTCTTAATCTGGACCGGGTGCGCGGGCGCGGCGCGCGCCCAAAGCGGCGCCAAAGCGGCCCGGCCGGGTGACGTCACACGGGGTTGGCGCGTGTTTCATGCCAAGCATTGCGTCGAATGCCACGCCATTTGGGGCCAGGGCGGCCGCGTCGGCCCCGACCTCGGTCGGACCGCTTCGCAGCAGCAATCCGGCGGTCATCTGGCCGGAGTAATGTGGAACCACATCCCCAAAATGTTGGGACGCATGGAACAAACGGGACGCCCCCCGACGACACTCAACCGCGACGAGATGAGCGATTTGTTTGCGCTGCTGTTTTTTGCCAGGCAACTTGACGACACGGGCGATGCGCGGCGCGGTGAGCGCGTCCTGAAGGCCAAGGGATGCACGGAATGCCACGCTCTCGGAAGTCTCGAAGAAGGAATCGGTCCGGACCTCACCAAGTGGGGTCATTACGCCAATCCCATCGCGTGGGCCCAGATGATGTGGGAGCACGCCCCCATGATGGAGGAGGCCATGAAACGCTCGGGCATCGTCTGGCCCAAGCTGGCGGGGCCCGACATCGTGGACATGCTCGCCTACATACGCAGCGTCGGCGGCGAAGGCGAACGGGAATACCTTTTGCCCGGCGATCATCAACGAGGCCGCGGTTTGTTCGTCGAGAAAGGGTGCAGCGCGTGCCATCCTGGAGCCGGACCGGACCTGGCGACCCGGAAGCTGCCCCCGACGGTCGGCGGGCTGGCGGTGCGGATGTGGAACCATTCGCCCATCATGGCTTCGTCCATGCGCAAGCAATCGATCACGCGCCAGCGCGTTTCGGCGCAGGAGCTGGCCGACCTGCTGGCGTATGTGTTGGAGTTGTCCCGGGGGGACCGCTCCGGCGATCCGCATGCCGGGGCGGTATTGTTCGAACAGAAGGGCTGCAATCAATGTCATGAAGCCACCGAGACGGCCAACGGCGTGGGCCCCCCGGTGACCGAATTGAGCCGAGACGCCGGCCCGGTCGATATGGCGGCGGCGATGTGGAACCACGGCGGGGCCATGCTCGAGCGCATGACGGAAGCCGGTGTTTCGTGGCCTGTTTTCGATGACGATGAGATGGTGGATTTGCTGGCGTTCTTGAAAAACGGCGACGGCCAGTAGAGCCGGGAACCATAGCCGATTTCAACAAAACGCCGAGGCGGCGCTGCGAATCCGGCGGCGACCCGAACGAGGAAGAGTCACTATGAAACAATTGCTTTCCGCACTGGCGGTGCTTGTGGTGGTGGTCGGTTTGGCGGCGGTCGTACACGGCGTCGTCACGCGCGGGCCGCGCGTCATTCAGCCGATTGCCTTCAACCATACGATCCATCTGAAACAAGCCAAGATGGAATGCCTCCAATGCCATCTGAATGCCCAAACGAGCGTATCCGCGGGCATTCCGGGCAAAGACGTGTGCCTGGACTGCCACGACATCGACGAAGAGGAGGGTACCCATCCCCAAAAGGATTTGCTTTTTGAGTTCGACGAAACCGACGACGACATCCCCTGGCAGCGGGTCGCGGTAACCCGACCGGACATCTTCTTCTCACACCGCCGCCACGTAACCGCCGCCAAACTCGACTGCCTCCAATGCCACAAGGATCAGGAGACGTTGGTCTCGCCCCCGCCGCGAGCGAGGTTGGTCATGAGCATGAGCGACTGTGTGAATTGCCACGCGGAGCACGGACTGGCCAGGGATTGCGTTCACTGCCACCGGTAAGCTTAGCGGCAAGCGTACCCCATGGCCTTCGAATATGAGCCGGCGCTATAGATCCTCGCCGACCACTTCCTTCATCTTTTCTCTCAGCCGCTTAGTGATGCGCGATTTGGCGGCGTAGACCTGGTCGGCGGACAGGCCGAGCGTTTCGGTCACGCGCTCCACCGGCCAATCCGCGAGCACGTGGTATTCGAACGCCTGATAGGTCTGCGGCGCCACGTCCCGTTTGATGAGCTCCAGACAGTATCTCAGGTGCCGCTTACGCCACTGCTGTTCCCACAGTTCATCCGCGGAATCGTCGCGCAGGCTCGCCCGCCGAAAATCGGCGCTCTGCGCCAGCGGGAGCTTCTTCTTCTTGAAGTAGTCGTTGATCTTGTTGTTGACGAGACGCCGGAGCCAGTATTTGAACCCGCCGCGCTCTTTGGCGTATCTGAATTCCGGCATCTTCTGCGCCAGAACCGTCATGCACTGCTGCACGATCTCCTCCGCAACCTCCCGATCCAACCGCCGCGCTCGCGCATACCGATACAGAAGCGGCTGATACAGTTCGTAGAATTCACGCCAGCTCGCCTCGTCTTTGGCGTCGCGGACCCGCTCAAGAAGTGTCACACGCGTGGATTCAAACGCCATCATGGTCCTCCATCGGGGACGGGGATGCACGAGCCCATTATAGCAGATTCGACCCGATTGGTGCGGCTACACCGGATGCTGCCGCTCCGCAGGCCGAGAATCACACGAGGCGCGGCGGACGCCGACCTCCGACCGGCCGCCACACGGGCCAAGCGCCTCGGCGGAACCGGACCCTGAGATGCGCTTGGGGCGAGACCACCTTTCGATTCGCAACGGGCTGTCCTGTGGCGGCCCGTGGTCGGGTGGCAGGACAGAATCGGCGGCGGACACGCCTCAGAGCATCTGGCGCAAGCCCGGCGACATCCCGCCATGCATGGTCCGCGGGCTGGCGCCTGCGGCTCTGAGTTGGCGTACTCGTACGGCCGAAGCCCCCTATGTCGCCGAATAGGAAGGTGGGTTGACCTGACAGCTAACTCCGGCATACTTAGAGTATGGATGAGCTGTCCGCCTCCCGCCACCTTGGCGCGGCGACAACGGCCGCGGGGTCTGCTTGGCCGCAGGCAGCGCCGTTGGCGCTCGAGTCCGGGGCGCCAGGAGGCCGTGCGACCGAGCGGCAGGTACAGGGCCGAGGGCGGTCACACGGGCAAGCGGAGGACACACGGCCGAGGGCGGCCGTGCCACGCGATCCCCAGGTGAGGGTTCAAGTAATGATTCAATCGACGTTTTCCCGGGGTTTATCAGACCCCCAAGCAACATCCCAGGCCGGGCTCGCCTCCAGGAGTGGCAGCATGCGGCGTTTCGTGCGCGTCGCCCTGCTGTGTGCGGGCGTGAGCATGCTCGGATGTGGCGCGTTTAACCCGGCGTTCCTGAACCTCATTGATGCCCAAGGCACCGGTCGGTTTTCCACGATCGAAAACGCCCCGGGCCATGTCGTAATCAGCTTCATCAACAACGCCGAAGTGGATGAGCAGTTGATTCGCTATTTGGAAAGTCCGGAAGGAGGCAGCCTGGTTTTCACCGATCTTGAAGAACGCGCGTTGCGTCCGCGGATCCGGTTTCGCGTTCGGATCACATTCACCAGCGGTGCGTTCATGGACGTGGAATTCGTCGATGGAAGTTCCAAATTGGTCGATCCGACTTTTGACACGCGTTCCGACCCCGACTTGAACCAAAACGATTTGAACAACGTGGTCGTGATCTGTGACGTGCAACGGGTGGAAGTCCTGCCGACTTCCCCCATCGAGGTTTTTGTTCCGGTCCCCCTACAAGAGTACCAACAGCAACAGGTGACCACCAACGACGTTACCTTCTTCCAGTTCGTGCTCAATCAAACATTCCCGCCTCAGTTTCGACCTCTTCAGGTGGACGACGTCGACGCGAACAACAACATCGTTCTTCGGCGCAACATCGACATACGCAAAGCCCCCGCGCCCGTGGAGCCGACGTTTTGCGGTTCCGTGGTCACCATTACGGCCAGCGGTTCCTTGGCGGTTCCGTTTCTGGAAGGATTCCCCGACCCCAGCTATGACGTAGGTGACGTACCGACGACGGCGGGCATCGGCGGCCGTTTTTCGCTCACGGTTCTTGCTCGATAGGAAGCACGCACCGTCGGTGGACGGCATAGACCGGAGAGATTTGACGTGAAGAAAAACCTTGTACTTCTTATCGGCCCTGTTGCCATGGCCTTGTTATCGCAAGTGGGATGCGGTGGCGGCACCGGCAACGCAGCGTCATTTTTTAACCCCGCCTTTGTCAATACACTTTCCGGCAACGCTTTTCCTTTAACCCCCGGACCGGGGGCGGCGTTCGTCCTGGTACTCTGCGTCAATGAGACCAACCAGAACGCCGAGTTTCTGGTCACGATCGAGCGAGAAGTGCTCCAGACCGACAATGACGGCATCTTCCTGTTCGAGCCGGATGGGACTCCGGTAACGCGAACCGAACTGCAGCGCAAGCGGCTCCAGACGCTTGCCAACGCACCCGCCAACGAATTGGGCGTGCTCTTTGATTGCAGCGTTTCGCCGGTAAAACGCGTCGGTCTGGGCGAGGACCTGCTCCGCACGGACGCGGCGGTGTTTGTGGCCGGGGGGGGCGCGGCGGGCGTGCCCGGGTTCGGCATTCCGGCAGGCGACCTCAATCCGCTGTCCCTTGAGGCCGGCAATTTCAATTGCGGCGATACGATCGTCTTCCAGGCGTTTGAGAACCGAGGCGTCGCGGGTGGTGTTTCCATTCAGTCCTTCGTCCTGTCCGGCTTGGGCCGGCCGGAATCCTTTAGCGGGCCCAACACCTTCGTTAACTTCGCCACGATCCTCGAGTCGGAACAGCGGCAATCGACAGACGGCGCGGAGGGGCCGTAAACCGGTCCGCAATTGGCGACGACACCGCCAGCATCAGACGGTGGCCGGCAACGGCTCCACGCAAGGACGCGCAGCGAGATTGTTTCTTTTCAAGGATGACGCACACGCCATGAAGACCGGATCGCTCTTGAATTCGCGGATCGCCAAAGGGTTGGTGCTGCTGTTTGCCGGCGGCTCTATGTTCACAACGTGTCAGGGCCGGTTCCGGCAGGCGGTCGTGGACGGCGGCAAGACGCTCCTCTTTCAAACCCTGTTCGACCCCACTCCGATCATCGACCTGCTGGTACCCACAACGGACGATTCGGCGACCACCAGCAACAATTAAGCGGCATCGGCGACCGTGTAGCACAGCGACCCTCCGCCGTGTATTGGCAGCCGACTTGCCATGCGCAACCGACCAGCCATACACTGCCGACCAGCCGAGGGCGGCTGGGCTACACGCAACTCGTCGAACTCGTCAGTACATGCTTCACAGAGCGATGGCCTGCGGACCATCTCGGAGCGACGGTCACCGGGCCTGCGCCGAATGCTCTGGGCGACCCACGGCGGCATCTTCCAACCCGTAGCGTTTGATCTTCTTGTACAGTGTGGTCCGATTGATCCCGAGCTGCTCGGCCGTAAGCTGCCGGTTCCAACCGTTGGCCTTCAGCGCGGCCTCGATGATGCGGCGTTCCGGCTCTTCGAGCGCTTCCTTGAGCGGCTTGGCCTCCCCGTCGGAGAAGAAATCCGGCGTGATGACCGTATGGCGTAACTTCGGCGGCAAATCATCAACGGTAATGCTCCGCCGCTTGCACAACACGACGGCCCGCTCCACGGCGTTCTCCAGCTCGCGCACGTTGCCCGGCCAGTTGTACCGCTGCAGCGCGTACATCGCGTCTTCCTCAAAACCTACGACGTCGCGATTCGCCTGGTGGGCGAATTTCTTCAAGAACGACTGTGCCAGAAGCGGCACGTCACTGATTCGTTCCGCCAAACAGGGAACATCGATGGTAACCACATTGATGCGGTAGTACAGGTCTTCCCGAAACCGCCCGGCTCGAACCTCCTCCTCCATATCCACGTTGGCGGCCAGAATGACCCGAACATCGACGGTTTCCGTCTTGTTGCTGCCCAACGGCTCAAACTGCTGCGACTGCAACACACGCAGCAACTTCACCTGCAACGCCGGTGAAGCCGTCGCGATTTCATCGAGAAAAATCGTCCCGCCCGACGCCGCCTTGAACTTCCCCGCCTTGGATGCGACCGCCCCCGTGAACGCCCCGCGCACGTGGCCGAACAGTTCGCTTTCGAGCAGTGTCTCCGGAATCGCGCCGCAGGCAACCTCCACGAAAGGCTGCTCGTAGCGATCGCTGAGCTGGTGGATGGCCCGCGCCACCAGCGACTTGCCCGTACCCGAATCGCCTTGGATCAAGACGGTTACCCGCGACGCCGCAACCGATTCGATAAGCTCGAAAACCTTCTTCATGCGGTAGTCGTGGCCGATGATGTTGCCCAAACCGTACCGCTCTTCCAGGCGGTCTTTGAGAACACGGTTTTCGCGCAGGATCGCTTGCTGGGTCAGTGCTCGCTGAACACAAAGCTTCAGCTCATCGTCGTCGATAGGCTTGGTCAGGTAGTCAAACGCCCCCATCTTGATCGCTTCGACCGCGCTTTCGATGGTGCCGTAGCCGGTCATCATGATCAATGCCGTCTCCGGGTGGCGTTTTCGGACCTGGTGCAACAGCTCAAATCCGTTGCCGCCCGGCATGTTGACGTCGCAGACGATCAGCTCGACCGGGTCGCTGTCGTTGGCGCGCATCGCTTCATCCACGCGCCGCGCCGTGATCACTTCGTATCCTTCCAATCGCAGGAATTCCGCCAGCGAATCTAGGATGATGCGATCGTCATCGACGATCAGGATACGCGCTGGTTGGGCATCGCTCATGGCCGGGGCTCCCGCGGGGGTCCGTGATACGTTTGGCGCATTCAACACCGTGCTCTCCTGCAGCGTGCAAGCTGTCAGCCGGTCACCATCATCGACGCCCCCACCTCCGGAAGGAGGTGGGGCACCCGCCGATTCCGAAAAGCGTGCTCTACCGATCCCGAGCCGCATGCTTTAGCTTGCGCGGCGCTGCGTGTCAGCACGCTGCCCGATCCCGGAGGCCGCGCGGGCTTCAAGCCCGCGGCTCGGGGGCAGGTTCTTAGTGCCGCCCAAGCCTGTTCTCAGACGAAGTCGCCTCGCAACATTTTCTTGGCAAGCGAATGGTAAAGACCGCACCGCCCTCGTTCCCCGGCGCTGCGGCAATCGTGCCACCGAGATCCTCAACAAAATCCTTGCAGATCGCCAGCCCGATCCCCGTGCCCTTGCCCACGCTTTTCGTGGTATAAAACGGCTCGAACACCTTTTGAGCCTCCTCGGGCAAACCGGGCCCCGTGTCCGCAATGCGAATGATGACGTCGCCCTCGACCAGTCCCGTGGTGATGGTGAGCCTGCCCCCATCGGGCATCGCCTCGATCGCGTTCTTGATCAGATTGCCGCACACCTGCAGCAAACGGGTGCCACGAACTTCGGGCATCGCCTGGCTTTGAAAATCAGACGTGACCACCACGCCGCAAGCCTTGGCCGCCTCGGCTTGGCTCAACACCGCCTGCTGAACAACTTCGTTGATGCCGATCGGTTCCGACTCGGCGTCGCTGCTGCGCGCGAATTCCAATAACTCGCTGATAATGGATACCATGCGAACCAATCCTGTTCGCGATTCGCTCAAGTAATCGCTCAGTTTGGGGTTCGCGGCCTGCTCCGCCATGCGTAACGCCAGGTTGACGTAGCGGAGAATCCCGTCGAGTGGATTGTTCAGTTCATGGGCGACCTGCGCCGCCACCTTGCCAAGCGACGCCAAGCGCCGTGAGACCGCTTCCTCTTCCCACCGCGATTCCGCCCCGTGGCCTGGCCGCAAAGAAAGCACGACACAATCGCCGGCCTCGTCGGGAACTGGCGCGCAATGCACATGGACAACGCATGCCGTGGGCGAGTCGCGGGGTGTGAACGAGACGGCAAGTTCGACAGCATCCTTGCGCCGCGCCACACTGGTGACAAGCTCGGCCCACGTGTGAAACGCCGCGCCGAAACGGGCGTCGGGAAACATCGATGCCAGGCAAGGATGCCTCCCCCATGCGGCTCGAGCCACATTGTTGGCGAAGAGAATGTCGCCCTCGAGGTTGGCCACCAACACACCGGCATCGACGGCATTGAGGAGCTCCAGACCCATGGCATCGAGCCGGCTCACGGCACGCGTGCTCCTGGATGTGGCACCGGTTGGGTAGGCCATACGTCGTGTTCGTCCGATTCCCGCGCTCCTCAGCCGCCGTGTTGACGGCGGGCAGCACCGCTCGTGCCCGCAGTACATCATCGGCATCACCGTGATGTCGTTTCACTTCACCGCGTTGTGACGGGGCATCGGATGGAGATGGATACCGCGAGCAGCGACGGCGCGGATCCGCCACGGCGGGCGCCGCTGCAGGTCCGGCACGGCGCTGCAGGATTATCGGCGCAACAGGGAAACCCCGGACATCTCGGCCGGCACGTCAAGGCCCAATAACTCGAGCGCCGTCGGCGCGATGTCGGCCAATCGTCCGCCCGGGCGCAGTGATCGGTCCTTGTGTGCGTCATCGACGACGATCAACTCGACCGGATAGGTCGTGTGCGCGGTATGCGGCCCATTCGTCTCCGGGTTGATCATTTGCTCGGCGTTGCCGTGGTCGGCGGTGATGATGAGCTTGCCCCCCTTGGCCAAGACGGCCTCCATTACGCGCCCTACGCACGCGTCCACCGTTTCGACCGCCTTGACCGCGGCCGGGATGACACCGGTATGGCCCACCATGTCACCGTTGGCAAAGTTGATCACGACGGCGTCGTCGTCGTGCTCGGCCAAGCGCCGCAATACGGCATCGGTAACCCCCAGCGCCGACATTTCGGGCTTCTGATCGTACGTGCTGACGTCTCTGGGCGAGGGAACGATCTGCCACGTTTCACCATCAAATGGCTCGTCGCGGTAGTCGTTGAAGAAAAACGTAACGTGGGGATACTTCTCGGTCTCGGCACATCGGAATTGCGTAAGGCCCAACTCGGAAAGATAGGCGCCGTAAATGTGCACCATCTTTTCGGGTTTGCCGAATGCCACGGTCACGGGCAACCCTTGCTCGTACGCGGTCATCGTAACGTAGCCAAGATCGAGCTTTTGGCCCCGCTCAAACCCCAGCATCTTGGCGGCCTCATCAGGCGCCGGAAACGGGAATTGGTCGAACGTAAAGGCTCGCGTCAGCTCACGCGGGCGATCACCTCGGTAATTGAAGAAAATCACGCTGTCGCCGTCACGAACGGTGCCGACGGGCTTGCCGTCACGAACCACCACACTGGGGGCCACGAACTCGTCGCCGGCCAGCTCCGGCACGCTGGGGTGCTCGTAGTAATGCGCCAACGCATCGGCGGCGGAGGCGAACGGCGCCCCCCGGCCTTGGGTCAGCAGCCGGTAGGCCGGCTCGATACGGTCCCAGCGGTTGTCGCGATCCATCGCGTAAAATCGGCCAATGACGCTGGCAATGGGGTTAACGCCGTGATCGCGGCACTCTTGTTCGATGGCTTCTACGTACTTGATGCCATTGGTTGGCACCGTGTCGCGCCCGTCGGTAAACGCGTGAACAAAAACCCGCGATCCGGGGAAGCCGACCCGACCGGCCATGGCGATCAAGGCGTATACGTGCTCCATATCGCTGTGGACGCGGCCGTCGCTGCACAACCCCATGATGTGCACGCAGCCGCCCGTGCGCCCCGCCCGCTCAAAAGCGAAACCGAGCCCCTTGTTCTCGAAAAACGATCCATCGTGGATGCGCCCGGTGATCCGCATGATTTCCTGCTCAACGATGCGACCGGCGCCGATGTTCTGATGGCCGACCTCACTGTTGCCCATCACCTTGTCCGGCAAGCCCACATCGTGACCGCACGTCTTAATCAGCACATGGGGATAATCCCGAAGGAGCCGATCATCTACCGGCGTGTGCGCCAGGTGGATCGCGTTGGCGTGGTTCCACTCCGGAGACGGATTGGCGCCCCATCCATCTCGAACAATGAGAACGACGGGGCCTTGAGTCTTGCGATGAGTCATAGCAAATACAGTCTGCCCACAGCGCCGGGCTAGCCAATCCGCGGCGCATACATCCTTAGTTCGTCTTCAAAGTCGCGAAGCTTTATTCCAAAGGCGTCTTCCACCGCTTTGGGGTCGCAGACGCAATCCTCTTGGGCCATCATGACCTGCCCCGCATCGAAGCGAAACATACCCAGCCCGGGAAAAACCAGCTCCGCGAGCGCCAACGGCGGGCCCGTGACGTACGCCAACCCTTTCGCCACACCTACCGGCTGGCCGACCAACGGCTTGAGCCGCTTCGCGCCGGGCATGATCCGCCGGCAGGTCTCGTATAGCTCGATCCAGGAATAGGCCTTAGGGCCGCCAAGCGAGACGACTTGCCCGACCAACCCATCCATCGTCAGTGACGCCACCATGCAATGGGCCACGTCCTCAACCGCCACGGGCTGCACACGAGCCCGCCCCGTGCCGAAATAGGGAATCACCGGCACCGCCAGCCCGCACATCAAGGTCCGGAGCAACCGCATGAATTCACCGTCCTGCCCATGGATGATGCTCGGGCAGAAGATCGTCCAATCGAGGCCGCCGGCGCGCACCACCTGCTCGCCCAGCCACTTGGTCCGGTGATATGCAGCAGGCGCGTCGGATCGGGCGCCCAGGGCGGACATGTGCACCAACCTGCGAACCCCGGCCCCGTCGAGGGCCTCCAGGACGCGCTCGGTACCTCGCACGTGAATCCGTCGGAAGGTCTTACCCTGCAGGCGGCGCTGGATGATAATGCCCACGAGGTGGATGGCCGCCTGCGAAAGATCGGCCGCTTCCTGCAGGGCTTTCTTATCGGAAAGCCGTCCGATAATCGGGATCAGCCGATCATGGGCGGCCGGCGAATGCTGGGCGAAAAGCAGATCAATCGAGCGAACCAAGCAAACAGGCCGAATTCCCCTGTGGAGTAGCTCTCGGACCACATGCCGACCGACGAAGCCGGTGGCTCCGGTAACCAATACACTGTGGATGCCTCCTGTTGCGGACATGTTGGATCTGCTCTGCTTTCCGCCACCTCGGTAAGACCATCCCACGCGACAACGACCCGGATCGTAGAGTCCGATATAACGATGGTAAAGGGGGACGCGATTCAAGAAAAGGCTCGACCG
>JBHHUB010000070.1:0-18599 GCA_046753625.1 Phycisphaerae bacterium | reverse complement strand
CGATACCCGGCCCGTCAAACTACGTCATACACGCTCACCGGAAGGACACGCACGGGTCCGTGACCCAATCGCCGGTGGAGGTTGCGGGGGATCGGCGGCTGAGGCAAAAGTGCTCTTACCACTTCCTCAATTCAAACGATAACCCATCACGACCGGAATACCGTTGGGCAGGATGGACGGCGGGGGCGTCACCGTGACCGCAAGCTCAAGCGTATTCGGTGCGTCCTCCGCAGCGCGGGTCAACACAGAGAGCGTTTCCGAATCAACGTCGGGCTCATAGCCCAGCCAGTCACAAACGTGTTGTTTCACGATCTTGACGACTTGGTCTCCGGATTTCCCGGCGAGCTGCGGCTTGAGTTCGAAAAGGAGCGAGGAAAGCCGGGTGGCGAAGAGCTGATAGGGCAAGCTTACTTCCAGCAGGCCTGTTGGACTCATTTGCATGGGGCGCGCGGCCGTCAGACCGTTCCAAACCAGTGCATCCGGATGGTCGCGAATCCCGACTACCGCCGAAACGCCGATGGCGCCCATTTCCTCGATCTTGGGTTGGGTGAGCTGCGTGTCGGTCGGACCGAATAGCTTGTCACCACGCTTGCCGCCTTTTCCGGTTTTGAAGCCCTCAATGCGGCCGTGCAGCATCCCGGCCATCGCCGTCGGCCAGCCGGTATCCGCGACGCTGCGAACGGTGGTCGCGGCCGCGGCAAATGCGCCGCTGGCCCAGACGAAATCCTTTTCGCCGATGGTTTGCTCCCGATAGCCAAGCGCCAGATCATCGTCCGATCCACGGCCGTAGGGTGCCCGCAACATGCCCCGGCCGAAGACCACGCCGAGCGATCGGGCGTAGCGCTCGCTGCGCAGGCTTTTGAATTTGGCGAATTGCCACTGATCAAACATATTGGGAATCGTAGGCAGCGTGGACATTTGCCAAGCATGTTTTACCCCGAAGAACCCAGCGGATACACCGGCGAGCACCACCGCAGGCAGACTGGCGCCGTGTTGAGCGAATTCGTCGAGTGCTTCGATGTCGGCGGCCGTGTTGCCGAATTGCCCGTCGATGACGATCAAATCCGGGGCGTCGGCGCCGTCGTCGAACACCGGGTCGATCAGCTTTTCCCGAAAGCGATGCAACCGGTCGGCCGATGGTGCGTGAAGCAGGTAAAGGCGGATGCCTTTGCGAAAATCCGTGTGCGTCACCAGGAAGGCCAGCGATCTCCAGGCACATTCGATAGACTTCACTTCGGGCGCATGAAGCACGGCCGTCAACCAGGCCGCAAGGCGGCGGTCGATTTCCGCCAGCGTGCGGCGCAGCGCGGCAGCTTCTTCCGCCGGGATGGATGAGCCGGATTGCGCGGCGGCCGTAACGAGCTTTCCGATATCCGACTTCGCCGTTGGCGCAGAAGCAGCCTGAGACGTCGCATCGGTGTTCTCATCATCACCCAAGTCGAGTGCACCAAGGATGGAGTCGACGGCCTCTGCGTTGTCGTCATCGGTTGCGGGCGACCAGGAAAGTGAGTCCGCGATCCATGCGAGATCAAATCCGGCGGCGACGGCACGGCTGATCTCGCTCTCGATATCGGCGAAGGTGGCTTTGCCACGCAGGCGATCCGCGGTTTTTTCGCGTACGGACATCAGGGACTTCGCAGCCGGAATCTGTTGGATGACGTTCTTGGGATCGAACGCGCGCAACGTGTCGAAACGCAGATCCAATTCGACCATGACGCTGCCCGGTACCGTCGGATCGGAGATCGTGAAATCGACAGTGGGGCGGGCGGTGCTCATGACATCGTCAAACGTTTCAGCGTTGATCGTGGTCACGCCGTCGGCCAGCGGGCCAAAGACGGCTCCATTTTCCGACGTACCTGCGAATCCGGCGACCACCAGGACGCGGTAGGGATGCTCCGTGGTCACCTTCAAACCTGAAGGGACGGAATCCGTAATTTCAATATCCGGAATCTGATTCTCGTCGGTCATGTTTTGGACATCCTGTTTACCTGGCACGCGTGGCGCATCGCCGCTTCGACCATTCGCTTTGACACGGCCGCCGAGTGCTTCGTTGATGCTCGCCCAACCTGCAATGTAGCCTGGCCGCCCTCGGCCGGGTGTCGGGCCAAACGCAATACACCCCAACACAGCGGAGGGCCGCTGTGCTACACGCTGCCGCTGGGGGCAACTGCTTGCCTGAAAGTTCCTCAGGCGCGGCGCCTAGACTCCCATGGGCGGGGTCTTGCGCACCCACTCGTCGATCGCGATCTTCATGTGGCCCTCCGACGAGGCCGAGCCGCCGCCGCCGCCCAGGGCCCGATCGACGATTTCGGAGGCCAGCCGGGCTTCCACGCCGGCGCCGAGTCCTGCCCGGGCAAATCTTTCGTCCAAGGCATGGCCGCCCGCGCGGGCGAGTTTGCGGATGTTGTACATGATCGCACCGCAATCCGTGGCCGGGTAATTCAGCCGATCTTTCAGAAAATGTTTGACTTTGGCTTCGACTAAGGAATCCATTGAAAGTCTCCTTTATGGTTTTGAGGCTGACGCCAGCGCCTTGCTTGGCGAGCGCGTTTCCGAACTCTTATCCTACGATTCTACCAGATTGTCGCTTTTCTTCACCATGCTTCCTGATCTTGAGGTGTTCCTCACTCTCACAGCAGGGGGCCGAGTCCCAACCCCTATCCCGATGAACACCGCCGCACGCCGGAGCTAAACATCCTGGGCCGCCCGGCCCGCCACACCTGTTTCTCGGCATTTGACCACACATTTCTGCCCCGGCGCCGAGACCACAACCGTGGTCCGGCCCAAGCGGTACGCCTGGTCGATCGCGTAGATGTCGTACTCGCCAAGCATGACTTTATCAAACCGCACCTTGCCACCGACCGAAGACACCGCCGTGTGTGTCTGGGGACCGGCAAGCTGCACGCTGGCATTATCCAGCGGGCGTGTTCCGTTTTGGTCGAGCAGCGCGACCTCGAGCGAACCGTACCGCGTTCGGGTTTCCTGCTCTTGCTCTTTTGGTGCGGGCTTGGTCACCGCGTGCTCTTGGATGGTGAGACCTTTGGCGCCCGATCCGAATACGCAAAGCGTAGCGCCTCCCCGGCCTTCGACGAAATAGCGCATCATGGGTCCGAAGAACTGCCGCAACTCCGCCGCTGTACAGACGGGCAAGAAGGCGCGCAGGATGCGCGGGTCGTAAAAGCGAAACCGCAGCTTCTTGCCCGCCTCGTTCTTTACGATCAGAAACCGACGAAGTTGTTTGCGAACATCCTTGAACGATGCAGCCGACTGCACGAGGACGCCGTGGTTGTGGCCCCACGACCGCAACCACCAATCGGCAAAGGGGCTCTCGAAATCAAACACGCACAGGTGCGGCGCCACGTGACTGAGCTGGGCACCCTGAGGGCCGGCGTAGAGACACTCGGTCTGCAAGCCGGCGTCGATGGCACGTTGCGGCGAAGATGCGTCCTGCGCGGCGTCCATGATGGCGAACCACGGCGTGGCCGACACCGCCTGCCGCAGGAGCACGGTGCGTAAATCAGATTGCGTATTGAATGCGTCTGCCGTCATATTCCCAATTCCATCCAAGCTGCTCGAGGCTTACGGCTTCGGCGCCTCGATGCGCAGCACCTCGGATCGTTCCGTTCCCACCATGCAAAGCACGAATACACGCTGTGGCTGTTCCGCCGGCGTCGTCAGCGGCTCGAGCGGGCAACGAAAAAAGCACTGCTTCTTTTCGATGGCCGAATCCGGAAGCTCGATGCTGTGCCACCGAAGCTCGCGCGTCCGCTGCCCGAACGCCATCACCGTGACATACGTCGGTGGTTCGTCCTTCTCGGGCAGTTGCTTGGGCAGCATCGCGGGGGCGACCGCGCCATGGACCAACCCGGCGCCCACCTCGGCGCCGCCCGGCACGAAACGCAGCGTAATCGGTTGCCGGCCGGGTTTGGGTGAATCATCCACCCGCCCGAAATCCACAATCGGCTCGCGCACTTGCCCGACACCCGGCCCCGACATCTTGTGTCGGATTTTGTCTTCCGGCATTTCGACCGTCGCCAAGTTCGTGGTCACTTCGTCCAACCAACCGAAGACCAAATAGCTTGCCTTTTCCGGCGGCAATCCCAGTTGACCGGCAAGGTCTATGTTGAAGAACCCGTCCACCGCCACGAGCTTGGGTTCACCGTCGTTGGCGGGTTTGGGATCCGGATTGACGACGGTTGCAATCGGTACGGCATGGGGATCCTCGGCGTTGCCAAAGAACACGAGCCCGGTATCCGTGTTTCGCGCGACAAGATGGGTGGCGCCCGGAATCCGGGATCCGTACATGTCGGAAAAGCGCCCTTGCAAGCGATACGCACCAAGAAGGGCTACGGTGAAATGGTCATCGTGAGCCGCGGGCGTAAAGGCTATCTTGAGCCCGAACGCAGGCGACCGGACTTCAGGAGAGTTTGCCTCCTGTGTGTACCACGGTGATTTGATGATCTTGATCGTTTCGCCTGGCATCTGATTCCTCATGCATACCCCGCGCTGCCCGATTGTGGCAGGCTCTCCAGATTTCTTCCCCGACAGGCGTCCTTGCAGTTCGGACAGAACGCGGTGGCGCCGCTGTTTTCATGGTACATCAGGCACCGCGGCGTGTTATTGCAATGATGACCGTTGCTGAAGTACGTCGTGCCGATGTCGCCTCCGGTCGGATACGTCGTTGCCGCCAGCCCCAGGGCATGTCCCGGCTCGTGCATCATAGTATTCAGCGTCGAATTCGACAGTCGGGTCGCATTCCCGGAGAAAGCCCGTTCACGCCACCGGATCCCAATTATCGTGGCGGGGCCATATTGCAAACCGGACAGTTCCGTCAACTTGTTAAAGGTCACGCGCACATCGACCGGATTGACGGTGGGATCAATTCCCGCAATGCCGGACAGATCGATATGGAGCCGGTATGTGTTGTGCGTCGGCGTATCGACATCGAGTCTGAACTTGCCCGCCGGAATGGCTCCGGTTGCGCCGCCTGGACCGGTATCGGTGTAGGTCGCCGATACGAACCAGTCGCGCGGATCGAGGCACATGGCGTTCGCCTGCAGCGTGACTGCGGTCCGCAGGGTAGGCAACTGCCAAGTGCTCGAAAAGGGCTCCGGGTCCACGGCGATCGTATCCAGAAAGATCAGATGAAAGTACCGAGGCCTCCCGCCACCAGTGCGCAACCCGGCGGCCCATGCGCGGGCTTCGTTGTCGCGTATAACGCGCCGGTGTGCCGGCGCGCTGTCCGCGCCGGTTGGCTGCACCTCGAGAAACACCGGACGCATGGCACTGCGTAGCCCAGCGTGGTTCGCGCGATTGGAATAGGAACCGCCGCCCGGGCGCGCCATGCAGTCCGTTTCGTAGTAAAGTTTCCGCCAGACCTCGAACCAACCCGTATCGCATGATCCGTCCGAACCGGGGGCCGTTCCGGCATTCAGGCTGGCGCCAACGCGGAACTTATCACCCCCGTATCGCGATAGCGTCAAGGTCGTCTCTGCTTTGCCATCCGCGCCGGTTACCACTTGTTCAGGCGAAAGACCGGCCTCCAGGGCAGCCGGAAGGCCGGTCTTGTTCGTGGGATCCGCTTGCAGCGTGAAGTAGATGCGAATGCCGGCCGTGGCCGGTGTCGTTTGGGCGGTGATCGTGATGGCTCGCCCGTGGTGCCCGGCCTCGTCGGCCGGTTGATTCACATACCATTTCTGGTCCTCGTTCGGCGTGATGCTGACCAAAACCCCCGACAGCGTCAACTCGGCCACATGGCACCGGCCGCGCGACACGTGCACGCTTGTCGAGGCGGGATCGGGGGCGTAGGCCTCCTTGCGCGCCTCCACCGTATAGTCGCCTTGCTGAACCGCCCCAAACTCGTGATTGCCGTTCGCGTCCGTCTGGCCGGTCAACTCGAGTTCAACGAGCCGCACGGTCGCCCCTTCGATGGGCTGCCCATCGTCGTTCGTTACATGCGCCGCCAGGTCGCCCATGGGGCACTCGGTAGTGCCATCCTCGGACCCGGCATTTTCCCGGCATTGCGGACCTTCGGCGTCAGGATCATCTTCCGGCGGGTCGCAGGTGCGCTCGCCACCCTCCTGGGGTTCCGAGGTGGCATCGGCCGTGCTCACGCGGTACCAGACGGTGTAGTTGGCGTCGTCTCGCGTGAAGCGGGCTTCGTAATCCACCGCGGCTGCGGCGCTCTCATTGACCGTAACCGATCCGAGGTTGTCATCACCATCGGGCCAATCCACTTCCAGCAACTGAATGCGCGCACTACCGGTGAATTCCGCCTCAAGATTGCCCAGGTTGCGCATCTGACCGGTGTCCATCGCACCACGCCATACCTCGCGCCGAGTGGCCGCGTGCACGACAATCTTAATGTCGTCGTCGCCGGTCCAATCTTCCTGCTCGATGCACTTGATTTTCTTGATGGTCAGCGTGGCCATATCGGTGACACGTTTTCCTTTGCCTGTGGCAATCCAAATACCCGACCGTAGCACGTTCCATAGCTACGTCTTCCCCCGTTTCGCGCGGCGTTGCTTGCGCGCTTCTTCGCGTACGCGATCGAGCCGGTCGCTCGCGGAGGCGTTGGTATCCTCGAGAATCGGTCGTGCCCACGCCGTTTGCCGTGCGGTGTCGAAATCCGGGCGAATCGCGAACATGAATCGGATAAACCGGGACACGTCCGGCTGAGCCCCGATCTCGTATTTCTGAGATCGGACAACGCCATCGCGAATGCGATCGCGCACCTTTTCCTCGCCCAGCGCCTCGCACTCGGAGGGGAACTTGACCCCAAGGTGGCGCACCATACGGTCCTCGAAGGTCACCCGGTAGACGGCCGCCGTGGCGTCGATATGGGCTTGTCGTAACGTAAACATGCGTAAGTTCCCACCGCGCGCCGAGCCCGGCGCTGCCCGTTACACCTGAGATTCTTCCTCTTCCTCGTCGTCGTCCAACGAACCGCCGGCGAGGTTGGCCGACGTGCTCCCGGAGGAGTTGCCAGACTCCGGACACACTTCGCAAAAGGGAGCGCCGGATCCCGCTGCGGCCGTGTTTTGGGCCGCCACAATGCTCGTGGAAGTGGGGCCCGACGGCGATTCGCTCGAATCATCTTTCTTGGCAGCCTGTTCGGCCCCACCGCCGGCGGCACCGCCACCGCCACCGCCGCCGCCACCGCCGCCACCGCCGCTGCCGGAATCGCCGATCATTACGGTGGGGCAGCCCATGACGATGACGCCGCCGTGGGCGGTGCTGTCGCCGAGGCGCGCGGCCATCATGTTGCCGATGAAGACCGTTGGTGAGCCCTTGGCGATCGTATCCGGCGGCCCGACGCAGGTGGCCATATCCCCCACTCTCGCCGCAGGCAAGAATCCGATCAGAACGGTCGGTTCCCCGGGCGGCAGGATCGGGCCGCCCACATGCGGCACCGGCCCGGGGCTGACCATCGGGCACGTGTGCATATCGGTTATTCTGGCTGCCGGCGGCATGGCGTACGTCCTCAATCGCGATCCAACACATCTTCCCAATCAAACGCCGGCCGGAAGAAACGCGTTTGCTGGTTCAACATTTCCTCGTGCTCGACAAGTAGCTTCTGTTCCACCTCCGTCAGCGTCGCCCTCATGGTTTCCAACAGGCAAACGCCGCGCAATTGAGCTTGCAATCGCAAATTGGTCCGCTCCTTGTCCTTGAGCCCGGAAGGAATCAGCGTCGAAAGCCGCTGTGACACGAACTTGCGCACCGCGTCGATCGTGTCGGCCGACGGATTCCGTACGAGTTCCTTGTAGGCCCAGGCATCGAGATGCCGTGTCGGTTTCAAGTAGAATTCTGCCATGAGCGTCGCCCGCTGCACATCGTCTTGTGCGAGCGCCTCGAGCTTGCGGGTCAGCACGAATGCCTTGGTTTCCAGCAGGGATCGCCCCTGATCAAGTCGGCCGATCAGTACGTGATCGTCGGGCGTCGCGCGTTCGGCCTCGCGCTGTTGCTTAACGGCTTCGGTGAGGCCGCCGTTGATCACCTCGAGCGTTTGCTTCAGCCCGACGCCGTCGGCTGCCGCGAGATGAGGCGACGTTGAAATCCCGGCTATATCCCGAAGGTCCCGTTTCAACTGTTTGCTGAGTCGCACGTCGACCTCCTGCCGCTCTTGGTCGCCGCCCAAGGCGTGCACCGTCTTCATGGCCGAAGCCTCCGCGACGGGTTTCAAGCTGCCTTTGCGGAGTACCTCGGCCGCATCGTCGGCGAGTTCGGATACCTCCTTCTTGCGGACGAGAAACATCAGGTTATCCATGAAGCCTTCATCGGCGAGCAACGCATGGTCTTGCACGGCTTTGCGGAATTCCCGGATGATGGTCTCATTCGAGAAGGCCTCTGCCTGACTGTAATAGACTCCGTGGATGTCCGCCTTCAAGGTCGTGACGAAGTCGGGTTCCGGCTGAGTGGTTGTCTGCGCCATGTTAAATCCAATCCCAATAATCAACGAATAGCCGAGGCGTTGTGCTTTCACGGTACGTCAACAGAGTCCTTCCTAATGCATCAAGTGCGCGCTGGTGGCCAGTACCCGCTGCACCGCATTGAGCCGGACGCGCTGGCTACCCACCGAGCCGTTTGGGTTCTCGCGATCGTGGTTCCAGTTTGCGGCCGGTGGCGTTCGGCCGATCAATCGTTTGGTGTCGTTGACATCGGCCGCATCGGCCAACGTCGGGAACATCAACTGACGACGGCTATCCGCATGCCGCGAGTTATCCAGAAGGACATGCCCGATTTCATGCGGCAGGGCGTAGGGCTGCGTGTTGGATCCGTCGGACGAATCCTGCCTCATGACGATCGTGTTCATCATGGTCGTCATCAAACGCCGATTCGGGTTCATCTCCTTGCATTCCGGAACCGTGAAGCCCAGCAGATTCGGGCGCCCAGTGAAACCCTGGACAACATAGAGATCGATCACGCGGTCGCCGGTGTCCAGAGGTTTGTATAGGTTTCGCTCGTCCGTGCTGCCGACGTGGTAGTCGTCGTTCCCATTGCGGATGGCGATGTTCATGTTCAAGCTGTTGACCGCCACGCCTTGAGCCGCATCCTGATTGTTCAGTGCGGTCAGGTTGGTAATCGTGATGCGGCCGTTGGCGGTCGTGTCGGTGAAGAGCACATCAGCGCTTTGCCGATCCGTCGTTGTCCCGTCCGGGTTGTGAACCGTGTTGAACACTTCGGCCGGGTTGACGCTGACGGTAGCCTGCAGCCCGGGAATCGCATTGACGCGTGTGCGAATCAGGTTCGCCGTGGCTGCCGGCGTGTTGCCGGCGGGCACGTTGAAGGGCCCGATGTTGTGCACGCTGTTGGGCGCCCGACCGAATCGATTGACGCTGATGCGAAACCCGATCTGACCGGGGCCGCTGCCCGCCGCGTTGTTGCCCACGGACACATTGGGGTTTAGATCGCCAACCGTGATCATGTTGGACGGCAGGTCCACCGTTTCCAGGCGAACGATGCGGAACTTGACGTGGGATTGTGCCCACACGCGGCGGCAGAACATCTCGATGCGCCGCCGAATATCCGCCAGCCTGACCACGCCATTGTCGCCCGGTCCGCCGGGCTGGGTTTCCACCACTCCCGTCGGCACCGTCCGAAGTACGCGAACGGCGATGTCCACCGTCCGACCGCGCGCGATCGGTACGCGCGTCCGAACCCGACAACGTGCGTCTGCGGAGGGCGCCGGACACCCGTCAATCATGTACATGGCTTCCACGTCCTGGTCGAGGATTTCCACCCGACGCATGGCCGATGCGTCGGCGGCGTTTGCGGCACCCGCCGCGGCGTCGACCAGGTCGCTCGTCAGCAGCGTTTGAGGGTCGTGGGGCGCCACCTGACTATCGATGTCATCTACCACGAGGCGCAGGTAGGACGTGCGATACCGATCCGTCGAGCCCATTTTTTCGGCTTGGATACTGAGGCTGCGTTTGCCGCGTTCCGTGGCGGCGTCCGCTACCGTACCGTCGAAGGCAACGTGCCCGGTCAGGGCACCGGCAGCATTGTACGTGGGCTTGAGCGCCTCGATCTGCACGTCCAGTTCGCGCTGCGTTGTCCGAAGATCGCGGACTTCGACCTTGTACGTATCCACATCTTCGTCGGCGTTGGCGTCGAAGGTGCGATGGTCGGGTCCGACGAACGCCGCGTTGCCCTCGCCATTGTTCCCGGCCCGATTGGTGACGTAGTTGCTTATGTTGAGTTCGGTGATGGTCACGTCATCTTCGTAGGCCAACGTGGCGCTGCCATGCACGAATCGGATAGATGCAAACGGTTCACCGGGACGCTCGAATTCGTGGGTCTGCTCGGTGGCGCCTTCCTCGTGCCCCTCGGTTCTGGCGGGGATGCGCACCTCGTCTCCGGGGGCCACCTGCCGGTTTGCCAATTCCGGATTGACCGCCCTGAGCGGATCACAGTTCACAAAGCCATGATCCACAGCGATGCTACACAGCGTGTCTCCCTCCGCCGCGATGACCGTTTCCAAGTCCTCGGGCGGCGGCTCGGTAGGGGGCGTGGCCGGGATCGTTTTGGAGGGCGGCTCCGTGCCGGCACCCCGATCCGGGATCATCACGATGTCGCCGGGGTAGATTTTGTTGGGATCGGGGCGCTTGGCGCGAAATGCGGCGTTGTCCTCATGGTCGTAGAGGTCTCGCCAGCTTTCGAAGCCGTGCAGTTCGGCGATCTTCTGGAGCCAATCCCCGGATTGTACCGTGTATGGTGTCGATGCCATCGGGTCGTACCTTTTCTGCTTTGCTCAAGGCCGTGTCCAAGCCGCAAGGAGGATCGGAATCCTGCGCGGTTCACGCTGCCGTGTCGGTCAGGTTGATTTCCGCCGCCAGGCCGTCCGATCCAGATTCGGGAACGTAATGTCGCAGTTGCCCGGCTCCACGCCGTGTACGGTCGCTTCGCCGTTGGCGTCCAACGCCCCTTCCTTAACCGTTCCATCCGGGCCAGTGATCTTGTACCGCTCGCTTGGTACCGGCTCGCCGGCCTCGTTGACCAGGCGAATCTTGATCCAAGACGTCGGCTGCTCGGCGACTTCGGTCGGCTCGAACTCGTGGCCCGCCACGGTTGCGGCCGTTTCGGCGACCGCCGTTTGGGCGTCACCGGTGTAGCTGGTGTCTTGGCCGGGCTCCACGCTGTCGGCGTCAATCGGCGACTCCGGTGCGGCCGGCGAGGTTGCGCTCGCAGGGACGGGCCCGACCGGCGGACCGCTGCCCGAGTTGATGTTGACCAACGGGCCACCCACAATGAATATCGCCGCCGGGGTCAGGATGATGCTGCTTCCGCCGCATTTTAGCTCGATCCCCGTGCTGGCTTCGATCTTGGCGGACATCGCCTTCAGGGCATACGTCGCCCCCACGTTGTGCTTGTGGTTGGATGCGAATTTGTCCACGACATCGCTGCCCACCTTCGTCGAATGAGTGCCGCTAATTTTGATGGACGACATTCCTTCGACCTCCAGCGAAAGATCGCCGCCGAGCTTTTCGTTGAGATCGCCAAGCACCTCAACGTGTTTGTTTTTCTTGACCAGCTCGTACTTGGCCTTGTCGACCGTCAGATGGTGCTCGTGACCGACGTTTTCCACCCGATCGTTGTTCGTGCGCAGGTGCAAATCCTTCTGGGCGTAAATCAGTATCTGCTCTTTGCCCTTAAGGTCTTCAAAGCGAACCTCGTTGGTACCGCCGCCGCCCTTGCTGGTGTTCGTCTTAATGACACTCTTGGTCTTCTCCTTGGGCAGCTCGTAGGGCGGCATCTGGTCGGCGTTGTACACCCGGCCCGTAATGATGGGTCGATCCGGATCGCCTTCCAGAAAATCGACGATGACCTCCTGCCCGACACGCGGCAGGAACATCATGCCGTACTGCCCGCCGGCCATGCCCTGGCTGACCCGAATCCAGCAGGAGGAGTCCGCGCCGTAGAGCTTCGGCTCACCGTTTTCGCTGCCCGCGCGATCCCATTTGAACTGTACGCGGACCCGGCCGTACTTGTCCGTATGGATTTCCTCACCGGACGGGCCCACGACGATCGCAGTCTGCGCGCCGCGCATCTTGGGCCACGGCGTGACGCGCGGCGGACGATAGGTCACGCTTGAAGGGATGAACTCAAAGCTGCAGTCGTAGACCGGGGCATCGCCGTCGACCGGGGCAAGGCCCGCCGGATCATCGAGAAGGTTTGGGACGCTGAGCGCGTCGAGCGGATTGGCCCCCGAGGCGATGCCGGCGGAAAAAAGGTCGTTGGCGACTTGCCCGCCGTGAAACAGCCATTGGGTACGCGCCCGGTTGGCGGTCCCATCGAAGAGCCGCTCGGCGTCGGTGCCCGTGGATGTTCGCGTGGTGGACTGCCGGCCCTGGTGCGTGATGGTCGTGATGAGGTACTCGGCGTTGGTGGGCGCCGACGGATGCTCGGTGAGGGTGAACTTGCGGCCAACCGCCAGCCGGGGCGAGTTGCCCTGGGCCGTGCCGTGGATTCGCGCGGATTCGAATTCCTCAGCGCGAATCTTGGCCAGGCTGCCACCGAGTCCTTGTTTTTCGTATTCACCGGGGCAATCAAAGTATTCCAGGCTCTTATCGCGTCCGCAATCGCTGTTGGACTGCAAATTGAGCTTGGGATTCTCAAAAGAGTAATCGTTGAGCGCAACCGCTCCGGATCGCACGCACTGGCTAAGCCGCAGCCGGTAGATGTGCTCGAGACCCTCGGCCACGTTGAGCCCCGTCGGCGTTCGGTACGGCAGCTCGGCGCTGTCGCCCTCAATATCCGTGTAGGAGTCGGCCGCATCGGCAACCACGAACTTGTGGGCGTCATTCGTCTGCTCGAAGTGCCACCGTGCGCCGACCTCCTCCATCAGTCGGCAGATGAAGTTGTAGTCCGTCTCGCGATACTGGACACAGAATTCTCTGGGATCGAATTCCGTCTTCCACCGGCTCAGGTCGAAACGGTCCGAGGGAATGCCCGCGTCCGTCAGCACAGTCGCCACGATCTCCTGCGTGGTTTTCTGTTGAAAGATGCGCGAGGTCGTGCGGTGCGTCAACAGCCAAACCTCGGGCACCAGCTCAAAGCGGTAGTAGGTCTGGTCCACGGTTTCACCGGTCATCTCGAAACGGCTTACCACGCCGTGAAACCAACGGGTTCCGTAGTCGGTATTGATGCTCAGCGTCGCGGGCTTGCCGACCACACTATCGAAGGCGACCGCCTGTTCGCTGGACGCGACCTCGATCTCAAAGCGGTAGAGCTGACAGAACCCCTCCGTGCCGCGATAGCGGAACACGAGGAATTGATCGGGCTCGCCGTCGGCGAGTTGAAAGGCGATCTGAGCCGCGCTGGTATCTCTCATCAAAGCCATATCATCAGGCTCCTACCCTTGAAAACCACGCCAGACCGACGCGATCGGGGGCCAAGTTTCCCGTAAAGAAGATGCGGGGGTTCTCTCCGGAATTAGAGACACCGCATCTTGTGCGACGTTAGCGTAACCGCGTGCCGCGCCGCGCTAGTCGGTAGCTTCCTCAAACGTATAAACAAACTCACCGGCTCCGTTGACACCCATCGTGACGGAAACCGGCATGGTCTCTTGCGTCATCTTTTCGAGCAGCGCGATCGACAATCCGGGTGTGATCGCCTGATCGATCAGGTGGTCGATCTGGCGTGCGCCGATGTCGACTTGGGTGCACTGCGCCGCCATGGCCGGGTAGACGGTCTCCTCGACGTTGAAGGCCATCTTGTGCACCGCCGTGACACGACGCCCGAGCTTGGCCAGTTTCAGCCGGGCGATGTTCTGAAGCACAGCCTCGCCAAGCGTGAAGAACGGAATCACGGTCATGCGCGCCACCAGCGCGGGCTTCAAGTGTTCGCGCAGATGCGGATAGATGGCTTCCTTGAGATCTTCGATGTCCACCTCTTCGCCGGATTCACACATGTTTTGAATGGCATCGGTTCCAAGATTGCTGGTCATGATGATGACCGTGTTCTTAAAGTTGATGACCCGCCCTTCGCCGTCGGCCAGGTTACCCTTGTCGAACACCTGATAGAACAGGTTCATCACGTCGGGATGGGCCTTTTCGATTTCATCCAACAGCACGACGGAATACGGGTGCTGGCGGACCGCCTCGGTGAGCACGCCGCCCTCGCCGTAGCCGACGTAGCCGGGCGGCGACCCCTTCAACTGGGAAACCGTATGTTTCTCCATGAACTCGGACATGTTGATCGACGTCAGAAACTGTTCGCCGCCGAAGAGGAGGTCCGCGACGGCCAGCGCCAACTCCGTCTTGCCGACGCCACTGGGCCCGACGCAAAGGAACACGCCCATGGGCTGATCCGGGTTTCCGATACCCGCCTTGGCCGTTCGAAGCTTTTGCGAAATGATCGAAAGGGCGTGGTCCTGACCGACCACGCGCACCCGCAGGCGATCTTCCATGTTGAGCGTCGCCTCGATCTCATCCTTGACCATGTTGCCGATGGGGATGCCCGTCCAGTCGGAAACGACGTCTGCAACGGCCCCCGCGTCGACCTGCGGATGCAACAGCGGTTCGTCGCCCTGCATGGTTTCCAGCGCCGCCATGGCCTGATCGATTTCCGCCCGCAACGCCGCCTCGTCCAAAGGCTCCGCTTCGGGCTCGGACCGGCCAGTCGCGCCCGCGTTGTCTTGTCCGTCGTCTTCGGCCTTGCCTTCGTGGTCGCCGGGCGCGTGCCCGGTTAGCCGCGCCCGAAGCGCTATGACATTCTGCACGGCCTCGCGCTCCCGCTTCCATCGTTCATCCAGCTTTTCGCGATCCTCAAGAAGCTGCTCGCGTTGGTGGCGCAGGTCGTCCAAGACGCCCGCCTCGGGTGACACGCCGGACGCCTCATCGCGCTGAATCGCGGTGATCGCGGTATCCAGATGGCTGAGTTCACGATCCAAATCGTCCAGCTTGGCCGGCGGCGTGCTGAGCGCGACGCACACCCGAGCCGCGGCCGTGTCCAACAAGTCGACGGCCTTGTCGGGCAGGAAACGACCGCTGATGTACCGCTTGGAAAGAGACGCAGCGGCGGAAACGGCGTCATCGAGCACCAACACCTTGTGGTGTTTTTCGTATTTCTCCTTCAAACCACGCAGCATCACGATCGCGTCTTCGACGCTTGGTTCGTCGCAGCGTACCAGTTGGAACCGGCGTTCGAGCGCGGCATCCTTTTCGAAGTATTTCTTGTATTCCGCCCACGTAGTGGCCGCACACGTGCGCAGCTCGCCACGGGCCAGCGCCGGCTTGAGCAGATTGGCCGCGTCTCCGCCGCCGGCCGCGCCTCCCGCGCCGATCAGGGTGTGCGCTTCGTCGATGAACGTGATGATCGGCTCTTCGCTGCCTTTGATCTCCTTGATGACGTTCTTCAATCGGTTTTCGAATTCACCCTTAACGCTCGCGCCGGCCTGAAGCAACCCCATGTCCAGGGCGATCAGTTTGACGCCGCGGAGTGTCGGCGGCACGTCGCCCTTGACGATTCTGAGCGCCAGGCCTTCGACGATCGCCGTTTTACCCGTGCCCGGCTCGCCGACGAGAATCGGATTGTTCTTGCGCCGCCTGGCGAAGATGTCGATCATCTGACGGATTTCATGATCGCGGGCGAATACCGGGTCGATCTCTCCGGCTTCCGCCTTGGCGGTAAGATCGATCGTGAACTTTTGTAGCGCCGAACCATCCATCGGCGCTCCACCACCGCCGGCGACCTCCGCGGGGCCGCCTTCCACGTCGGCAGCGGTAGACCCCAGGACGATTTCGTGGAAGTGGTCGCGCAATTGATCGACGTCGATACGCTCCAACTCCTGCGTAAACTCGTTGACCCGGGAATGCGTGGGATTCAGCAGAAAGGCAAGGAGCAGCAGGCCGGGGCGAATCCTTTCGATGCCGGTTTCATCTGCCATGACGGCCGAGGCCTGAAACAGCTCGACGACTTTGGGCGAAAGGGCGGGGCGGCCCCGGTGTCCCGTGCGCAACTCTTCAAGGATGTGCTGCAACGCGCGGCGAATCTGCGCCCGATCAACCTTGAAGGTTTCTAAAATGCGCGTGACGTCCCCGCTGGTATCATCCAGCAGGCGTAGGAGTAGATGGTCCGGATTGACCTCGTAGTGCGTACGTGAAACGCACAGTGACGTGGCACCCTGGAAACAGGTCGTGCAGGCCTTGTCAAACCGGGGGAGAAGCTTGCGTAAGTCTTCGGCTTTCGCTGCAGTCGGCATAACATCAATCCGTGGTTGCGGTTCGCCCCAATCAGGCATCTCGCGTGTGGGGCCAACCTGAGTCTCATTCGCGATGCGGCTACAAGGTCGCCAGCGTCTCGCCTCCGCCTGTTTCGGCCTGGCCGCCCTTTGCCGCTGAGGATTCCACAAAGGGCGCAGCAGTGGACTCCAGGACCACCGACGTAGCGCCCAACGGCCGGGTCGTCGCCCAACTCGTGTAGCCCAGTCGTCCGATCGCCGGATCCACGCCCAACTGAAATGCCGGAACCGTGTTGGGTTCGAGCTTGATTTCCAAGGAAAACGCAAGTGGATCCGTGCAGTACAGTTGCACCGCAGCCCGCGTCTCGGCAAACGCCGAACCGTCCGGCAGAAACGCCTGGAACGTCTCCCAATCCACCGGACCAATGGCGATGTTGAACGCGCCGTTCAAATCGTAAATCTCCTCGCCGAGCGTCAGATCCACCCCGAGCATGCTGTTCTTCCGGCCGATCCGGTTCATATCGCCCGGCGCGATGGAAACCCAGCGCCCAACGCACTGCTGAACCGAAATAGGCAACGTTTGCCAGTAATCGGTTAGGATGCCCTCAAGCATGGTCGCGGACTTCGGATGTTGTGTCATCGATCCGGCATAGCGGATCATGCGGACCGGCGACACGCCGTAGGTTTCCGGGCCGTGATCCGGACTCAAGCCGATCAACCAGCGCAGGTAGTCGCTGATTCGATCGCGCCCGGCCATGCCGAATTGCATGGGGTAGCGGTACTTCAGCCAGGCACGGTAGAAAAGCGCGGTCAGGCGATTGTGAAACACATCGAGAAAGTCGCGCATCGGCGCCGAGCCCTCACAGACCGGGCTGTCATCCGCCGCCGGATCACCGGCAGGTCCGGACCCCGGGACCTCGGTCGTCGTATCGACCTGCCGAAGCACATCCACCGAATAATGCAGCGGCAGCGGCGTGCTGACCCCGTACAACCCGAGAAACGTAACTTCGATCTGGTAGAAGGTTTCACCGGTTTGCGGGTGCTGGTGCTCGGTGATTCGCCGCACGTCGGTCGAGGGGAATCCCAAAGAAACATCCGGCCGAAAGCGGAACGCCTCACGGGCCGCCGGGCCTCGGTGTCCGACCGGTTCGTACTGGGGCATCAAACGCTCCAAGAGCCAGACCGCCTTGAAAAAATCGAATCGGTGGCCGTCGCGAGTGAGCCGGTCCAGCAGCCGATCTCGATCAAGTTTGAGCTCCGGCGGGGCGACCATCGTTAGCGTCCTCCTCGTGTTACGGTGGGGCTGTGCTGCTCGCCCCATCGCGGTGGAAACTCGTAGACCTGCCCGTTGCGCGTGAAGCGAGCGGTGATCTGGGTGAAGGCGTTGATGGTCGCGTACAACGCGATGAAACGGTCCAGGATGCCGGCAAATAGGTAGGCGTCGCCCTCGCCGGCGAAGCGATCCTCGTCCAGCTCGATTTCCACCGCGGTCCCGCGGACGGACGATCCGCAAAGCAACCGCTCCGAGAATGTGGACCGAACGGTGACGATGCCCACCATCATACGTTCTTGCGCGAGCGCCCGCTGGGCGTCGAATTCCGATTGGAAATCATACAAGCGCAGCAACTCCTTCAGGTGCTCCGCATTCGTCAGCGACACGTAGTTCAGCGACATGTGTGAAATCAGCCGCCAGTGCAGCGATTTGCCCAATGGCGGGCTTGTGTTCGGGGTCGGCTTGATCAGGTTGCGAAACGTCACGCCCACCGGTGACGTGTCCGTAGGCTCCGTGATGTCGGAAGCCCGCAGCGCCAGAGGAAGGTCGCGATTCGTGCAGGTCAGCTCGATGGACATGGTTTCCTCGGCCGGAACCTGCTCCGTCCGCGAGCCGGGTACAAATGAAATATACGTGTCCGTACCGTAGCGAAGATCGTTGGTGACCACGTTGGGCTTCAGATGTGTCTGGTAGTAGGCCGTCCCCGAAAACGTGTCGGCGATGGCGTGGCGAAACGAATAGAACGGCTCGTACCGCCGCGTATCGAGGGATTCGGTCTGAGCCAAGCCCGCCACCTCATCGACCGAGAAGATTTCCAGGTGCCGTCGGTCGGATACGCCGACTTTGCTCGGCAAGAGCAGGTGTTCGGTCCGGTCGTGCTTGGCGCGAATCGGATCGGCCGGATGCTCGAACAGGTTGATGATCGGCACGCAATGCAGCCGCACGTTATCGCGCGACACCATCGGGTAGCGTTCGAGCAAGCGATCGAATGTAATGGCGACCTCCACGGTCTCCTCCAAGCCCAGCGCTTCCGTCGCCCGATCCAATCCCGTAAGGTTCACGAACAAAAAGCGTTCCTTGAACGCGAAATATTCTTGAAGCAACCGGTACCCCACAAACGAGCGCGCGGGATAGGGCAGCACT
>JBHHUB010000069.1:0-18999 GCA_046753625.1 Phycisphaerae bacterium | reverse complement strand
ACGGTGTCCACCTGGGGGTTGGTCGTGCTGGCGCTGCTACTCTTGGTGGCCGCCAGGCTGCGGCCCCTGCGCGCGGATCAGTCCGCGTAGTCGCGCGTTTTTTCTTCGCTCAAGATCGATCCTCTCTTCCGCAAGACTCGTACGGTTGTGCGCTGCCTCATGAACCATTCGGATTGCCGACCGGTCTTATGGGCAAGGTAACGTGCACGGTACGCCGTAGGGATACGGATCCCAAATGCCGGAAAAGATCTGCACGATGCGGAATACGTCGGCCAAGTTGAGTGTATCGTTGCTGCCACACGGTTCTAAATCATTCGCGGGCGTGATAATGCCATTATTGAAATCGATAACCGCGGCCAGGGCATCGCCCAGCGTGACGGTGCCGTTGTGTCCACATCGCCCTAGACCAGCGTGGTCGCTTGCACGGCGGTCGTCGGGTCCGGGACGAAGTCGATCAAAATGGTGAACTGGTAGGCTCAATCCGGAATGATCTCCGGTCCGGAGACTACAACCGGCGAAGCCGCTTGCCACTGGGACAATGGCACCGATAGGGGTGTTCCATTGATGAACCCGTTTGGCCAGACAAACGCATCTACGCAGCCGTTTTCGCACCCAGGCCGACAATGGCAACCGAAGTGTCACCGGACGCAGCGCCGTTGATGCTGTATTCCAACGTGGTCGCGCCGGTTGCCATCAGCTCGGGGAAGAGGGCCGCTTTCTGGCAAACATCGGGAATGCCGTCACCGCCCGGAGAAAGCTCCGACGCCATTAGCGCCCAATCCCGGGGAAGGTCGGGCGTGAGAAAGAACTCCGCAACGCCTTTGCCTGCAAACTCCGTCACCAAAACCTGACCCGATCGAGCATCCGGCCCGGAAGCCCAAGCGCTTGCGGCGGTGCATGCCGCCATCAAAACGCCAACAACGAGACTCATTCTCAGTGAAAACATTGTGGTCTTGTCTCCCAAGATTCACTGAAGAACACCCCTCCTTCCGCAGTCACGCCTCCAAAAAAAAGCACCCCCGGGCGGGCTCGCCCGAGGGTGCGTAATCTACTGACTGAACGTCCAATTGTCCGGGATACCGATCATACGCGATGATCCCCGTGGCCGGTGATCCGAACGCCGTTCGCATCAACCGCCCGTCTTCGGTGTCGGCCTCGCAGGCTACGGGCAGGGCACGGTGCACTGCGTTCCATACGGATACGGATCCCAAACACCGGTGAAGATCAGCACGATGCGCTGTACGTCGCCGGTATTGACCACGCCGTTGCCGCCACAGGGATCGATGTCCGTCAAGGCGCTGACCGTTCCATTCTGGAAATCCAGCACGGCGGCCAGGGCATCGCCGAGTGTTACGGTGCTGTCCCCGTCCACGTCACCCCACACCAGCGTGGTCGCCTGTACGGCGCTCGGTGCGTTCGGGGTGCCGTCTATGGAGACGGTGAACTCGTACGTCTGCTCGGGGATGATCTCCGTACCCGAAACGATGATCGGCTCGGCCGCCTGCCAGTCGGCCAGTGTGGCTTCCATGGGGGCGTCGATGACCGAGCCATCCAGAGCCAACCAAGCGGCCACGCAGGCGTTCTCCGAACTCATGCCGGCGATGGCGACCGAAAGCTGGCCGCTCGACGCTCCGTTGATGTTGTATTGCAGCGTGGTTGCGCTGGACGCCACCAGTTCGCCGAAGAGGATCTCCGCCTGGCAAACGTCCGGGATGCCGTCGCCGCCGGGCGGGACGTCGTCCGCGAAGCCGCCCTGACTGATGTCGATTCCGTCGGCAACATTGTTGCCGTTGCAGTCCGGAGCCGGACCGAGCACGGAGGTCTGGAGCGAGTTTGAGCCTGGACCCGGGCGAAACAGGCCGAGGGAGATCAGCGCGTTGTCCGGCGGCGAAGATGTTTCCAGGTGGAAGGAGTAACCGGTGGACCAGCGAATGGCGTTGACGGTCTTGTCGGTGGCGCTCGTCCACGCGTCCGTCGACCAGACGGCGCTGTCACCCGGTGTGTTGGTCATGTTCCACGGGGCGTTGCTCGACGGCGCGTCGCTGTGGTAGAACGGGCAATGGAACTCCGTACTCACACTGGTTGCGTCGGCCGGAAGCGGAATGGAAACGCTATTGATACTGCGGTGGGAGTTGTAGTTGTAGACGGTGTAGTCATACGCCCACATGCCACCACCCAGATCGGTTACGTTGAAAGCGAGTTGGATCTTACCCAGCGGCGCGTTGTCCTCGGTGGCAAACAGCGAACGCACGGTCGGTTTCCAGTCGTCCGGATCGTAGTAGCCTGTTTCCGCCGGATCGTTGGCGAGCTGGACCCAACCCTCCAGGGCCGTCTGGTGCGTGTTTTGCGCACCGGTGAAGCCGAGATTGTAGCCGCCGCCGGTAAAGTTAAGCACGTTGACCTTGCGGAACATGGCATTGTTGTACTGCTTGTTGAAGCCGGCCGGCGCTTCGTCGGTCGTAAGGTAATACCCTTCCGCGAGGTACTTGGCGCCGGGGTTGAGCGACGGGTCCAAGTCGATGTTTCGAACCTGAAGTCGCTTGAAGATGGCGTTACCCGATTGATTCCAGTGGATCGTATAGGGATAGGGATACTGCCCGGTCGCCGCGTTGACGTCGGATCGCGGGCCGAGGTCCGCCTGTGCGGCGTTCAGGCCGGCGTTGTAGACGTCGCCGACGCCGATCGTCATCCAGTCGCACGTACCGTTTCCGTTGTGCGTCGCGCCCGGGCAACTGAAGAAGTCCGCCGCGCACCAGGTATGCTTCAACCAGGCCATGCCGATCTGGTCAAACCGGCCGTCTTTGATCCGGTAAACGGTTTGGGAAACGAGTGGATGGTTGGCCGAGTTGGCGAACCAGATCGCCCACTCGTCGCCTTGGTTGCACGATACCGTGTCCATGGAGTAGGCGGTCACCGGAGTCGTATTGCCGTCGTTGTAGGGGTCCACGGTCATCGTGCCGTACTTTTGAAGGGAAGAGCCAAGCTGGAGGCAAAAGACGTCAGGGCTGCTCCCGCAGGGGCCACCACCCGGACAACCCGTGGGATCCAACGAATCGCCGACGTTGGGTGCGTCGACCAAGATATCGTCGCTCTTGAGCACGGTCAGATCGATGCGGACCGTGCCGATCATGGCGTTGGCGAAGTCCATCGCCCGCGCACCGGCCGCGAAGCGCCCGTCGAGCCGGACCACGGCGTCGATCGTTGCCGAGCCATCGGCGTGAAACTGGACCGAAGTGGTTTCGATCACGAAGATCGGGTGCCCCCACCCCATGCCCGGCTCGTCCGAACCGTACGTCACGGTGCCGACGTAATTCTGTCCGAACCCAACGCGCAGGTGGTTGATGTCCACTTCGACGTCGCGCATGGTGAGCGTCAGAGCCGGACCAACGGCGAAGAGCTCGCCGCCGATGACCTGCAGCCCGTTGGCGTCGTCTTGAATCTGAAATGTGCCGGTTATCGGAACTGTAATGATGGCGCCCTCGGGATGGAACCGAGAAGGCGTCAACGCCCAATCCGCAGGGAGATCGGGTGTCAGGAAGATTTCCGCGACGCCTTCACTCGTGTACTCCATTACTGCCAACTGATCAGGCTGAGCCACCGGCGTGGCCGCCCATGTCGCCGTGGTGCCCAATAGCAGCGACAGCGCGCAAGCGCCTAGACCAAACTTCATTGAACCCTTCATCTGTTTCCTCCAAGAACTCATTGCCACGTTTTGGTGCCCCTTGGTCCTGGCGAATCCAGCGTGAAAACAACCAAGAACGGGGGATTAACCATTACTCGTAAGAAGCCGTTTGCCAACGCCTTCAAAACCAATCCTTAATCAAGTACGAGTTGGACAGCGCATCCAACCTGTTCGTTTTGCGAGCTTGCGTTCGCGGCGCGCGAATCGATCCGATCGTGGCAACCCCACGTGCGCATTATTCACCGAAGCGCCGAACTTGTTGCCTTGGACCGAAGAATGAGAAGCGAGCGGCCTACGGGTCGACGTTCCACTGAACGGTGTCGACCGGGCTTACGGGGTAGGATATCACGATCCCATCTCCGTTAACGACAACCCAACTGTCCAACGAACCCACTGCGCGACCCCATTGGCGGGCACGCTCGCCATCGACCGACCCGCGGTGAACCGGACCCACTCGAACCGCGCGGAGACGAACGCTACCGCCGCCTCCGTGGCACCAATGTGACCCGTACGTTTTCGCGCGACGAATCCAGCAAGACAACCGAGCCCACCATCTCGGCCAAGCGGCCAAGATCATCTTTCCCCGTCGAGCTTCCTCCACCAAAACCGATCGTTCCATAATATAGCGTGAACGCCCAAAAAAAACCATACTTTTTATGGAAGTTGACCGGCAATTCCGGATTTTCACTCCAAACGACGCCGATTACACCGGTTTTTTGCGAACGCAAAACGTAGCGCCCGGATTTCAGCACAGTGGCGTCATCATCCCCTGCCGAGTCGGAACCGATTGGGTGCGATAACCTGTTGTTCGATGCGGCCAACCGATTCGCGTGCGCGCCGCGCCGAGTCAGGCGGCTGATAACCGGCCTGTGCGATCGGTGACGGCACCGCGCGCCGCGCCCTATCGGCTCGATGGTCACGGGCAGTCAAGCGGCGCGCTGAAGGGATAGGCATTGCCTTGAAATCCTTGGACCGCCCGCAGGACATCAGCCAAATTGACGGCCGTAACATCGGGGATGTTGGTGGGGATTCCATCTCCCTCGAGATCGAGTCGGACCATGGCCACGGTTTGCTGGGCCAGGAATCCGAAGACGATGGCCTGAACATCGATGAGGTTGCGGCCGCCGTCCGGTGGCGAGGAATCAGGGCCGACAACATCGCCCCACGCAGCCACGGTGGGCAACTCGAGCGGCGCCGAGTAGTTCGCCTCCAGTCCGAGGTCTTGGTTTTCCTTAATACTCTGCACCTGATATCGGTGCCCGGGGGAGACGGCGCAGTCGCCTACGTGCAAGGTTAAGGCGGCATCCTGGGACCAAACCGCGAACGCGGGTAGGTCGACGATTCGGGCCACCAACACGGGATTGGCCTCCGGGCCGTTGAGAACGTGCGCGGTTGGAAACCCGATCCAGCCGAGCGGCACAGGTGTGGCACCGTCGACCAATCGAATCCGTCGCGCGGTTAGCACGCCGGCGTTCAGAGGGTTGGCGGTTACCGAAATGTAGCGATTCTTCGGAATGTAGCAGGCGTTGCCGATGCAAGAAGCTTCATTGAGACAGTCGCTATCGAGCACGCACGATCCAAGCAGGCCATCCTCGGCGAGGGGCGGCGCGGGTGGGGAGGCTTCACATTCATCGGGGATGCCGTTCGCGTTGGCGTCCAAAGACGTGCCGGCATCGACATCACATACGTCCCCGATGCCGTTGGGTTGGCAATCGAGCTGGCCGGGGTTGGGTAGCGGGCAGTTGTCTTCCGACGTGCAAACGCCGTCGCCGTCGGCATCGTCCGGATTGTCCAAGGGGCACGGGTCACAGAAGTCCGGGACGCCGTCCGCATCCGTATCCTGGCTGTCGTTTCCGCCGGGGCAGATGTCCGCAGAATCGCAAACGCCGTCGCCGTCCGTGTCATCAGGGTTGTCTAGCGGGCATGGATCGCAGGCATCGGGAACGCCGTCCGCGTCCGTATCGATGGTATCGTTTCCGCCCGGGCAGACGTCGGCGGAATCACACACACCGTCGCCGTCGGTGTCATCGGGGTTGTCCAGCGGGCATGGATCGCAGGCATCGGGAACGCCGTCGCCGTCGCTGTCCGGTTCACATTCATCGGGAATCTGATTGCCGTTGCAATCGCTGCTGGTTCCCTGGGCGATGTCGACGTCGTCGGGGATGCCGTTGCCGTTGCAGTCCGCGCCGGCGTTGGACGTCGAAAAAGTCCACACCGGTCCTTGGGTGGTCCCCAGGTCGTTGGTGGCAAGCACTTGCCAGAAATAAGTCTGGTTGTCGGTCAGGCCTCCCGGATCACACGTCGGTTGGGTAACCTGAGTGCACGCCGTGGCGATCGGCGGATTGAGCGTATCGAGCAACACATCGTAGGTTGTCGTGCACGTCAATGGTCCGGGCGGCGGCTCGAGCACATTGGTCATCGTACCTTTGTTCAAGGTGCTGGCGATCCATACGTCGTTCCAGGTGTTCAGAATGCCCACGACGTGGTTGAGCTCGTTGCTGGTGGGCAGATGTCCGCCGACCGCAACAGGTCGGTGAATCATGACCCAGGCTGTGTTGAAATGCTTTTGCGCCTGGAGGAACGTCGGATTCCGCGTTCCATTCGTAGCGACGATGTCCTGCGAACTCCATGTCGAGACGGCGCCCGAATACGGGCTCGAACAGTTCGTATTGTCGTCCAGGTACCGCAGCTCGGAGGCTCCGCTATCCATCTCCGGGCCGGATACGTATCCCATCAGGTAGAGATCGGGGTAACTGAAGACGCCGCCGTCGATGTCCGCGTTGAAATTGAGCGTGCCGCCCTGTCGGAACAGCGTGCCCGTTCCGGTCCATTCGGCGATTTCCATTCCGGAGCCCTGACCGTCGACGCGGAAGTTCCAGTGACTTCCTCGACCGCACGCCCCGTTGTCTCCCTGCATCGGCCGGCCACCGGGCAGCGGATTGAGGAACATGCCGAACCGGTGTTCGAACTCCTGGCCCATTACCAGTTGTGTGAAGGTGAAGTAGCCCTCGGACCAGTCGCTCTCTCGCCACATCATCACCCAGCCTTCCACGTTGTCGCCGGCGATTCCGAAGGCGGGGCGATTGTTGAAGGTGTTTAGTCCGATGCCCGAAACGTCATTCTCAATGCCCAAGTAGAACGCGGCGCCGATCTGGTGATTGGGTACGAAATTGATGAAAAACGCCACGAAGTCGAAGTTGTCGCCGTGTGCCGCCAGCACCTCGTTGGTCGCCATCGCCATAAGACCGAAGAGCGCCCCACTGGAGAAGTTGGTGGAGGCGATCAAGTCCGCCGAGTCCTCGAATGGGAAGATGTCGCTGGGTGTCACGGTGGGGACGACAAAACCGCCCAGGTTGTTGTCGGCCGGTCCGAACCGCGTCCGCGGCGCTACTTCGGGCAGCTCGACGGTGGCCGGGTCGGGCACTTCACCGCGGGCGATGGCATCTTTCATCTGCTGTAAGAACACATCAGGGTGTTCGAACCCGGACACGAAGTTTTCCGGCGTTACGAGTTCGCCCTCACGCTCGGGTGAGGTCGCCCCGCGCAGCAGCGGTGCCCCGCCATTCCACGCCAGGACCACGTTGGTGTTTACGCCCGTCGCGCCGTCTGCGGGTATCGGGTTCTGAAGGGTCGGTGGCCCCGGCAAGGCGCAGGTAATGCTCGCTGCAAAACTAGCATAAAGGCTGCCCGTGAAGCCGGCGACGCAGGGAAAATTCGGATGGTCGTACACATCATCGGAGAATCCGGTTTCCGGTGCCGCGCCGACCAGCCAGCCGGCCCCACCAACGTCGAATTCGACCGCCAGCCAGACGTTGTTCGGGATTTGGATGGCATCTTGCGAGACGTCCACGACGACGGTGTGCAAACCGTCATCGAGAAAGGATATCGACGTGGCCGTCCCCGGAATCAGAACGCCTCCCTCGTTGGGGCAGCCGTCGTACAAGCCGATCGTCGCGGAAAACCCCGGCCCGGTGCCGTCGCCGCCACCACCGATGGTCAGCTCATACTGGGTCAACCGGCATCCGCAAAGCTCCGTGGTAAACAGATCGTCCGCGATGCGGCGGTTGGCTCCGGGAGGAAACAGCAGGTTGGCTCCCGTATTGCTGTAGACGACGTTCGTCCCAGCGGTGGCCTGATCGGGGGCGATCAGGTCGGTGGCTGCGGTGGAAGAGCCGGCCGGTCGTGTGTACACCGTGATGGCGTCAACCGGGGTCGGCCACAGGCCCAGGGCCAGCGTGATGGCCACGGCCGCCGGCCTTGAACACGCCGACGCGCGGCCTTGGAATCCATAGGAGCAGGATCGCTGTCTCATCTTCATAGCTTGATCTCGCAGTCAACAGGAACACGGGGCCGCGGTTCTCGCGGCTTGGCGGAGAACGCCACCACCTTTCTTTATGGAAGGTCCAAAGCGCGTCCCCTATTCCACAAAGTTGCAACAACTGTTGTGAATCAATCCCCGTTACGCAGGCAGCCCCCTTGCACGGGTAATGCTACCCGAAATCGTCCGGTTACGCAACGTCACGATGTGGACCGCCCCCCCGGCGCGGCGGTTTTTGCGGCAATGGGTGGACTTGGGCCGCCGGTTTCGAGTACCATGTCGTTTTCCCCGTGACCGGGTTTCTTGGAGGCATTCAGGAGGCGCAAGTGATGGTACCCAATCGGCCTTGCCGCAGTGCATTTCTGGTGCTCGTCGCGATGGGCATAGGCGGTCGTGCGTATGGAATCCTGCCCGTGGCCTCATCGGGCGACTTTTACGTAAGCAACCACAACGCCGACAGCATAGCCGTCTACGATGCGGCGGGGACGTACCTGCACAGTTTCACGGCCGGCGGGCTCAACGGACCGCGCGGCGTCGTGTTCGCGCCGGATGGTCGCTGCTTCGTGGCCGGACAGCTCAACCACGAGGTCTTCGTGTTCACGCCCGATGAGCAGTTCGTCGGGACATTCGGGAGCGGGTTTCTTTCGTCGCCGACCGGCATGGCCATCAGCGATGCCGGCGAGCTTCACGTGTGCAGTTTCAACAACGACGAGGTCGTGGTTTTTGACCTTGCGGGCAACCACCTGCGGTCGTATTCGCATCCCACGCTTCACGGGCCGAATTGCGTCATGTTCGATCCGGTCGGGAACATCTTTGTCAGCAGCGCGATCAACGCACAGGTGATCAAGTTCGATGCGAACGAAACCTTTGTGACCTCGTTTACCGGCGGCGGGCTCTCAAGCCCCATGGGCATCGCGCGGGACGTCAACAACACGCTGTACGTCGCCGGGGGCGGCTCGGACAACATCGTGAAATTCGACACCAACGGGACATTCCTCGGCCAAATGGCCCATCCCGATCTGACCGGACCGCAGGGCATCGCTTTCGACGATCGAGGCCATCTGTTTTCGTCGTCGTTTTTGCAGGGGACCGTCGTCGAGTTCGATGAGGTCGGCGGGTACGTGCAAACGATCACCGACGGCGGGCTTCAGATTCCGCGAAGCATCGCCTTCGTTTCCACGGGAAATCCGATCCCTGCGGCATCCGCATGGGGGGTCATGATAATGGCACTTCTAATGTTGCCGGTTGCGACTTTGACATTCAGGCGCCGCCGCGCCGAGTGATGACCGGCCATCAGGCACGCCGACTCGACCCGCGCCCGTCAGGACGCGGCCTGATCCGAACCTTAGCCCGTCAGGAAGCGGCCGGACCGACGCAACCACGCCCACTCCCTTACGGTCGGGGTTCGGATAGGAGCGTGTCCGCCGATCTCATTACACCCCGTCGCGCGGGTGCCCCACCTCCTTCTGGAGGTGGGGAAGCCGATGAGGGTGACCGACTTATGCCCGCGCTTGCCGACGATCCAAGCTTCCGTGCTCTAGCGTCCGTCCCGGATGGCGTTCAATTCCCTGTGGCCGCGAGATCATCGTCTCCCCCATGTCCAAAGGACATGGGCCACCCGGCATACACCGCCACTCCCTTACGGTCGGGGTTCGGATAGGAGCGTGTCCGCCGATCTCATTACACCCCGTCGCGTGATTCCGATGGTTGGAGATGACAGCGTTAGCGGTCTTGGATGTCCACGGCGTCGATACTCCCGGCGACGATGCCCATGATGACGATACCCGCGCGATCGGCGGCGGCCAGCGCGATCTCCCGATCCACGATGAGCGTTTTCCCCGCTTCAATGACGAGCATCTTGGCGCCGTGCCGCTTCAAGTGTTCGATGGTATCGGGGCCGACGGTGGGCACATCGAAGCGCATGTCCTGGTCGGGCTTGGCGACCTTGACCAAGGTCCAATTGCCCCGGCGGCACAATGCGCCGGCGCGCTCGATCATCCGGTCCGTGCCTTCGATGGCCTCGACGGCGATGACTTCCGTTTCCTTGACGGCCACGGATTGGCCGATGTCGAGCCGACCCATCTCTTTGACGATGCTCCAGCCGAATTCGGCATCCTTGAGCTGCGCCGCCGAAGGTTGCTGTCTGGTCAGCACGCCTTCGGGGGCCATGTGTTCTTGGGAATAGGCGACGCATTCTTTCATGATGATCCCATGCTTGCCGAATTCGTCGGCCACGGCCGCGAGCACCGTGTCGTTGCGTTTGTCGGGAATCTCACGGAACCAGATTCTCATCGAGGTCAGGTCGGGAAGCAAGCGCAGCAGGCGAAATCGACCGTACATGTCCGTCTTGCGCACGGAACCGGCCAGGATGACCTGGTCCGCGCGGGATCGTTTCAACATGCGAATCCAACCGCCGATGCGCACGAATCCCCCCCACCGGAAGACGTCGGCGGTCGAAAACAGGGAGCGATCGGCCAGGCCTCGCAGGCCGATGACGGTCACATGGCATCCCGCATCCTTGGCGCCGGCGAGCACCATCGCGGGAAACCGGCCCGCGCCCGCAACGATACCGAGCCGGATTCCGGTGGGTTCACTTGCCGCGTTCATGCGCCAAGTGTTCGCCGAAGTAGGCGTGATTGTCAACGAGGCCAGGCGGAATCAGAGTCCGACCACCAAGGCACCAAGACACCAAGGGGGAAAGGAAAGCGATGGGAAGCCAGGCGCCCGCGACGTTGGACGCATGCCCGGCCGGCACCGGGCCTACATGGGTCCACGCACGGGTCGCGGCGCGATCAGGCCGGCCGGCGCCCGGCGACTTCGACCCTGCCGTCGTCCGCGTCGCTTACGGGCGCGTCAGACGGGCCGTCCGCCGGCCCGACTGCGGAATCTCTTGGGGCGAGATGCCTTTGGATCACGTCGATCAGCTTGGCTCGATCGATGGGCTTGGTGGCGTAGTCATCACAGCCAGCCTCGATGCACTTCTCCCGGTCGCCGGCCATGGCGTGGGCGGTAAGCGCGATGATCGGCCCCGCGAAGCCCTTGCGGCGAAGTAGCGCCGTGGCTTGGTAGCCGTCCATTACGGGCATTTGCATGTCCATCAGGATGACATCGAAGGGCTTGCGGTCGTCCCCGGCCGCCAGCGCGGCATCACAGGCCAATTGTCCGTTCTCCTTGATCGTCACCTTAGCGCCGGCCTTCTTCAGGATGAAGGAAATAAGGCGCTGGTTGTCCGGGCCGTCCTCGGCCAGCAGGATGCGCACGCCCAGCAGGTCGGACTGCGGCGCCGGTGCGATGGGGTCGGCACCGGTGTGCGCCACGGTCGCCGATTCGGGATGATCGAGCATCGATACGCCATCGAGCGGCCCTGTGGCTACGGTGGCGCGAAAAGTCGTTCCGGCGCCCGGTTTGGTGGTGGCGATGGTGATGTCGCCGCCGAGCAACTCCGCGAATCGCCGACTGATGGTCAGGCCGAGTCCCGTGCCGCCGAACTTCCTCGTGGTCGAGGTGTCGGCCTGTACAAACGGCTGGAACAGTCGGGCGGACTGCTCTTCGGTCATGCCCCGACCCGTGTCGATCACGTCGAACTGCATGCAGGGTCCGCCGACATCGTCGACGAAGCTCGTGACCAGCCGAATGCTCCCTACTTCGGTAAACTTTATCGCGTTTCCGAGGAGGTTGATGAGGATCTGTCGCAGGCGCGTGGCGTCGGTTCGAATGGTTTCGGGGATCGGTCCAACGTACTCGACGTTCAGCGGCAACCCCTTGGCGTCGGCGCGGACGCGCATCAAAGAAGCCACGTCGGCGACGATGCTGCATGGTTTGCAGGCGATGCGCTCGACCGCCATCTTGCCCGCTTCGATTTTGGACAAATCAAGAATGTCATTGATCAACTCGAGCAAGTATTCGCCGTTGCGGCGGATGGTGCTGATGCAATCGAATCGTTCCGATTCCGACAGGTCGCTGTCCAGCAGGTTTTCGGCAAACCCGAGGATGGCGGTCATGGGGGTGCGAATCTCGTGGCTCATGTTGGCCAGGAAGTTGCTCTTGGCCTGATTGGCTGTTTCGGCCCGAGTTCGGGCGTCGTTCAGCTCGATGGTTCGGGTGTGCACGCTGTCCTCCAACGTGTGCTTTTGTTCCTGCAACACGATGTCGTGTTCCTCGATGCGCGTCAGCATGTCGTTGAAAGAATCGGTCAGGGCGCCGAGTTCGTCCATGCCGTACTTGACGGCCCGCAAGGAGTAGTCCTTTCCCTCGGCCACGGTCCGCGCAGTATGCGCCAGCGAGGTGACGGGTTTGATAAGCACGCGCTGGAACCGGGAGGAAACCGCGTAGGCGCCCGACAGCGCCAAAAGGATGCCGACCGCAAGGACCGCCCCGATCCGTTTCAAGCGCGAGTAGAACTCGCGAAGATCGTATTGCAGGTAGATCCAGCCGATCGGCTCTGAATCAAGCATGATCCGGCGACGGAGGTGTAGCCGATCGCCCACGAACTCGTGATCGTCCTCGACGGGGATGTGCTTTCGGGCGCCCTCCGATCCGGGGCGCCGGTACGTGGCGAACGCTTCGGTTTCCTTGCGGCAGACGCAGGCCATCACAATGTCCTCGTCGGCCTCGAGTCCGGCAAGGAGCTCCGTGGCGGCGTTCCGGTCGTCGAACGCCACGGCGGCCGACAGGTTCATGGCAAGTACCTCGGCCTGGATGCCCGCATCGCGCGGCAGCTGCTTACGCAGCTCAAGCCACTCGGCGGCCAGCACCGCAACGGCGCAAAGAATCAACGCCGTTACGGTCGTCGAGGCCGCGTAAAGCAGCATCTTGCGCTTGAACGACATATTCCCGATGGATAGCATCGTTATCGGACTCGACGACTCCTCTTTTACGGCCTGCGATGACTGCCGCGCTGGCGCGTTTCCTTACGCCCCTTCCCATCGACCAACCGGGCGAGCCGGAGCAACTTGGAACTGGCCTTGAGCCGGGCGCTGAGCAACGCGGAACGATTGATCTCAAACACGATTCGTCCCTGATCCAGCACGAATCCGATCATGCCGCCCTTTCGTGCGAATGCATCCATGGCCGACACGACAAGCACGGGGACGTTTTCCAGCGCCGCGACGATCTCGCCGAGCCGATGTTGCTCGCTACGGCTGATGTACAAAACGTGGCAATCCTTCAACGCAGCCCGATCTCTTTCCCGTAGCCACCAAAAACGGCGCACCGTGACGCCGCGCCCGGCCACCGTCTTGGAGCGTACCGTGTCGTCGAGGATGCGTCCGAACGGGTCCTCGCCAAGCACGCCGATCACAAACGGCGCGTTCTTGTCTGCAAAGGCGCGCTTGGGCCATTGGACAAACCTGGCGAAGTTGTACAGGTAGGCCGCTTCTACCTTGAGCACCTTGGTTTTGTCGACATCCTGGGCGTGGATCGGCGTTCCATGCCCGGGTTCCAAGACCAGGGCCAGCGCCGGCACAACGAACAGAATGGCCTTTTGCTTTCGCAACACGTAGAACCCTTCGCGTTCTCCTCCAACTTCCCTGGCCGCTAACTTCTTATCCCACCAACTACATACTCCAAGCCAACATCATGGAACGTGCAGCCGAAACTCCGCAAACACCATACGCGGTACCTCGGCGTCGTTGAGGAACACCGTGCTGCCCTCGTAATGGTTCGTGTCCAATAAGTTCTTGACGCCGACCGTCACCGATGCCCGATCCTTCCAGAACTCATACTCCGCGTTCAGGTCGAGCCGCAGATAGGGATCGATCCGGCGCGGTACGAATGGGTTGGCCGGGTTGGGCGCTTTGACTCCATCCACGTAGAACAGGTGGGCCGCGAGCCGCAGGTCGTTGTTGACCGCATACCGGGCGCCCAGCATCGCCTTGTGCGCCGGCGGCGTGATGTAATCCCGGTCGGTGAACGGTTCGTCCACATCCCAATTGAGCTGCTGGTACGTGTAGTGGCCCAGGAGCGTTAGCGTGTCGGTCGCCTGGTACTTAGCTTCGAATTCAACACCGTACAACGCGACGTTTCCGGAGCGGTTGTCGCTTTGCTTTTGCAGCAAACCCGGTGGCCCGAGCCGCGGACTCAGCGTAAAGACTTCGTCGAAGTCGTGCCAGAACAGGTTGAAGCTGGTGTCCAGTTGATTGAAGAACCTGCCGCGGTATCCGATTTCATAGGCAATCAGCGTGGTGGGATCGGCATCGCGTTTGGATGTGACACGGGCCAGGCCGTTGAGCAGCGGGATGTCCAGAAACCGCGCCGGGGCGATCGGCGATTGAAAGGCCCGCGAGACGGATCCATATACGAGCGCGTTATCGGAGAGTTTGTAGGAAATCGCGGCGCGACCGCTGGGTTGGAATCCGCCGTAGAACTCGTAGTCAATCCTGCCGCCCAAGTTCAATGTCCATTTCGGGTTGAGCTGCCATTGTTCCTGAAGGTACACGCCGACGATGCCCGTACTTACAAACGCCTTGGTCAACATTTGTGGGTACGAGTTGCCCGAGTCGAGCAGGTCGATGCGGCCGTCGAAGCCATAGGTTCGCGTGTGCCCGTCCTCCGGATCATAGGTGCGGGAAAGTTGCAGACCGAGTTGCTGGTAACGGTAATCGATCTGGGGTAGGCCCGGTGACGCATGAAAGTCGTTGACAAAGCCGATGAGTTCGACCACGTCGCGTTCCGCAATCCGGTGTTCCCAGGTACCCATTACATACGCTGACTGATGATCCGAATTACGCCTCATGCCGAGGCCCGCTAAGGGCGATGGTGGAAACCCGCCGTCGACGACCGCGCTTCCCGCCGAAATCGTGAAGGTATTGTCCTTGTCTTTTTCGTAGACGGCGTGCAAGCTCCCCCGGCTGCCTTTGTAGTCATCCGCGAGATTCCGCAGAATCGAACCCCCTTTGCGAAAGCCGTCACTGCCCTCAAACTCGGCGGAAAGGCGCAGTCGCAGCTTGCCCTCCGACATGCCGTAGCCGACGTACTGCTTGAAGGTGCCGCGCGACCCGCCGCTCGATGAGAGCGTCAGACCCAGTTGATCGGCCGGATCCTTGGTGATGATGTTGATCACGCCATTGGACGCGTTGGCACCCCAGGTCACGCCGCCGGGGCCGCGGATCACTTCGATACGCGCGATGTCTTCCAACTTGAACGGCCAACTACCCCAGAGCGTACCACCAAACAGGGAATCGAAGATCTGCCGGCCGTCGACCAGTACCAGAACCTGATTGGCAAGAAAACCGTGAAACCCGCGCGGCGACACGGCCGCGAGGCCGAACGAGAGGTCCGCGACATCCATGCCGGGGACAAGACGCAGGGCGTCCGGAATCGATCGGGCGCCCGATTGCCGGATATCGTCGGCGGTAATCACACTCACCGCATAGGGCACGGTCGTGATCTTCTGCTCGCGGCGCGAGGCCGTGACCACGACCTGAACCTCCATGAGTTGTTCCAGGCTCAAGTCCGCGAGGTCGTTTTCGTCGCCATTCGTGGCCGACTCCGGCTCGGAGAGGTTCCCCGGCGTCGGCGTTTCCCGATTCGCGTCCGGACTCTGAGCTTCCGGGCTCTGGGAATCTTGGCGCTGAGCCATGGTCCCGGCGGCGGGTTCGGACTCCGTTTGTGCGGCCAGACGTTCGGATCGTACGAACATCACAAAGACAAACGCCGCCGTGCTCAAGCGGATCAGGCGGCTCCCCCGATTGAGCCGGTGCCAGATTTGTTTCACGTAGACCGCGTGTCCCTGGTCGCGATGCGTGACAGAACGTGCTTGGTCCGCTGTCATTTGCTTTCGCCTACTGAATTCAGTTGGCACCCATCGGGGCTTTAGGAACGTGCCTCCGAGGCTCCGGCGAACGTGTCGCAATGCGCACGGCGCGGGCTTACGCTCCAAGAGCACCTGCCGAGTATGGATGCAGCTACATTAGTAGATAATCGTCGTTTCAGAGGACCTGTCTTAGATCGGGCTGGCCCACCCCGCGCGCTACCGCGACGCTTCCGGCGGGATGGGTCCGACTCAGAGCCGCAGGCGCTAGCCTGCGGACTATTTGCGGACCACCCATCAGAGGTGCTGGCGCCAGCCTGCGGACCGCCCACGGTAGGATGTCACCGGGCTTGCGCCCGGTGCTCTGAAAAGGATGCCTGAATAGTGCCCGCCGACAATTGGGTCACCGCCCCCACCGCGTCTGATAACAATCAAGGCGTTGCATAAACAGGGCCGTTTTCCCCATGGCACCCCAAGGCGGATCAGCCGTCGGTCGGCGGCATCTTCATGCGGTAGGCCTCGGCCTTGTCGGGCTTGTTCCAAACCTCATACATGGCGATGACGCGCCCCAGCGCCACCAAGACGTAGCGATCGGATGGGCCTCGCTGATCGCTCATGGTCTGATAACTACTCGTCAGCAGCGGCTCGGCCTCGTCAAGACGGGCCAACGCGGTCAAGCTTTCGCCCCACGCGCTCTGGGCAAAGGCGATCCGCCAGTGCTCCTTGGGAAAGTTATCGCGCAAAACGTCCACCGCTTGCTCGAGGTGGCGCTGGGCCCCGGAGGCATCCCCGCGCGCTAGCCGCGTCAGCCCGAGTCCCACCATCGCCTCGGCGGTGTGCGCATCCCGGTCGCCGAGGTTCTTCCGATAGATGGCCAGCGCATCTTCGAAATGGGTCTGAGCGCTCGAAAAATCCTTCATGTCGTAGAGGAGCCAGCCGAGGTTATTCAACCCGCTGGCTACGTACCAGTGGTCGTGCCCTTTCTTGGATCGATACAGCGCGATCGCGCGGCGAAACTGGCGCTCCGATTCCGCATACCGGTCCTGCTCTTTCAACATCACGCCCAGCCAGATCATCGCGGTGCCGACGTAGGGGTGGTCGGCGCCCATCGATGCGCGCAGCACCGGTAGGGCTCGCTGCATCAGTGCCAGAGCTTCGTCATATTTGCCACGCTCGCGCAACACTTCGGCGAGCGATTCGAGGGCGAATCCGACATACTGGTGATCGTCTCCGAGCAGGGATTGCGACGCGCTGAGCAGTTCGCGCGCTTGGTCCTCCGCGTCGGCGTTGGCGCCGAGCCGCAGGTTCAGTTGGACCAGGCTGTTGAGCGTCTTGAGCAAGTCGACATGGGTGTCGCCATACAGCTTGTGCTGGATGGTCAGGGCCTCCTTGAGCAGGGGTTCGGCCTGCTGGTAGTCGCTGGAGCGGGCGAACGTGGCGCCAAGCACCTGGAGATTCTCGGCAATCACCGCGGCCTCGGCGCTAAGCCGCCGGCGCGTGGCCAGCGCGGCTTGCAAGTAGCGGATCGCCTTGGCGTGGTTGCCCTTCGCGTTCCACGCCCGACCCAGCGCAAAACTGCTCTCGGCCACCAGGAGATGGTTGTCGCCATAGAGGGACCGGCGGATGCGCAGGGCGTCCTTGGAGAACTCCATGGCCTGATCGGGGTCACCCAAATTGCGAAACGACGTGGCCATGGCATCCATCAGCGTGGCGAGCGTGGCCGGTTCATCTTTGAGTTCCGATGCAATGCGCTCGCTGCCCCGGACCAGCACGTCCCGAGCTTTCATCGTTTCCATCGCGCCTTGATCCGGATCCGAAAGGCGAAACAACCCCGCGAGAAATTCGATCGCCCGGTTGGCGCGCGTCAGGTTGGTGTCCGCTTTGGTGTAGAGCACACTCATCCATGCGCCGAACCCCACCATGACAAGAAACAGCGTGAACACGAAGGCGGACGCCGCTTTGTGCCGCGCGATCAGCTTGCGGAGTTGGTACAGCGTGCTCGGGGGTCGCGCCTGGATCGGCTGGTTCGTGAGGAAGCATTCGATGTCATCGGCCAATGCGGCGGCGTTGGCGTAGCGCCGCGATGGCTCCTTGGCAAGGGCTTTGAGGATGACCGTGTCCAGGTCGCCGCGCAGTTTTCGGTTCAACTGGCTCGGGCGGGGCGGCGTATCCTCGCAGATGGCCCGAACCGCCTCGTGCAGCGCGCTGCGTTTGACATCATGCGGTGGCCGTTCGGTGGCGAGCTCATAGAGGATCGCGCCCAGGGAATAAACGTCGCTGCGCAGGTCGATCTCGTCCGGATTGCCCCGCGCCTGCTCCGGGCTCATGTAGGGGAGCGTTCCCTGAATGATGCCGACTTCCGTCTCGATGGTGGCCACCGCGACGTCGGTGTCCGTGATCCTCGCCAGGCCGAAGTCGAGCACCTTGGGGTCGGCTTCGCTGTCGATCAGGATGTTCGAGGGCTTCAGGTCCCGGTGGATAACGCCGCGCTGGTGGGCATAGTTGATGGCGCTGCAAATCTTGCGCAGCAAAATCAGACGTTCCCGAAGTGGCAAGCGCTGACTTTTGACGTATTCGTGCAGCGGCGTTCCGCGCACCAATTCCATGGCGAAGAAATGTTGCCCGTCTTCCGTGCGCCCCGCCTCGTAAATGGCGGCGATGTTCGGATGGCGAAGCCGGGCGAGCGTCTGGGCTTCCCGCTGAAAAAGACGGATGTAGTGCTCGTCCACGTAGCGCCCGCCTCGGATCACCTTGAGCGCGACCAGGCGACGCGGCTGCTTCTGCTCCGCTTGATAAACGCGACCCATGCCGCCCTCGCCCAGAATCGATAGAATGCGGTACGAGCCGATCTGGGTCGGTTGGCGCGGCTCGCCAGCGCATGCAAGCGAGCGGTCATCTTCAGCCAACGCTTCCTTGACCGCGTCAATCATGGATCGATCCCCCGTGGTCGGCGTGGACGGACCACCGTCGGGAGGACGATCGGACGCGTTGGATTCTTCGCTCATGGCCATGGCGCCGAGACCTGTGGACGTAGACGAGTACGTACGCCATTGTAATCCACGCCTGACGGTCCGTCACGCCGACCGGCCACAAGCCGCGGCAGGGCGGGTGGCCCACCTCCTTTCGGAGGTGGGGGAGGCGATGATGCCGGCCGCCTGATGCGGGTTTCTGCCGACGATCACAATGCTCCGTAGTCTAGCCCGCATTATTCATGGCTGGGTTGTGACAATCTCTGACCGGTGATTCGAT
>JBHHUB010000068.1:0-19017 GCA_046753625.1 Phycisphaerae bacterium | reverse complement strand
TGAAGCACCTCCGCACAGGTTCCGTCTCCAAAACAGCAAGCACCCAGTTGTGGCGTTGGCTGCGTGCACTCGCAAGTGATCGGCTGGCCCGACGGAAGGTTGGATAGGATCGCCTGAGCCTGCCCTGTGGACACGCCGCCCACATGGAGCAGGCAATCATCTCCGGGTATCTGGCACAGGCCGCTACAGCTAAGCAGAACCTCGTTGGTGCCGGCAACCTGCTCGACGCCGATAGGCCCACATGAGTCACCGGGAGTGAAGCACTGGCAACCCTCGGCCACAAGCTGACCGGCGGCATCGATAAAGACCAACCAAGGCAGGCACAAGTCATTCACCGTGCCTCCGGTGCAGGCCGTCGGCTGCTGCTGCTGACACAGCGGAATCACCGGCGGGAGCGGAAGCGGGCAAACATCGGTCGTCTCGCAGGCGTCATCGACTCCGTTTTGGTTGAGATCGCCAAGGCAGACACTACCCGCACCCAGGGACGTACCACCGCGGTCCGCACAGCACAGGGGATCCAGCATGCTGCACGTGCCGTCCGGGAAGCAGCAGGCTTCCGGGCCGGTCGGCGAACAACTGGAGTTTGGTCCTTGCGCCGTTCCGCCGATGTCGGTGCAGCATTGCGGATCAAGCATGGCGCACGTTCCGTCCGGCAGGCAGCAGCCTTCCGGCGGCAGGCAATCACCCTGATGCCACGTGCCCTGGCAACATATCTGATATTCCAAGGTACATTGACCGGTGGTGGGGTCACAACAGGCTCCGATAGGTCCGCAGGTGGTTCCAGGGCCTTGCCAGACGGCCGGTGGCGGGCAATCCGCCTGAAGCACCTCCGCACAGGTTCCGTCTCCAAAACAGCAAGCACCCAGTTGTGGCGGGGTGCAGGTACAATCGTTGGTCACCGTGGGGCAGGGCGGCAGACCGGTCGGATCGGCACAGGTGAACGCACCGAATTCGATGCAGCATGGCACCGCGGCTCCGCAACTGGCCGTCATACCGGCGAGCACTGCGCAGGTTCCGCCCGGACAGGCTGTGTCGAAGCAGGCTCCGGCGATGGCCGCCGGGCAATTGGTGCAGTCACCCTCGGCGCAGGTGACTTCGTAAATGCAGAAGTTCTGCGCGCCCGCAGGGGCGCATTGGCAGGTGACGGCGCTGTTGGCGGGCACATCAAAAACGGGCACCGACGCCATGCCGCTCGCAACGCCATCGATATGAATCTCGCAGTTCCCACCGGGTGGGTCGGGGCAGGCCTCGACACAGGAAAAAACGGGAAAACCAACGGTATCTTCGACTGTGACCGGCCCGCACGTGCCGCCAGGCGGAACACATTCACACAGCTCGGCAAAGAAGCCACCCACGCCATCGGCAATCACGATGAGCGGACTGCATGTGTCGTTGGCAGTGCCCGTCTGGCACTGGCCGGCAGCCTGATTCTGGTCACAAATCGGGATGATCGGTGGCGACGGCAAGGGGCATGCCGCGCCTCCTCCGGTTCCACAACCGCAGGTGATCAAAGCGCCTGCAGGAATGGCGGTCGAACTCATGAGAACTTGGCCCGTGTCCACTCCGTCGAAATGAAGTGTGCATAGGTCCACCCCGTTGGGGCAGTTCGGATCACACGAGACGCGGAATCCCACTCCGTTGGGATCGGGCAGGACATGCACCGGCCCGCAGAGCCCGTCCGGCTTGAAGCATTGGCATAGGTCCGTCTGCGGGTTGCCGCCCGCGTCGAAGAACAGGGATTGAGGCAGACAAATGTCCCCGGCCACACCGCCGGCGCATTGGCTCGGCTGGTTCAGGGCGCACACCGGAACCTCAACCGCCGGATCGGGCAATGGGCAAATCACCGCGCCGGCGGCGGTATCGATGCCGCGGCTTGCAACTTCGCCGGCAACGCGTTTTTGCGCACGTTGAAGGCCGGTCTCCGCCATGGCGAAACCGGCCGAAAACGTCAGAACAACCAAGAAATTGAGCATAGAGACGCGCATAGTGGGGAAGAACCGCCCCGCACGACAACAACAACATGGGCGGCTGTTTCCACACTTGAGATGAGCATTCATGTTAGCTTCCTCCGAATCGAGCATTGGGACTCCTATGACGCAGATTCCGCTGAGGCGCGGAATTCGTTTCTACCATGGCATAGCGCCGTGGTGGCGATTGTTGACAGCAAAACCAGCTTCCGTCCAAGAAAAACGCAGGCGGGCATGCTGCGCGCGAGATCAAAGGCCCAATCGCAGCGGTCGATACTCACGATGGACGAGGGCGACAGACATGCAGCGGCAACTGAGTGCACGAGCACCCGCCGACGCGATACCACTTTGACGCGATCGTGATTCCGCCTGCAAACCCTGAAAAATGTTTATACCGCAGCTCGTTGAATGCCGCAGCGACGCACGAACCATTGTAGTTATTCGAAGGTCCACTTCAAGCCTGAAATCACATAACCGAATGATTTCCTCAACCCGGTCAGGATCCGATTGCCCCATCACGCCGATGCCATGTTCGGTCGTACTCATACCGATGGGGCTGGACGGCGATCGATTCTGCTTCGGTTCACTTGCCCTGCGGCTGAGATCGCGGCACAATCACCGCGCCTACGAGATCATTCGATGGCAAATGGAGATTTCCTGATGCGCGAGGACTCTTTGGACGAATTCGAGGCCGTGTTTCAAAAGGCGTCGATCCCGGTCTTGGAAATCCAGAAGGTCGAAATTCAAAAAATATCGGCCGTTCTGGTGGACCATGCGCTGGACAACTCGATCCTGGATCTGTCCGCCTACTTGAAGGCTCGCTTTAACTCTACAGTAACACTGCATTGGCCCAACGCCATGAGTGAGGAGGTAGTCAAGAAAGTAGCTGGAGCCCACGGTACCGAACCCGCGGCGCAACCTTTCGCATCGCACGCGGAATTGATCGGGCAGATTTCGTTGGACAAATCCCACCTGGTACTGACGAGCGAACCCGACGAAACGGCCTTGCGCAGCGCTGAGTTGGATGCCCTGGTGGAAAGCGCGACGCCACCGGTCCTTGTGATTCGACGTCCGGTAAACGACCCCGCGACCGTCTTCCGCAAAATCCTCCATAGCCTGACGGGGAATTTCCAGCAGACGCGCAATTTCTCCTATTCATTTTCTCTGGCGGAACCCGACGGCCGCGTTCTCTTGCTTCATGCCGTCGCCGACCACGAGATTTCAGACGTGCGTGAGGCCCTCGCGGGCGCCCCGAGGATCACGGACCGCAGCAGCGATGAGGTGCTTGCGGAGATGAGCCAACATGGCGAGCGATTCTTGAGAGGGGTCGTGGCGGCCATGCGCGATGACGCATTCGGCGTCGGCTACCGGCTGGCGGTCGGGGACGTGGAAGAGGTCATGCGGTCGGAACTCGCTGCCGGTGATTACGGGCTGCTGGTCGTGGGGCACCATTGCGACGGGTGCAGCCACATCGCCGCCAGTGATTATCAATTGATGCATCAGGTACGCGACATTCCAGTCTTGGCCCTGTAGTGCAACGATTACCCAATGACCGCACCTGAGATAAAACAATCGGAAGGGAGTCGGGTCGCGTGAGCATACCACACCCGCCGCAGGGGCATTTGAGCGCCGTTCTGCCGGCAACATCCGACGCCGCTGCATCGGTCCCGGCAGCGCAAACCCTATGCTTCGCCGTCATCCTTGTCGTCATGCTGATCTTGCTGGCCACGGAGCGGATTCAGAAGACGGTGCTCGTGCTGCTGTCCGCGTTGCTGTGCCTGTTTCTCGCAGATTATTGGGGCTACTTCCCGCATACCGAGGGGCATCACCTGCCGGTCTACATCGACATGATCGAGTGGGAAGTGATCGGTATTGTAATCGGAGCCACGATCTTCGTGGAAATATCCGCCCGAAGCGGCATCTTCACCTTCGTCAGCATAAAAATGCTCAAGGCCAGTGCCGGCGACCCGTTTCGGCTGCTGATCTTCCTTTCCATCCTGACGGCGGTATTCAGCGCGTTTCTCGACAACATCACGGCAATGATCATCATCGGCTCGTTGACGATCGTCGCCTGCAAGAAGCTCGAGCTTGATGCCAAGCCCTTTCTGCTGACCGAAGGTATCATGACCAACATCGGCGGTTTGCTTACGCTGATCAGTTCCATCCCGAACATCATCGTGGGCAAAGCGGCGGGCATCAGCTACGTGCAGTTCTTTCTGGTGACCGCGCCGTACGTCGCCATCGCGACCTTCGCAACGATGATCCTCGCGCGCAAGCTGTTCGGGGCAGGCGTACAACCGCTTACGGGCCAGAACGAAAAAACGCACCATCGCGATTTGGTCATGGCGTTTGATGAATGGGAGACGGTGAAGGACCGACGGTTCTTCTACACCGCAATCGTGGGCGTCGTGCTGGTAATCCTGGGGTTTGCTTTGAAGGATCAGATCCCGATTCTGCAAAACTTCGGGATCGAAATCGTGGCGATGCTGGCGGCGGTGCTCATGCTGCTGTTGCACGCGGACAACGTCGAGCACGATCTGGACCACGTGGAATGGTCGTTGGTCTTTTTCTTCGTAGGGCTGTTTGTCGTAATCGGCGTGATGGATCGGGCGCACGTGCTGCTTTGGATCGGCCGGCTGCTGGACGGGATTACCGCACACACCGGCGTCTACGGTTTGATGTGGCTTACGGCCGGGTTTTCTTCCGTGACCGACAACATCCCCCTGGCGGCGATGCTTGCGAAGATATTCGGATCGACTCCCGAAATCGCCCAAGCGCTGCCGGTAAGTCAGTGGTGGGCGATCGTATTCGGCGCCAACCTCGGCGGCAACATCACGCCCATCGGATCGGCAAGCACGGTGGTGGCGTGCACGATCATGAAGAAGCACGGCATCAAGATCGGCTTCATGGAATTCGTCAAGATCGCCGGCGTCTTTGCCGTGGCGCAGCTCGTGCTGGCGACGGGGTACCTGGCCGTGCTAAGTCGCGTGCTCTGATTGCTTCAGCGCGAGGTCCAAACGCCGCCACCCGTAGCAGAATGTCATCTGACCGGCGCCGCGGTGTTCCGAGGCGTTCCCGCCTTCTGCGTTATGCACCCATTGATTACTGACCGTAGCGCTGGCGGCAGATGAACTCCGGCTCGCCCTGCGCGATGCACTGGCGCTCGAGTTGCGTAAATCCGGAGGGGCCGACCGGATCGGGCTGATCCGCCGGTAGTATCCCAAAGGAAAGCCCGTCGATAAAAAGCTCAAGGAGCACGTCGGGGCCGACCTGATCCAGAAGGGGGAATCCCCACCGGTCGACCAGCCCGAACGGGTTGGCATCGGCCGGATCAATGGGACTGACGGTAGCCGGAATGCCCCCCGCCAGTTCCTCCCCCGGCACCGAAACCTCGTCAATCAGCGCGTTCAGTTCGGCATCACTGGCGTCCGAGGACGGGGGATCTTGATCGGGTGCCGGTTGTTCCGCCGGCGCATCGGCGGCAGCGCCGCGGGTGCTGCCCGGCCGTGCGCCGGCCAGCGATCGTACCGGGTTCTCGACGCTGTCGTTGGTCTCCGTGGCATCCGTCGTCTGCGGCGGATCGGCCTGCGAGAGATCGCCGCAATCCGGGCAAGCCGGGTCCGTAATGATCCCATTGACACAGCCTATCAGCAGGAACAGAATCCCAAGCAATAAAAGAACACGTTTCACGGCAACCTCGCTTGTTGGAGGGGTCAGGCACCATCTCCATGGTTGGATCAACCGCCATTGTAAGGGATTGCGCACGTTGAATGCAACGATAAAAACTCGCATGATCACGCGTGACGAACGATGTTATGGTGCATAGTTGCGCTGATGCGGCGGAGTTGTGCCCAGTCGTCCCACACAACAACCTTACCGGACGAAGTACGCGCGTGACTCACCCGCCCTCTGGTGGGCTTATCGCATTGGCGTGGGATCGGCGGGCGAGGCCTGGCCGGGGGCGTACGGGCTACCTCTGGGTGTGATGCTCATCAGCATCCTGGTGGGGCATGAGCGGCTTTCGATTTCGGTGATTGTCCCACTGCAGTTCCGATAAGTAATCAAGGGCGATCGCGAGGCCCTTGCGGACGGGGAGTGAGCCACCGATCAACAGCAAGGCGAGGGGCAATACGATCAGTTGCCCGATCCAGACTTGCGGCGGCCTGACCAGAAGCATGACCGCGACGAAGACGCCCGTGATGCCGGCCGTGCTGATGTACATGAACGCCCAGGTATCGCCTTCGCGGGTATCCAGATCGAGTCCACAGTGGGCGCAACACTCGACCACGGTATACCAGCCGCGAAAGATCGGGCCTACGCCGCACTGGGGACAGCGGCGGCGCAACCCGCGCAGGAGGATCATTTTGATGGTCTGCGCACGTCCCATGTATTGCGCATCTTAACATCGGGGCGGCGCTGTAGCACAGCCGCCCTCGGGTGTGATCCTGGCGTGGTTTTCTCCTTGATCCCAGCTAGCGGCGGCTGGCCTACACACAGATATAGTTGCTCACGGCATCCCAGCCGAGGGCGGCTGGGCTACACGACGGCCACATTCTGCGGCCATTCGGTCGGACTGGCTTGAAGTGCGGTAGTCCGCTATGCTTTTGGCTTGGTTGGCCGCGCCGGTGGGGCGTGGTCGAGCGCGGCGACCGTTTCCCCGCCTTGCCGGGAACCGATCCCAGCGAATACACCCATCCTCATCGGAGACATAACCAGTGTCGAGCGGCAAAGGTGAATTCCTCGGACATCCCAAGGGTCTATACATACTGTTTTTCACGGAGATGTGGGAGCGATTCAGCTACTACGGGATGCGGGCGTTGCTCGTGCTCTATCTGGTCGACTTCTTCAAGATGACGCAGGAGGACGCCTCGGGCATATACAAGTGGTACACCGCGCTGGTGTATCTGACTCCGCTGCTCGGCGGCTTCATGGCGGATCGTTACCTGGGCAACCGCATGGCGATTGTGATCGGCGCGGTGCTCATGTCCGTAGGGCACTTCGCCATGGCTTTCGAGGACATTTGGATCTTCTACATGGCCCTCGGCTTCCTGATCATGGGGAACGGGTTCTTCAAGCCCAACATGTCCGTTCAGGTGGGTCGGCTTTACCCGCAAAACGATCCCCGGCGCGACGGGGCGTACACGATCTTTTACATGGGTATCAACCTGGGCGCGTTTCTCTCGCCGTTGGTTTGCGGCACGCTCCGCGACACGCCGGGGCTGGGCTATCACTGGGGATTCGGCGCGGCCGGGGTGGGGATGGTGCTTGGGCTGCTGGTGTATCTGTTCGGGCTTCCCTGGATCAAGGAATTGCCCGCTGACGCCGTCTACCAGGACCCCGACGCCACACAGGACGAGGGGGCAGCCGGCGGCTCCGATCATGCGATGACCGAAGATGAAGCCGAGCGCACGCCCTCCGTTTTTGCGAGCTTCAGCCGGGTATCGCCTTCGGTGTTTGTGGGTATCGGCGTTCTGGTGGCGCTTGCCGCGCCGGCGTTGGGGTACATGGGCTTGGTGGCGTGGGACGATGTGATTGCCTTGGAAATCGCGGCCGGCTGTTCATGCTTTGCGGCTTGGATTCTGACGCATCTGAGTATGGCTGTGCGCGACCGGGTTCTGGCGATCTATGCGCTCTCGGTGTTTGTCGTGTTCTTCTGGGGCGCGTTCGAACAAGCCGGAAACGCGATGAACGTTTGGGCGGATCAGACGACGAATCGCTACTTGACCGAAACGCCTCCGGACCCGGCGCTGTTCCCGGCCATTGCGGTTGACGTGGCCGAAAAAGGATTTGGAGAAACGGTCAAAGAAGCGCTTTCGCGGCTCGTAGCGATCAACCCGGTGTTGACGACCTCGTTTCAATCCATCAACGCCCTGGCGATCGTATGTTTCGCGCCGATTTTTGCGTGGCTCTGGCTGTTCCTGGCGCGCAAGCGCATCGACGTTTCCATCGCGGCGAAGATGTCGATGGGCGTGTTCCTGCAAGGCGTGGCGTTCTCGCTGATGATTTGGGCGGTAACGTATGAAAACGGGACGAGTTCCGCGCCCTTGGCGAAACTGCCACCCGGTGTGTTCACTAAGGACGGAGGCGTCGTTTACTTCAACGACCCGCCGAACTTGGACGTGGACGACTCCAGCGACCTGGACGCATATCTGGCCGGCGAAACCTCGGAGCCGATGATCGCGCACGGCGGACGTCTTCTGGTGGACGCCGACGGCCGCAGTCTGACGATGCGGGGCGTGCTGAATGCCAATCATCGCGACCGCATGTTGCGCGCCACCGTGGCGCCGGATTACGTCAAGGCCGTTTGGGAAATGGCGGTCAAGAGTGCGAAGCAAAAGAAGGCGGCCATCGACAGCGGCAAGGACACATTCTCGTTTGAATACAAACTGGATCATGTTCCTGACGGATTCGAAGTGCGCTACCTGAATGGGTTCAAAAAAGATCATCTTACGTATGATCCCGAGACCCAGACGTTTACCGTTTCCGCACTGCTAGCGGACAAGGATTACAAGCAGATCCTGGTCTGCGGCTCCGATCCCTCGTTCCGCGACGCGATGAACAAGCTGTTCGTGGCTTCGTCCAAGTTCAAGGTAAGTTCCTGGTGGTTGTTCTGGTTCTACATTCTCTGCACGTTGGGCGAGCTGTGCCTCTCTCCGGTCGGCTTGTCGATGGTGAGTAAGCTCGCACCGCGGCGCTTCGCGACCATGCTGATGGGCATGTGGCTGCTGACCAGCTTCTTCGGCAACTTCACCGCCGGGCTCGCAGGTGAAAACTGGGAGATCATGGAGCCGAGCACCTACTTCACCGCGGTGACGCTGGTGATGATCGGCGCATCATTGGTCTGCTTCCTGCTGATTAAGAAGATCACCGCCATGATGCATGGTGTGAAGTAGCGTCGGAGCGAGCCGGTTGCAGCGCATGACGGATCAACACGGACGAACGATTCACCACGGTCCCTACCCGGAGCTTACGTGGCCGGCCGTGATCGTCGGGTGGTTCCTCGGATCGGTCATCGCGATTTCCATCGGCTACGCCGCGCTGATCCTCGGTTTTTCCATCGAGGGTTCGGAACTGGCGGCCATCTTGGGCTGGGGCATATTGCGCGGGCTGATGCGGCGCACGAGCATCGTCGAGAACAACATCAACCAGACGCTGGCTTCGGCCGTCAACGGCGCGTCGGCGGGGATGATGTTTTCCGTTCCGGCGCTGTTCATTCTCGCCCGCGAGAACCCGGAAGCCTACGGCTCGGTCATCGACTTCAGCCCCGTGTTGATGGTCTTGGCATGCATCACCGGGGGCATTTTGGGCCTGGCCTTCGTCATTCCGCTCCGCAAGCAGATGATCGACTTCAATCGGTTGGCCTATCCCGGCGGCATCGCCGTCGCGGCCATCCTAAAATCGCCAGGAGCAGGGCTGCGCAAGGCGGTGTTGCTGCTGGCGGGCGCCGTGGCTTCGGGCCTGTTTTACGGGACACTGCTGGCGGTCGTCAGCGATCATCCGGAAGCCCGGGTCGGCGATTGGATCGGTACGCCGAGTTGGCTGAACCTGACGTTCTTTCTCTCGCTGATGACGGTGGGCGTCGGCTTCATCGCCGGGCGCGGGGGGTTGGTGTTCGGATACGGCGGCTTTATTTGCTACTTCTTCCTCGCGCCGCTGCTCATGTACTTCGGTTCGCCCGAGGTACGTGCGATGGTCGATCCCGTCGCGGCGGCGGCAGCAAAGGGAAGCTCGATTCCCATCGAGCAGCAATACGACATCCTGGCCGCCGTTCCGGACGATCTGCGCTTGCGGCTCTTTCGACCGACCGGTATCGGCATGTTGATCGGCGCGGCGATCGGCGGCATCATCGCCGCGTTCCCGCTGATCCGCAGTGCGATCAAGTCGATGCAAGACGCAGCCCGTGAGAAAAAAGCCGGCCAAGGCACCGACGCCGATGAGATGCCGATCGGCCTGCTCTATGCGGGTGTCGCCGGGGGCGCGATTGCCTTGATCGTGATCGCGTGCTGCTCAGTGCCCGAGATGACGGTGGGGCGCGGCATTGCCATGGCACTTCTAGGAACGCTCTGGATCTGGATCGCCGGAGTAATCGTCTCCGAATGCCTCGGGCGAACCAACTGGTCGCCGCTTTCGGGCATGACGTTGATCGCGGTAACGATTCTGATTCTCATCAGCAGCCCGCTCGGGGATGCTGCCGCGATTTTGAGTTCGGTCCTCGTCGGGGCCGCGATTTGCGTAGCCATCGCCCAGGCCGGGGACATGATGCTCGATTTGAAGTCCGGCTATCTGGTCGGCGCCAAACCCAAGATGCAGCAGATCGCCCAGCTTCTAGGTATGTGGTTGGGGCCCATTCTCGTGATCGTTTTGATTTTTGTTCTTGATAAATCAATGAAGCTCGGAAGCGAAGATCTGCCTGCGCCGCAAGGCAGCGCGCTGGCGAGCGTGATCAACGGATTGATCGGCGGCGACGTGCCGAGTTGGCGCTATGCGGCCGGGGCCGGCCTCGGCGGGCTGCTGGCGTTGAGCGGATTGGGTGGCGTTGGTGTGCAAATCGGCCTTGGGTTCTACATGCCGTTTAACATCGTGCTGACGTATACGATCGGGTGCATGGCACGCATTTACGCGGACAAAGCCAAAGGACGCAAGTTCGTGCATGACGTCGGCATCCCCATCGCCGCCGGATTGATCGTGGGCGAGGCGCTGGTCGGCGTGGGGAATGCGTTTTATAAGATTCTCATGGCCAATCAGGCGATGGCCGGAGGGTGAGGGCCATGAACGGCAAGACATTCGGCATGGTGCTGTTTTTCGGAGGCTTCCTGGCGGGGTCTTTGGTTTCGGTGCGCCGTGCCGATTCGGCGGGGCTGGCGTGGGCGACGGTCGAATGGGGCTGGTTCGCGGCATCCATGGCGGTCGGATTGGTCGGCGTCGTGATGATGCGCCTCGCGGCGAACGCGGCGGAGACGGCATCGGGAAAGGTCGCCGGCGATCTGGCTGCCATCGGTCAGAGCCTGTCGGCCTTGCAAAGCAAGATCGGTGCCATCTGTGCTGGTCGCCCGACGACGGGCGTGTATGAGGTTCATGGCTTGATCGACGACCAACTGGCCGAGGAGCTGGGCGTTTTCGTCGACGCGCGCGAAACCGTCGCACGGGAATACGGATTGCCGGCGTACGCCGAATTGATGAACCACTTCGCCTTGGCCGAGCGGAATATCAATCGTGCCTGGTCGGCGTCAGCGGATGGGTATGAAGACGAGGTGTGGCTTTGCATGCAACGAGCCGAAACGCTCATTACGAAGGCGAAATCGGCTTTTGATGCGCTGGACCAAGATCGCAGCACGGGGGCGTCGGTGGCCCCCGCGTAGGGGATGGATGATTAAGAGATTGAAGATTGAAGATTGAAGATTCGAGATTCAAGGTTGAAGCGTTGATCTTCCGAGATTCGGCAGGCGAAGAGGCAGGGGATTCCTAGAAGTCGTGCCGCGAGGATGACATGATGACACAAGTGAACGTACAAAGAGTCGTGTTGATGGGTTTGCTGTTCGCCGGAGGAGGTCATGTTGCTGCGGAATCTCCTTCGCGAAACCACGATATTGTTCCCGAGGATTACTTCACGCTGGCCACCATCACATCGGTCGCGCTGTCACCCGACGGGGGTACCGTCGCCTATACGGAATCGCGATGGGACAAGGAAGCGGACGGCCGCACCACGGAGCTTTGGATCCTGGATGTACGAACGAAGGAAGCCACACGGCTTACGTTCAACAGCACGAACGAAAGCCGTCTCCATTGGAGCCCGGACGGGCGGTACATTTACTTCACCGCGAATCCCAAGCGGACGGGCGAGGACGGCCCGCCGTATGACGGGAAGCGGCAAGTCTGGCGGATGACGCCGGATGGGCAGCCGATGCAGGCGGTGACGCGTGTTACCGACGGCGTCGGCTCGTACCGCCTCTCCGACCGCGGCACGGCGATCTACTACCTGGCAAGCGAAGAAGACGTGGCCGAGGAGTGGAAGAATCTACGCAAGGAATTCAAGGATTTGCAATATGCGCACGGCGTGAACGAATTCTCACAGATTTGGAAGCTCGATCTGAAAACCTGGCGGAGCGAGAAACTCATCGATGAAAAGCGGGTCATCCGCAGCTTCGAAGTGGCCCCCGACGAATCTAAAATTGCCATGATCACGACACCGGACGGCGACCTGATAACCAACGAAGGCTGGTCGCGCGTGGATGTCTACGACGCGGCAACCCGGGAGGTCACGCCGGTAACCCCCGACGGCTGGCGCGATGACGACCCCTCCCCGTTCGGCTGGTTGGACAGCATGAGTTTTTCGGGTGACAGCGACGCCCTGGCGTTTACCATCTCATTCGATGGGTTTCCCACGCAGCTCTACGTGACCCAATGGTCGGGCGAAACGCCTGAGTTGCGCGAGCTGAAGCGCCCCGGCGGCGACATCACCATTACCGGAGGCTCGGTGCGCTGGCGCGGCGACCGACGGGAATTGTGTTTTCGCGGCGAGGACCACGCCCGCGCCCGGCTCTATTGTCTCGGCGGCGTGGATGGTGCCGGACAGGGTTCCGTCGAGGTGCTGACACCCGGGAACGTCGTACTCGGTGCGTTCGGCTTTTCACGCGACGGAGCCTCCCTGTGCGTGGTCAACAACACGCGGAACAACGCGGGTGATCTCTACAACGTCCACAACGGCCGACTCTTGCGGCTGACCGAAGTCAATCCGCAGATGAGCACGTGGAAGCTGCCGCAGATTTCCACCGTCACCTGGAAGGCACCCGACGGCCAAGAGGTCGAGGGCATTCTGGAGCTGCCGCCGGATTACAAAGAGGGCGACGGGCCGCTGCCTATGGTGGTTGAAATCCACGGCGGGCCGACGGCCGCGTCGTTCTATCGCTTTCGGCTCTGGATTTACGGTCGGGCGACCATGGCTGCTCAAGGCTACGCCCTGCTCAGCCCGAACTACCGCGGTTCGACCGGCTACGGCGACAAGTTCATGGTCGATCTGGTCGGCCGGGAGAACGACATCGAGGTTCAGGACATCCTGGCCGGCGTGGATGCCATGGTGGCGCGCGGCATCGCCGATCCGGATAAGCTGGCGGTGATGGGCTGGAGCAACGGCGGCTTCTTGACCAACTGCCTGATCACCACGACCACGCGATTCAAGGCCGCCAGCAGCGGCGCCGGCGTGCTGGATCAGATCATTCAATGGGGCACGGAAGACACGCCCGGCCACGTCGTCAATTTCATGCAAGGCCTGCCCTGGGACAAGGCTGCCGCGTACCACAAGGGCTCGCCAATGTACAACCTGCACAAGGTCACGACACCGACCCTGATTCACGTCGGCGAGCACGATCCCCGCGTGCCGCCGGCCCATGCGCGGTCGCTTTATCGGGCCTTGAGGCGCTACCTCCACGTGCCCACGGAGTTGATCGTCTACCCCGGCGCCGGCCACGGCCTAGCCACGTACAAGCACCGGCTCGCCAAGATCAAATGGGATCTGGCGTGGTTCGCGAAATACCTCGCCCCGCCGAAAACGGAAGAGCCCAAAGAGGACAAGCCCGACGACGGGGAGACGTAGCCCGACGAGGAGTCGGCAACGATGTGGCCCAGCCGCCCCCGGCTGGGAAGGAGGGGGCAAAACGTGCTTCACCGGAATCACACCCGAGTGCGGGTGTGCCACGCGAGGGCGGGAGTCACACCCGAGGGCGGGTGTGCTGCGTTGCTCCGACCAGCCGCGGGTTCCACCCCGAGCCGCGGGCTTTAGCCCGCGCGGCGCCCCGGACCAGGAGGCGACTTGCCACGCGGAATAACGCGAGCCCATCCAGTCTGCGTCACGGCGAGCCGGTGAAAGCACGTTGAAAGCCGGCCTGGTCGACGAGATCTACGTTGCCATCGCCATCGAAGTCGAATGGCGCGCAGCCCGTTAGCAAACCGCCCGTCGGACCGGCGAGACAGTCAAAGTACGCGGCGTAGTCAGGCAGATCCACGTCCCCGTCGCAATCGTCGTCGCCAATGCCGGATTCGTAGGCCCCCATGTCCAACGTGCTGCCCAACGTTTTGCCTGAATCATTTTGGTTCCTTCCGCAATTCGCCTGCTCCGAGAGGGCGGCGGGAATACTCGACCGTGCATGGGTGCCCACCGTTGCTTCGCCAGCATGCGGCTACCGTGTTCGAGTTCGTGCTGCCCCGTACCATGGGGTAATACACCGGCCAAAGAGGCGCGGCGGGAAGAAACTTTGGAGATTTGCAGTTTTTTTGTTATCGCGGGTTGAGGTCTTTGGGTGGATACTCCCATATCCCAATGAGTGTTCTCGATCGCGAGCCACGAGACGCTGCGCGGGCCGCTTCCTTACGGGCGCGGCTCTGATTGCCGCGGCGTATGGAGCGCGCGGGTTGGGGTTGCATGTATTGCCTGTTTCGAGGCGGGCATGCGATTGGCGAAGTATTCCTGCAGGGGTTTGACGTCGAGGGGTAGCGCTAGTTCACCTTCTTCCGTTTTGGTCAGCGCGCGGATGCCGGTGACGGCGGCGCGCGCGCCGGCCAGCGTGGTGATCAGCGGGACGCCCTGGCGAATGGCGGCCGCGCGCCATCGGCCTTCGTCGGACGCCGGGCCGCTGCGCATCGGCGTGTTGATCAGCAGGTCGAGCGTGCCGTTTTCGATTAAGTCCTTCAAAAACGGCGCGTCGTGCGTCTCGCAAGATTTCGAGACGAGCTTTGCGGCAATTCCGGCCTCGGCCAGTACCTGCCGCGTTCCCAGCGTGGAATAGATCGTGAAACCCAGATCGTACAGCTCGCGTGCGATAGACACGCAACGGGCCTTGTCGGCGTCGTTGACGCTGACCAGCGCGTTACCGCTAATCGGCAGCGGCGCTTGCGTGGCGACTTGCGCTTTGGCGAACGCCCGACCGAAGTCGGAATCGATGGCCATCACCTCGCCCGTGCTGCGCATCTCCGGCCCCAAGATGACATCCACGCCGGTAAATTTGCCGAACGGAAAGACCGGAGCTTTGATGGCGGTGTGGTGCAGTTGCGGCGTCTGTCGGATGTCGTGGTCGGCCAGCACGGCGGACAAAGGTTCACCGAGCATAACGCGCGTGGCGATGGCCGCCCAGGGAATACCGGTGGCCTTGGCGATGAAAGGCAACGTACGTGAGGCCCGCGGGTTGACTTCCAGCACGTAGACCGTTCGATTCAAGATGGCGTATTGAATGTTGATGGCCCCGCAGACGCTCAGCCGCCGGGCGAGTCGCTTCGTGGAACGGTAGAGCTCTTCGATGACCATGCGGCCCAGCGAAAAGGGCGGCGTAACGCAGGTGCTGTCACCACTGTGGATGCCGGCCTCTTCGATGTGTTCGAGGATGCCGGCCACCATGCAGGTGCCGCGCGGATTGCACGGATCATGCGGCGACTGCTTCGCAACGTCTTCCGGATCGCCCGGCGCGTCGTCACAATAAAGCCCGAAATCCGCCACCGCGTCCACATCCACTTCGATGGCTTCGCTGAGAAACTTATCGATCAGAATCGGATTGTCCGCAGCGGCTTCGGTGCGGTCGGTGGCGTCGAAGGCTTCGTTCAGGTAACTATCGAGATCCTGCCGGTTGTTGCAGACCTTCATGCCGCGCCCACCGAGCACATAGCTCGGGCGAACCAGAATCGGGAACCCGATCCGCTCGGCCACGGTGGCGGCCTGCTGCCGCGTGCGCGCGATGCCGCTGGGCGGCTGGAGCAGGCTGAGCTCTTTGATGACCTGCTGAAAGGCTTCGCGATCCTCGGCCAAGTGAAGCATTTCGGGTTGCGTGCCAAGGATCGGCACGCCGGCTCGCTTCAGTCCATCCGCCAGGTTTAACGGGGTCTGCCCGCCGAATTGGACAATGACGCCTTTGACGAACCCGACATCTGAGCCGGCCGGAGCGGCGCCGTGCGCCGCACCGGCCCGCGGATCGGTGGCGCGCGCCGACCGTGCGCCATCCAGCGTCAGCGGCCGTCCGTTGAGCCGCCGGATCACATGCAGTACGTCTTCGTGCGTCAGCGGCTCAAAAAAGAGCAAATCGCTCGTGTCGAAATCGGTGCTGACCGTCTCGGGGTTGGAATTGATCATGACGGATTCGAACCCCGCATCGCGTGCCGCGTAGGAGGCGTGGCAGCAGCAGTAGTCGAATTCGATGCCCTGTCCTATGCGGTTCGGGCCGCCGCCGAGGACGATGATCTTGGGTCGATCGGTGACCCGGATTTCGTCCGCGGCTTCCGATGCCGCACCGCTGACAGTCAACAACGCGGGCACCTCGTGCGAGGAATAGTAATAGGGCGTGGCGGCTTCGAACTCGGCGGCACAGGTGTCCACGAGCTTGTAGACCGGAAGCCGGCCAGCTTCATAAGCCGGCTCCGGGCCGTCGTACCGAGCCGCGCGGCATTGCACGTCGGTGTAGCCCATTTTCTTGGCGTCGGTCAGGACGGAGGCGGCGGTCTGGGACTTCCCATCGGCACCCAGCGGCGAGCGGACAAGAAGTTCGTCCTCAAACAAGACAAGCTGCCGCATTTGATCGAGAAACCAAGGGTCGATTCTGGTCAGTTCGTGGACCTGTTCGACCGACCAACCCATCTTGAACGCATAGCGGACGTAGTAGGGTCGGCCCTGACAGGGGTTGCTGAGCTTGTCACGCAGCACGTCGCGCGGGATGGGCCATGCTCTTGCATTTTCCTTCTGCGTGTCCGGCGGCGCTTCGGTGGCAGTCGTACCGCCCAACGTCGGTACGGTGGCATCATCATCGGGCGACGGGATGTGCCGTCGCTCCTGAAGCCATTGATCGTTGCCGTCCAGGCCGAATCCGTCTCGCTTGATCTCCATGGAGCGGATGCATTTTTGAAACGCCTCCTTGAAGGTCCGGCCGATGGCCATGGCCTCGCCGACGGATTTCATCTGCGTATTGAGCGACTCATCGGCATCGGGAAACTTCTCGAAATTCCAGCGCGGCATCTTCACGACACAATAGTCGATGGTCGGCTCGAAACTGGCCGGCGTCGTACGCGTGATGTCGTTGGGCAGTTCGTCGAGCGTGTAGCCGACCGCCAACTTCGCGGCAACGCGGGCTATGGGGTAGCCGGTGGCCTTGCTCGCCAGCGCCGAGGAGCGCGAAACCCGCGGATTCATCTCAATCACGATCTGCCGCCCCGTGGCCGGATCGATGCCGAACTGTATGTTGCAGCCGCCGGTGTCCACGCCGATCGCGCGGATGATGCGGATCGCGCTGTCGCGCAGGCGCTGGTATTCCTTGTCGGTCAAGGTCTGCGCGGGGGCCACCGTGATCGAATCACCGGTATGCACGCCCATCGGATCGATGTTCTCGATCGAGCAGATAATCACGACGTTGTCGGCCCGATCGCGCATCACTTCAAGTTCAAACTCCTTCCAGCCGTAGAGGCTCTCTTCGATGAGGATCTCACCGACGCGCGACGCCGCGATCCCCTTACGGGCCAGCCCCCTGAACGCTGCATCCGTCCGGCAGAAGCCCCCGCCTTCGCCCCCCAGCGTGTACGCCGGCCGAATGCAGCAGGGCAATCCCACGTCCCGCAGCACCGCGCATGCCTCCTCCAACGTATGGGCGATGCCCGACCGCGGCACGTCCAATCCGATGGCCTGCATGGTTGCCTTAAAGGCCGTGCGCTCCTCGGCCTTGTGAATGGCCTCGGCCGTCGCGCCGATCATGGCGACATCGTAACGCTCCAGAATACCGAGCTCGGCAGCCTCCATCGCGCAGTTCAACCCGGTCTGTCCGCCGAGCGTAGGTAGGATTGCGTCCACGGGGGTGCCGAGCGACTGTTCGCGATGCAGGATGTTGGCGATGATTTCCGGCGTAATCGGTTCGATGTAGGTCCGATCCGCCATGTTGGGGTCGGTCATGATCGTCGCCGGGTTGGCGTTGATGAGCACGACGCGGTAGCCCTCTTCGCGAAGAGCCTTGCACGCCTGCGTACCGGAATAATCGAATTCGCAACCCTGACCGATGACGATGGGTCCCGAGCCGATCAGCAAGATACTGTGAAGGTCCGTCCGCTTGGGCATGGATGATTTATAAGCGATGCCCGCCCGATTGGCGAGCGGCCCCAACACAGAGCCGCGGGCGCAAGCCTGCGAACAACCCATCAGAGCCGCAGGCGCCAGCCTGCGGACCACGCACCGTAGGAGGTCACCGGGCTCGCGCCCGGCCCCCTGATAAGACGTCTGAACAGGTTCCACCGCCGGCTCTGCTGAGCACCAGCGTCGCCAGACACAGCAAAAGGAGCGTCATGCAGGCAAGCCCCCATACGGACATCGCGGGCACGGTCGTCGGCCCCTCCTGCATGATGTGCAGCGTCTGGTCCGCGGCCACGTTTTGGATAAAGGTGGTCGCTCCGCCGGGCCAGGTTACGGTAACCGAGTCAACCAGGGTGGCCGTCCCTAGCCCGAAGTGCTGCACAAGCGATGATGAGGACTTATAGCCAACGCCGGCGAGCACCTGCCTCGATTGCACGCTCCCGTTGATGCCTACATCGACCCGCGCGCCGACGCCGAACCGGTTCGCGCCCAGGCCATCCAGTTTGACCTTCAGCCAGTGCCTCGTGGGATTTCCATTATCGTTGGCGTTGTTGACGAACAGGCGAATGCCTTCGAAGAAGTTTTGCAGAAGGATGTCGAGATCGCCGTCTCCGTCGATATCGGCCACCGCGCTGCAAAAGGCGTTCGAACCCGCGATGGCCAAGCCCACCGACGCCGCAATGTCGATCGCCGGGAAAACGCCGGTGTTTTCAAACAACATGTCGGGGTCGATGGCGTTGACGACGTACAAGTCCTCATCGCCGTCGTTGTCAAAATCCAGAAAATGAGTTCCCCAACCCGTCACTAAAGCCAGCACGCCTGCAACGTCGGCGGATTCGACAAACGTGCCATCGCCGGCGTTTAAGAGCAAAGCGTTGCCGACGGGCACGTTGGTCGTGTACAAGTCGGGAAAGCCGTTCTGATCAAAATCCCCGACGGCCAGCCCCATGAAGTCGCCGATCACTC
>JBHHUB010000067.1:0-19557 GCA_046753625.1 Phycisphaerae bacterium | reverse complement strand
AAGACCACCGGGCGCGCTTGACGTGTTCGTCGAGATCATCAACCCATCGTCGCTGTCGACGCCCTTTAGGATTCTGACCGGCGCGGTGCCGGGCGACTATGTGTTTCGTCTGACGCTCTTGAGCACGCAGGACTCTGCCACGGTTGTCTTGACGCTGCAATAGTGGTCGAAGGTCGAAGGTCGAAGGTCGGGAATCAGGAACGGTCGCGGATGCGAGACGAGGGGGCGTTATGCCGGTCCGCCGTTCGGCGACGTGCTGCCCGCCACGATCGGCTGACGGCCGAAGGCGGACCGCCTCCTACGGCGGTGTCAGCGCGAAGACATCCACGGCAAACGAAGCGGCGTCGATACCGCTTACGATGATCTCGATGACGTCCCCGCAGGCGAACGACTCGCCCTGTAGCATCGAAAAGGCGGCGATGGTTTCGGGCTCGGTGCCGGTATGGATCGTGATGCCGGGCGCGGTGGGGTCGAGCGGATCGCCGACCACCAGTTGGTCGAGGCACACGAACGAAGTATCCGAGGTGTCCGAAGGGTCGACGTGCTGTGGAACCGTATCCGCGGAATCATCGAGCACGCCGCTGAGGATGGCATCGACGCCGAAGGGGGTGACGTTGATCACGCTGACCAGCACGTTGGTGAAGGCGGTTTCGCTGCCCCCGGCCGGTTGAAGACCGCAGCCACAAGCCAGCCAACCCAAGGCAATCACAAAGAGCATCGCCGGGCGCGGGCGGCGGTGCCTGTGGGCGTCGTGGCGGGCTGAAGGAGCGTGCGATGTCGGCGCTGCTGCGTTTGCGAACTCGTCCTCCATTTGGGGTGGCGTGCTTGATTGACTCCGTAGCGTTGGCGGTCTAGGCTTTCCCTGTGTCTGTCGGGCCATGCGTAGCGGTCTTGGATGGCCGCCTTGGGTAGGATCGTGGCGATGCGAAAGAGGTTTGTCACGGCAGCCATCGGGCTTGTGGCGTGTGTCGCGGCGGGGTCGGGCGGTTGCGCCGCCAACGCCTCCCGTGCGCGGTCGACTTATGCTGCCCAAGAAGCGCCATCCACGCCGCAGGACAAGACGCACGAAGATCAACTCACCGCCATGCAGCGCGAAGACGCCCAATCCGCCAGAACGGCCATCAGGAAAATCAAGCCGCGCGAAAACTCGCGGAGTCGTCGCCGGACGGGACAGGGCGTCGTGGATCAGCCGATCCGACGCTAAGTCCCGCCCCACGGTTGAGGGAGCGGCGCTTCTGGGAGTCCGTTCAAGTAGCGAAGACGGCATCATGGGGAGAGGCTTCTAGAATCGATACCGCAAGCTCAATCCGTAGATGACGCGGTCGTAGGAGAAGATTTCCTGCGCCAGGCGATCACGCACGTTGGAATCGTCGACGGTCATGACGACTTGGAATCGGGCGGACAATTGTTCGTTGAATTGCTTCGTCAGAGAAAACAGGAACGTGCTGATGAAATCCCGGCGGTGGGATCCGTCGGCATCGAACGAGCTGATGCGCCGGTAGTGTTCTGCGGCGAATTCGCTGACGAAGTCGAACGTCAGATCCCACGGCAACGGCACACCCAAGCCCAGCGAGAAAATGTGGCTGTCGTAGGTGAACTCGCCGCCTCGGGCGTCGACATCCTCAAAGCGGTAGCTGATGTCGAGCGTCAGCGGGCGATCGTACATTTCCGCGAGCTCGAATCGCTGAATCACCCCCACGGTGTGCGTCGTGCCGTCGCGATCCAACCGGCGACCGGCCGGCTGATTGAGGTAGTTGTCGGCTTCGAACTGGTAGAACATCGTGGTGGACGTCCAGTCCGCCTCCTGAATGTCGACTTGGGGCGTGACGCGATGCCGCGAAAGGTAGCTTTGATTGCTGATGAGCGTGTGGTCCCAATCATATCGAATGCTCCAGGTGAGCCAATCGGCATCCGCCGGTGAGTGGGCGGCGAACACGTTGGCGCCGTAACTTTGAATGTCGAAGTCGTCGATTTCCGCATGCCAGCTATTGAACGTGTTGAGCCCGACACCGATGAGCCACTCGTCCGAATCGACCAAGCGATAGGTGAAATCGGAACCCAGCCCGAACCGCCGGTCGGCGCCGGTGCGTTCTCCGACGCGTCGACGTACGTGATGGCCTTTCAAGGTTACGTTGGTATCGTAATCAAAGCCGATCCGAAGGCTCAAGTCCCAGGGTCGGCGGTCGATGAGTTGGTCGAGGATCTGCTTGGATTGCGCCCCGAGCTCGGACTGCGGATCGAGTTCGTAGCCCTGCCGCAGCGCTTCCTTGGCGGCGCTGCGATTGTTTTGCTGCAAATAGACCAAGCCTCGGTAAAACTTGATGTGGGCCTCAATCGAGCGGTCGGTCCTGCCGCTGCGTTTCAGCGCGGCCTGGGCTTTGTCCAGATTGTCGATAGCGCGCGGCAGATGCGACGCATCGTCTCGCGCCTGGCGGTAATGAGCGACCGCCAGGAACAAGTAGGGCAGCGGATCGTCGGGGCGTTCGGCCATGAAGGCTTGGAAGCCCGCCTGTGCGTCCTCAAAACGGCCTAGAATGGTCTGCGCGACCGCCGCGTCAAGGTAAGCCAGGATCAACTGTGGATCGCGCAGGCGCGACTGCTCGAATTCCACCACGGCGCGATCGAGCCAGGCGCTGCGTTGGGCGCGATTCGACGTCCGCGAAGCGGTTTGCAGCAGCGTGAGCCCGAGGAAGTAGTGCCCGGCCGGGAAGTGGGGTTCCCGTGCAAGAGCCGCCTCGAAGTGGCGCCGGGCGGCCTGGTAATCCTCCGCCATGAACGATTGAATACCGCGACTTAGAGACACCTCCGCGGCACCCGAATGTTGTGCCTGCGCCTGCAGGGGCAGGGCCAGCAAGCCCATGGTCAGGAGCGCCGGCGCCCATCCTTGTTTTGACCTCATCGTTTGAATCCTCGTGGTAACGCGTGACGGCTGCGCCCTCCGGGCATTCGCGCCTGTCCCGGAGACCGCATCAAGGAAACAGGCGTATTCTGGTCGTTGCTCCCGCTTCTGGCAAGTGTGTTGCAATGGAGCTTCGTTGAATCGTTGCATGGATGGTTGGCAGAACCGATGGGAAAGGGATATCGACGCAGGGGTGCGGGCGCCAGCCCGCGGACCTGCGGCCATCCGCGGTGGCATGGCACCGGGCTTGCGCGCGGTGCTCTGAAAAGAGCGGGCAGCCGACAGGGGGCAGGATCGCTCGTTGAACGCTCCGGGCGACCGTGTTAGGATGCGCCGGCGATCCGGTAAGCGATGTTCCGGCACCGCCGTCAACTCGGGGCAGGTAGGAAACGGGAAAGCATGGCCTTGTTGCGATCCAGAACCACTGTTGTGTGGACGTTGGCCAGCGCCGCTTGCGGGCTGTGGGTCGGCGGCTGTGCGTCCGCGGGTGGCCGCACAGCACTCAAGTCGGACGAGGCCGACGCTCGCATGTTGCAACGCATGTCGGCCGATCGGGCCTTTCATGCCGGACGCTTCGACCAGGCCGTGCGATCGTACTCCAGGTTGCTCGAAGGCGCATCGAAGGACGCATCCGAAACCGCGACCTTGCACTACCAACTGGGCCAGGCCTTGTGGCATCGCGCGGGCCGGCGCGGCGCATCCGCGGCTGTCAACGAAGCTCGAGACGTGGACGAGGCGGCGGCCATCGAGCACTGCCGCAACGCGCTGAGTGAACTCGAAGCTCTGCCATCCGGCCAGCAGGTCGCCCTGTCCGCCCGGATCGGCAGAACACTCGGCACATACCTCCGGCGCCGCGGCAAGATCGATGAAGCCATGGCCGTCTATCAGCGGATTCTGGCGGCATCCCCCGACACCGGCGAGGATCGCGCGCGTACGCTCGGTGACCTAGGCGCCGCTTATCTTGAGCGGAGTCGGCAGGCCGCCGGCCGGCGCGCCGGCTCCGGTGATGACGATCTGACCCGAGCGCTGCAGCATCTGGAGAGCGCGTTGTCGTTGGCGCGACATTTGGATGCGCCACCGGCCGATCTGCTCGTGCTGATTCATAATTCCACCGGACTGGCGTACAACGAACGGATGCAACCCGGGGCGGCGGCGGAACAATTCTCAACAGCCTTGAAGATCGCCAAAGACAACGGCATGGATGCTCTGGTCGGCAGTCTTCTGGCCAACCTCATTCCCGCATTGATCGAGGTCGGGCGAAACGGTGAGGCGGTTGCGCGATGCGAGGAACTGGAGGCGCTGCCCGTCGCCGCCTCCGATCCACAAACGCTGGCAGTCCTGGGAATGGCCTACCTGGCGCTGGGTGATCTTGCCCGGTCCCGGCAGCAATTCGACCTGGCGCGGTACCTCGTCCACCAGGATGCCTCGGTGGTGTCGGACCCCACTTTTTCGGCTCAGCTTGCGTGCAATACGGCTGCGGTCGCTCAGGCGGTGGGGGCGTACGAGGAAGCCGAGCGGCTGTTGCTCGAGGCGCTGGAAGACGCTCGCGCGGGTGGCGTGGACCCGAGAACGGTGGCGGTGATTCAAGCCAACTTGGGGCGCATGTATTTGACGTTGGAGCGGCTCGATGATGCCGATGCTCAGTTGAATCGGGCCAAGACGCTGTTCGGCGAGATCGAAGGGCCGCAGCATGCCGACGTGCTTGTGCTTCTGCTTGATCTCGCCAACCTGGCGCGGGCTCGGGGCCACCTGCTTGAGGCGAGCGCGTTGTGTGAGGACGCCGTTCGCGGGCTGCTTGCGGTGCGCGGCCGGGCTCATCCCGACGTGGCCGCGGCACGGCTGGAACTGGCGTCGCTGCTCAGCGCTCAGGGGCGCTGTGACGCAGCCCGGCAACAGGCGGAATCGGCGATGCAGTCGTTGGATGCCCGTTTCGGTGAGGAACACAAGCGAGCCGTTTTGGCGTGCCTCAAGACGGCGTTGATCGCGCTTCAATGCGCCCCGGCCGAGGGTCGCGATGAATCGATGCAGGCACTGATCGACAAAGCGGCTCGCCGGTTTGCGTTGCTGCGGGAAGCGTTGGGGGCCGACAACATTGAAGTTTTGCGGGCGTCGGTGTACTTCGCGGATGTATCGGCCCGATCCCCGGCCGCGCTTGAATCGGCGCTGGGGCGGTACCGCCGTGCCGAGCAGGGATTCGCCGACGTCTATGGCGACACGACCAAGTCACTGGCAGCGCTTCGTCTCAAGCAGGGGCGTGTTCTGCAAAAACTCGGCCGGCCGGAAGACGCCCTGCAAACGTATCAGCGGGCGTTGCGGCTGATGGACCGCAACCTGATGCAGCATCCGATTCACGCGGAATTGCTTGCGGCGATGGGAGACGCCCTCAACGCGACCGGCGATCGCGACCGGGCGATGCAGCAATGGCGGCAAGCCCTGCACATCCTTGCGGCCAGCTACGGTCACGACCATCCGCGCGTGCGCCGTTTCAAAGAAACACATCTGCCGCAACCGTAACCGATGCCAGGGTTGCGTCACCGCAGATTCGATGGGTGTCCGGTATGGCACAGCGGCCCTCCGCTGTGGGGGGCAACCGCCCAGGCGAGGGCGACTGGGTCACACATGACACGGCCGGGCCGCAAATGCCCGATGCCAACTCATCAAGACATGCTGGAGGCAGCACTACGGTGGTGTCGGATACACGACGATGCGAAGCCCCACGTCATCGTATGCCGTTCGTGCATCGTGGGGGCTGGGTACATCGTATTGCCCTTCGTCTGAATCGCGGAAGGAACCTCCCATAGCTTCCAGACGACCACCGATCGACTTGGCAACCCACTCGCTGACATTGCCGAGCATGTCGTACAGTGACCAGCGATTGGGCGGGTAGGAAGCGACCGGGGCGTACCATCCGTAGCCGTCTTCGTGCCCCGGTGCGGCAAACGCGTACTGCTCGTCCGATTCGAAGTTGGCGAGCGTCGGGTCCAATGCCGTGCGGCCGTCATCAAGATACCGTCTCAGTCGTGGGCTACCCGCCATGCCGCTCAGTCCGCAGGTTAGGGCTTGGCGCCACTCCGCTGCGGTCGGAACCCGAACGATAAGCTCCGCGCCGAGGGAGGCTTTCAACGATGCGCCGAGCGCCGCGCAGAAACCGTGTACCTCTCCCGCCGGAACGAACGATACCGGATGCGTATCGTCGGCCAGCATTTTGTCGTAGCCGTCGAGCGAAGCGTGTCCGGGGACTCTACCCGTAACGGTGCGGTAGAGGCCGACTGTAACCTCAGTGCGGCTCATCCAGACGGGGTCCGGCATCTCAGCCGAATCGAGGCTCGGCACCAACGTCACCTCCAGCGTTACGGCAGGGTCGGACGATTCGGAGAGAATCGGCAAGCGGATGATGACCCATTGCAGCAAGGTCCGCAGGGTGGCTCGCTCGTCGCCTTCGAGGATCGAGAAGGGAAACGGCGACGGTGATTCGTTTGCGGCGGACGGATGCTCCGTGGGAGGCAGATCGAGATCCAACCGATCCAACAGAGCACGCGCTTGCGTGGCGGATTCAAGCGCAGTCAGCCGTTTCAGCGGGAGGTCCGGCGGTGGGTGGGCGGCAACCCACGCGCTTGCTTCGGCGAGTAGGGGTTCGAGGTGCTTGCGGCGGTTGTGGACCAGCGCGTTGGCGGCGTCCGCGACGGCGCTACCGGCGCGCCCGGACAAGATCGGCCGGCTCGCCGCGTCGCGTGCGGTTTGTACGTAGTAGTGTGCTGCGCGCCAGTCTCCCTCCTCCAGCTTTTTTCGGGCCAGGCGCAGCGGTGCGTCCACCTTGGCGATCGCGTCGATCAGCGCTCGAACATGCTCGGTCGGCCACGCTTGCCTCGCAGCATCGGCCAGCCGCATTTGCTCCGCCAGGACTTCGTCGTTCATCTCGAAGATCGGCGCGTAGGCGTCGAGCCGCTTCTGCCACGCGGCGAGTCGATCCAGTCGATCACGGATTGAATGAGCCAGGTCGCTCGCCTGATCCGGTACCGCGCGGCCCAGCACGCTCAAGTCCTCGGAGAGTGTGTCCATTTTGTGGTTGCGACGGAGCGCCAAGAGATCCTCGTGCGCGGGTTGCTTAAGATGATCCTGAAGCGATTGAAACCGCTCGTCGATCGCGTTGAACCGCGCGGTCAGCGCGATCACCGGATCCACGACCTCAGGTCTGGCCAGCACACGAATCACGACTTGATCGGCGGATCGGTGCGTTCCATCGGTGACCGCGACTTCAAACGTTAACGTCGAATCGTCGGAAACGTCCGGCGCGATGAACGTCGGCGAGGCGGTGTCCGCGCCGGTCAACGTCACGTCGGGGCCACCCAGCTTGGTCCATGCGAAGGAGAGGGGCGCGTGTTCCGGATCCGCGCTCCCCGACGCATCCAACGTGACGGTCGAACCGGCGTCGACCGTTTGATCCGCTCCCGCGCTGGCCGAGGGGGCCAGGTTGACGGCATGGACGGTTACCGTGAGCTTGTCGTCCGACGCGGCCTGGCCGTCGCTAACCTGCACGCGAAAGGACAGCGTTTCGGGGCCGTTGACGTGCGGCGCCACGAAGACCAGTCGGGCGGCCGTCGGTTCGGAAAGCGCTACGACCGGACCATGCTCCTGTGTCCAGAGGTAAGCGACCGCGCCGCCTTCCGGATCGATGCTGTTGGAGGCGTCGAGCGTTACGGTGTCACCGGATGAAACGACCAGATCGTCACCGGCGCGGGCGATGGGCGGCCGGTTTTGGGGTTGATTCGACCAGATGATCGCGAGCGCAGCGATGGCGACCGGGACGGCCATGACGATGGCGACGTTGCGACGCCGCAAATCCCGCATGACGCGCCGGCCCCACCGTGCGGCGCGCGCCAGCGCGCTTGCGGGCACGGGCTCGGGAGGAAGCGTCAAGTAGGACGTGAGCGACGCCTCCCACCGGTCCGGTAGGTGGTAGGTCCAGGCTTCGGCATGCCACACGGCGGCCAGCTCCAACGGCGTGCGGCCGCGGTGTGTCACCCGAAATGTGACGCGATCGCACGGCGTTTCCAGGCGATCCGGCTGCGACGTCAGTTTTGCGACGGCGTCGGATTCGTCGAGGCGCTCTTCCAGATCAATCTCGATTATGGCAAAGCTGTTCCGTTGCGCGTCGAGGATGAGCTTCTGCAGGGCTGAAATCGCTTGGGCCATGTCCGCGGCATGCTTGGTGGCGCCGAGTTGGCGGCATCGGGCCGGGAAGGCGTGCAGGACGCGGCCGGCCGCAACGCCACCGGCTCGAGTCACTACCGCCGCTTCCACGCTGAGTTCCTGGGGCAGGCGATCCGTTGCCAGATCGGGGGGGAGCTTCGTTTCGATCGTCAGCACGGATCGGTACGGTCCGATCGTGTCCGCGTTGTCGAGCAGTTCGGCGTTGAGTTCCTCGGACATCATGTCGCGTGCCACGGCGAGTGCGGCGCGGATGCACGCGGTGCCGTTTCGATGGCTCCACCGCAACACGGCGGCGTCCCAAACCAGTTCGGTTTCCACACGCCCCACGGAGGAGTCGGCCCCCAGCAACCTGATCGTGGCGGGGATGCTCGCGACGGGATCGCCGGGAATCACGGTGATCTCGGATTGAGGGAACAGGCCGGTGCGAAATGCGTCGTTGATGGCCGAGAAGCCTGATTTTTGCAGCACGCCCAGCAGATCGCTGAGTTTGTTGCGGAGCATGCCCGCCAGCATGCCGTCGTCGTCGCGGATGCGGCGTGACGAGGCGTGGATCTGAAAATGGAACGGAATCACGGCGTCCGCCGCGATGCGATCCGCGTCGGCACTGCTGGTCCGCACGCGCACGTCAACCGCCCAAGTGCGGTCGTCACGGTCCTCCTCCCGGTCGTCGGCCAAGCTGACGTCCAACAATTCGGGATCGATCAGCGATGCAAAATGCTCGGACGCGACGTCATGGACGAAATCACGAGCGCACGCCTCCACGGCCCGCCGGCGGGCCGAAAGGCGATCTCGGGCTTGATCCGCCAGACGAGCCGTGCACAACTGCCTGAGCTGGGCCGCTTGCTGGTGGACCTCGTCGGCCATCGTCTCGGTGGGCGGTGTGTCCAACTGATCGAGCGCTTCTTGCCATTGCTCGTTCTTGATGGCTAGGTTCGCTCGCTCCAGCCAGCTTTCGATAGCTCGACGCGCTTCCTGCTCGGCGTCGCGGCGCTTCCGGGCTGCATCAATCCAGACCGCCAACTGCCCTTCGTAGCGACCGATTTCGTCGAGGACATCGTCCGGCCAAGCCTCCAGATCGGGGCGACTGGACAGCATATCCGCGGCTCGCGCATGCTCGTTGTCCTGGACTGCTTGCCGAATCCGTGCGCACCAAGCGCGAGCGGTCCTCGCCTCTTCCTGACGCTGACGCTCGATCTCGACGCGCCGGGCAATGGCTTCCGCCTCGTCCAGGAGTCGATCGGGCCAATGTTTGACCTGCGGGCGTGCTTCGAGAAGCTGGGCCACACGCTCCCAACGCAAGGCGTCGACCGCCAGTTTGAGTTGATCCGCCCACAGTCGGGCGGCCGCGTGATCGGCTTCGATCGCCGCAAGGCGCTGCTGTTCGATCTCGTGGTCCTGAAGTTGCCGCTGGGCCGCGTCCGCCCGGGCTCGCGCTTGCTCGGGCCAGTATTGCAAGGACGGTCGATCGGACAGCAAGGTGGCCAGCGTGTCCCATTCTGTTTTCGTCAGCGCGGCCTCAACGTCGTGGATCCACTCGTTGGCAACGGCCATGTCCGCTTCCATCGTGCGCTGGGCGGCGGGCAAGGCCTCTTTCAACTGCTCTGATAATGATTGCCGCAGCGCTTGGGCGCGGCCTTGCAGATCCGCAACGAGCACGTCATGCGGCTCCAGCGCAGCGATACGATCCAGCCAGCTTTGGATCAGCTCGACCGTGGCAAACGGATTGGAAGCGTCGTCGTGGTGCCGCTGCGATTCGATTTCGTCAATCGTTTGTCGCGCGGCCAGGCTCGTTGCCAGGCGTTCACGCATCGCCCGCGCGGCCTGAGCCAGGGAATCGGGCAAGCCCGGCAAGCCCAACGCACGCTCCAAAGGGTCCATCGCTTCGGGCCAGGTATCGCCGGCTAGGGTTTGCTCGGCCTGCTGGATCCACAACGCGCCCTGGGCCTGCGATGCGAGGGCGTTGGCGCGTTGGACGACATCCGCCGGTGCGCCGCTATGTTCCGCGAGCGTTCGCGCAGCCAAGCGGACTTGATCCCAGCTTTCCCCTCGGGCCAGCGTTTCGATGGATTCCAGCTCGCGGCGCAACGCGTCGGCCTTATCTTCGGGCTGGATGTGTTCAGCCAGCGCATCGGCGATTTCCGCAGACGAGGGTCGGCTTTGCGGCAGGCGTGAGAGCGCCCGACTCATCAGGTCGCACCACAAGCGTATGCCTGGATCATCCGACGTCCGCAATTCGGGTCGTCTGGCTTGGTTGTATCGACCCATCGCCATGAATTCAGAAATCTCCACGCAGCGATGGGCGTCCGGCTCGTTGGCGAGGTAGGGGTGTTGATGCTCGGCCAGCAAGTGGAGGACAAACGCAGCGGAGATTACGTCCGACGCGGCCTCGAATGCGCTGAACGCGTGGCTGCCATATTTTTCCGGATCGATGAACGCGCATATTCGCCCGTCGTGTTCGAGATCGTCACGAGGCACAACCTCCCAAACGCCGGTGATCGTTGCATCAGCATCCGAACCCATGCCGGGCTCAATGGCCAAGTCTATGTACGCATCTTCACCGAGCACGGAACAGATCGCCGGAGCAAAACCGAAGTCGGTTACTTTGGGGGCTCCATCCGGCGCAAAGAGCAGAACGCCCGGGCAAACGGCCCCATGCACCAGGCCGCGTTGGGAACCCGCCCGCAACGCCGCTTGCAGGGCGCCGAAGACGGCGGCGCTAACTCGGAGCAACTGGGAAGGGGGGACAACGGGAGCTTGGGCGTCGAAGAGGCCGCCGATCGGCATGGCCATGGCCGGCTCGTGCTCGATGTAGCAACCATTTCCGTCTTTGCACGGCGACGGTTCACCCAGAAACGCCAGCACATGGGGTGACTGCTGTGCTGCTTGGCGCTGGCGCTCGACGGCGTCAGCGATCAGCGTCGTCAGTCGCGTCCAGTCGCCGTCGTCGAGCTGAGACGGTCTGCGAATGATGCGTCGGAAACTCTTCGCCATGGACCACTTCAACCCAAAGGCCGATTCACCAAGCCGCCGCCGGTCGGTTCTCGCTCGCCGCGTCCCAAGGCCCGCCGAATCGAAGTCTTGTCGGTGCCGGGGTGCAAACGGTGATGCATGTTAACCCACCCGATGAACGCTGAGTTCAGCCACAAGCACGATCGCCGCGACGACCGTGATGACCAGTATGAGGATGCTAACGCCCCATACGGTTTTCGCGCTCTCGTGCAGCGTGACCTTACGTTCCCATCTCTTGGACAGACGCGTCGCGACATAGCCACAGACCCAGGTCCAGTGCAAAATCAGGTGCAACAGCACCAACAACGTAAAGACTACAAAAGCGATCGCCTCGAGGTCGCGCCATTGGGCAACCGTGGCGCCCCAAAGCGCCAAACCGAAGGCCTCCGGCTCGTTCGGGAAAATGAAATGCGTCACGAGCAGGATGGTACCGAGCGCAACATAGGCAAGCGCCATGGCGCAATCGACCCAGAAGTTAAGCGTGGAGCGTGACACCTGTGAATCGGCCTCCGGATATCGTCGTATTTTCCTGTTGAATCAGAAGTTATGCGCGGTGCGCTCATCCTGCGTCCGCTTGGTTCAGTTCGGCCTTCCAATGGGCGGTGACCCCAGCGCAGTTCACGCCAGCAGCTCGCGGCGCCGCCATCGTAGCACGTATTCGCCAGGGGCCGCGGGCAGTCAGCGTAGATTACCTATACCGCCGTAGACAACAGTCCAGCGGCCGCTCGGGCTGCGGGTCTGGGGGCCCCCGATTGAAGGAGGATCATTCCGGCCCCGCGGGACCGCTTGACGCAGCGCCGGCGTTGCGCCATATTGGCCCGTGTAGCGACGGCGGCACTATAGCAGAGACCGCTTGGGCGGTCCTGTCAATCGGTTCGAATCGAAGCCGTTAGCCTATCTCGAAGACGGCGACGGAATGCCCGGTTTTTCATTCGTAGGTGGTTGAGGATGAATCGCGAAGCCAAGCTTTCCGAATTGAAAAAACACCGGGGCGAAGTGGCTCGGCTTGAGGCCGAGTTGGCCACGGATCGGGCGGCGACCTCCACATGGGCGCCGAAGTCCTACTACACGACGTACCACATCCTGGCCGGCATGGTGCTGGGTCTGATCGGCGCGGCGTCGAGCCTGCTGTTCAACGTGGTTGGGGCGGCGATGGTGGGCAAACACCCGCTGGAATTGATTCGCGTGTACTTGACGTTTCCGCTCGGCGAAAAGGCGTTGTCTTTGGATAGCGGTTTTGCGTTGGCCGCGGGATGCTGTTTGTACCTCGGTACCGGGATGTTCGGCGGGATTCCGTTCCATCTCGTGCTCAGCCGCTATTTTGCGGACGCCAGGCTGGCCGTCCGATTCTCCGTGGCGACGATTATGGGCGTCGCCGTTTGGATCATCAACTACTACGGTTTGCTGGCCTGGTTGCAGCCGGCGTTGATCGGTGGAAACTGGATCGTCGAGCAGGTTCCGATTCTGGTGGCCGTACTGACCCACCTGGTATTTGCGTGGACCTTGCTGCTGGTGGATCAGTGGGGCCGGTTCGTTCCGCCGGCGGCGTTGGTAGGGAAGGAGTCGCACGCGTGATTCGTTGGAGCCCTGCAATCCGGATGTGGCTGGGTCTGTTGGGAGCGGTGCTGGTGTTCGGGTGTGCCCCCGAGGATCAGCGAACGGGTGAGACGTCCCGGCCCTCAGGTGGTGACATAGATATGTCACGTCCGTCGGAGTTCGGTTTCCAAACGAGCGTACGGACGTCGTTGATCGAGGAGGGCAAGGGCGCCTACGCAATCTATTGTGTGGGGTGCCACGGCGTCGAAGGCGATGGTAACGGTCGGGCCGCGCGGTTCCTCCATCCCCGGCCGCGGAACTTCCAGAAGGCCAATTTCAAGTTCAGCACGACTCGGGCGGGCCGGCTGCCTACCGACGAGGACCTGCGCCGGACGATCGTGCACGGGCTCAAAGGAAGCGCCATGCCGGGCTGGGACATGATCCCGACGCGAACGGTCACCGCGCTGATCGCTTACATCAAGACGTTTTCGCCCAAGTGGGAATCGCGTTCGGCGGCGTCTGCGGTTCCGTTTGTTACCGATCCCTACCGGTCCAAGCCTGACAAGTCCGAGGCCATCGCCCGAGGCGAGCAGTTGTACCACGGCTATGCCGTTTGCTGGTCGTGTCATCCGGCGTACGTGTCCACCGAGCGGATCAACGAGTATATGGTCTCCCTGGAAAGCGCGCCGCGCGAGGGGTTCCGTCCCAACCTGGAGCATTCGGAGGGCAAGATCAATTCCGAAGGTGAACTTATTTTTCCGCCGGATTTCCGACGTGATTTTGTTCGGTCCGGTGCGCGTGTTCGGGACCTCTACCGCTCCATCGCCACGGGCATCACGGGCACGGCCATGCCGACTTGGATCGATTCGATTGAGTTTCCCAGCGAGCGCCATCCCGGTCAGCCTCTCGTGCAGCAAAGCGACGTTTGGGCGATTGCCTACTACGTCCAGAGTTTGATTCTGGAGCGTCCCGCCAGGCTTGTGCCGGGTGCGTTTGAGGTGCGTCAGCGATCGCAACGCATCCTGGCCGAGGGCGAGGTGCCGCAATGGCCGCCGGCTGCGATGCTCGGCGGCGAGGATATCGAGAGTGACGAAGACTTCATTGAGGATTAGTCGATGACGACGGCTTCCGCCCATCCGCCCCTGTCCACCGAAGAGGTGCCCTCGTCGCACGAGCTCGTTATCGAGAAGCTGGTGCTGTGGCATTTTTTGGCGTCGCTGACGTATTTGCTGATCGCCATGCTCGCGGGCCTGCTGTTCTCGATGCAGTTCTTACAGAAATACCCCTTTCCCGATATGGAGTTGTTCTCGCCCGGTCGCTGGCGCATGGTACACACCAACGGCGTGGCCTATGGTTTCATCGCCAACGCCTTCCTGGGAGCGCTGCACTGGGCCGTGCCCCGGCTGACATTGCGGCGTGTGCTCAGCGTCAAACTGTCGTATTTCATATTCTTCGCCTGGCAGGTGGTGGTTTTATCCACGGTGGTCGGCTTGCTGACCGGCATGGCTCAGGCTGTGGAATGGGGCGAAACGCCTATTTTCATCGACCCGTTGGCTCTGGCGGGCTTGATCCTCGTCGCGATCAACTTCCTCGCTCCGATCGTCAAGTGCCCGGGGCCGATGTACGTGTCGATTTGGTATTTCATCTCCGCGTTTGTCTGGACCGTCCTGGTGTACGGCATGGGCAATTACTTCCCGCAGTTTTTCGTGGGCGGGTCGGCGTCGGGTGCGATCGTCGGGCTGTTCATTCACGACCTGGTGGGTCTGTTCGTGACCCCGATCGGTTGGGGGCTGATGTACTACTTCGTCCCGATCATTTTGAAAAAGCCGATTTGGAGCCACGGCTTGTCGCTCGTGGGCTTTTGGGGCTTGGCGTTTTTCTATCCGCTCAACGGCATCCACCACTTTTTGTACAGCCCCATTCCCATGTTCTTGCAGTACGGTGCGGTGATCGCGACGATTGCCGTGGAATTCGTTGTTACCACGGTCATCATCAACTTCTTCTTCACCATCAAAGGCCGAGGCGACATGCTGCGTACAAACTTGCCGATCCGATGGTTCTACATCGGCATGGTCTTCTATTTCACGACCTGCCTTCAGTGTGCTTTCCAGGTGACCCTGACGTTTCAGAAGATCATCCACTTTACCGATTGGGTCGTCGGCCACTCCCATCTGGTCATGTTCGGCGTCTTCGGGTTTTGGATTCTCGGGTTTATGACGCATCTGCTGCCGCGGTTGTTGGGTGCTACCGGATGGTACCGGCCCGGTTGGAATGCGTGGCATTTCTGGCTGACGGGGCTTGGCATGTTCGTGATGTTTTTTGACTTGATGATTGCCGGACTGATCCAGGGGTTCTCCTGGCGCGACCTCGCCCCGTGGGAGGCGTCGCTGACGTTCTCCGTACCGTTCTGGTTTACCCGAACGATTGCCGGCACGGCCATGATCGTGGGGCAGTTTCTGTTTGTGGCCAACATCATCATGACCGCCAAGTACAGGCGAACCGAAGAAGCCCGCCTGGCTCCTGCGGGCGCCGCGCCCGGCCCGGCGGTAACGGCCTAGGAATGTGACCATGGCGGACCAGCGTCTCAAGGATACGCGAAGCGATGTTTGAATCGAAAGCCGGAGTGTTTCTGATCGCGGGGTTGCTCTTCTTCGTGATCTCGTTTCTCGTCATGGGGTTGCTGCCCTGGACGATCTACCTCGATCAGCCCGAGCAGACGCTCGAGGATCTGGTGGCCGACGGGGTTACCCACGAATTCGTCGAGTTGGCCGAGCGCTTCCCCGACCGGTTTGCCGAGTATTTCCCCGACGGCGTTACCCGAGCCTCCTTCGCCCAGGCTCTGGATTTGGGACACAAAGTCTACGTGGCCGAGGCGTGTTGGCATTGCCACAGCCAGCAGATTCGGCCCGTTTCCAACGAGGACATTCGCTGGGGCCCGGTCTCGCACGCGAGGGAGTATCAGAACGTCTTACAACGACCGGTGCTTTTCGGCACGCGACGCGTCGGTCCGGATCTAATTCGGGAAGCCGCGCGACACAGCAACGATTGGCACGTGGCTCATTTTCACGATCCGCGCAACGTTTCGCCCACGTCGGTCATGCCGCGGTACGGCTGGTTCTTCGATGACGAGGGCTATCCCAACAAACGCGGCATGTCCCTCATCGCCTATGTGCAGTGGCTCGGCAGTTGGCTTCCGGAGTACCCTTACTATCAGGGGGAAGGGCCGGCCGGACCCACCACGCAGGACGATCGATCCCGGCAAATCGCATCGGTCCAGCGGACGGCGGAGGGCGCCTGATATGATGCCATCACCCCAAGACTACAGCCTCGGAGGCGGGTCCCGCGCGAAGAAGATTTTCTTGTGGATCGTGGCCATCGGCATTGCCGTTCCTGGTGGCTACGGGTTCATCGAGAAGTTTATTCAGTTTGTAAGAGTCTTGCTGGCCGACAAGGAGGGTGGGTTTACGATCATTCCGATCGCCAACTACCTGACCGTGGCCGCGGGCATGACCTGCCTGCTCGTTTGGGCGATCTTGCACGGTATGTTCCGCGATATCGAACGCCCCAAGCACCTGATGCTCGAGCGCGAGGCGCGGATCGAGGAGCAAGATCGCAAGTGGGAGGCGCAGCACCATGCCTGAAACGCCCGACTCCGAAGCGAAACAGGAAAAGCAATTCCACACGTACGAGACCCACCACATCGCCTGGTATGTCCGGGCCATGTGGGTCGGCCTGTGGGTGGGTATGTTCTGGTACATCATCAAATACGCTATCCCCTCGGCGAAGAATTACTTTTGAAGCCTTATGATCTCATCGCCGCATTCACATTTGGTCTGCTAAGCTCCGCTCATTGCGTCGGCATGTGCGGTGGATTCGCCGCCCTGGTCGGCGCCACCCGGAAATCGCTTGCCCATGTCGTAGTCCGGCAATGCACGTACAGCGCCGGGCGTATCACCACTTATGCGTTTCTCGGCGCAGTAGCCGGGTATGTGGGACTGCGGCTCTATGCGGCGGGTTCCGCGTTGGTCGATTTGCAACGGTTTTTTTCGATCGTGGCCGGTGGGCTCATGCTGTTGGTCGGGGCGGGCATGTTGGGGGTGTTGCGGATTGGCCTGCTCGCTCGACTCGGTCTTGAAAAACCGCTGGCCCCGCTTTTGGGATGTTTTCTCGATGGGGGGGGCAAGCGAAATCTGTTTCTCGGCGGCCTGGCTAACGGCTTCCTTCCTTGCGGACCCGTGTACGCCATGTTGGCGGTCGCTGTGGCCTATGGGCAATGGCCTGGTGGTGGCATGATTATGGCAGCCTTCGGCGCGGGGACCGTGCCGGCTATGGTCCTGATCGGTTCGGGCTCGCGCCTGATTAGCGCGCCGCTGCGGCATCGCGTTTACAAACTCGCCGCATGTTTCGTCGTGGTAACCGGCGTGGTCACGATGGTTCGCGGGGTGCGCGATCCGAAAGAGCAGCCCTGCTGCGACTACGCCGATCCCATCTCGCTCGATCGCGAAGCGGCGTCCCCGCCGAGCCGTATTGAGCAAGCCCAACCGTAACTACGTGCCCCCATGAACGCGGACGCCTGCTGCGATTACTGTCAGCTTCCCATTGCGTCGCCGGGCGGGGCGGCGCACGCTGCGCCCAACCGGCCGCGATACTGTTGCTACGGATGCCGCTTTGCCGCCGAGATCACGCAAGCGCGCGGTGAGTCCGGGCACGCGATATGGATCGCCACACGGCTCGGTGCGTCGGCGTTCTTGTCCATGGGGGTCATGGTGTTCGCCTTGGCGCTTTACAGCCGCGACGTCTACCAACTCGACCCGGCCACGGCGACGCCGGCGGCCGCCGATTGGTACGGCCTGATCCGGTATGTGTCATTGCTGCTCGCGACACCCGTTTTCTTCATGCTCGGCCTGCCCATTTTTTCCAACGCGATGGAGGAATTCCACAACCGCATCATCACCACCGACGCGCTGATTGTGCTCGGCGTGGCGTCGGCGTTTTTCTATTCGTATTCCAACACGCTCCGCGGGCAGGGCGCGGTCTATTACGATACCGCCTGCATGATCCTCGTCCTGGTGACGCTCGGGCGATACCTTGAAGCCAGCGGCAAAACCAAGGCGTCCGCGGCCGTGCGCGAGCTTGAGCGCATTCTTCCCGATACCGCCGTCGTTCAGGACAAGGACAGGCAGCGCACGATCGCAACCCGTGACATCGCGCTGTCTGATCTGGTGCTCGTGACGGCCGGCGAGCGCATCGCCGTGGATGGAACGATCGAATCGGGCCGCGCCCACATCGACGAGCAGGTGGTCACGGGCGAAAGCATTCCGACCGAGAAAGAGGCGGGCGATTGGGTGTATGCCGGTAGCGTCAGCGTCGACGGCAAGCTCGAAGTGCGCGTCACGGCCGTCGGCACGGCAAGCACGTTTTCCAGGATGCTGCGGGTCATTGAGCAGGCCAAGGCCCAAAAGAGCGGCTACGAACGTATGGCGGACCGGGTGACGGCATGGTTCGTTCCCGCGGTTCTGGTGCTGGCTGCGATCGGTGCTGCGCGCAGTTACGCCCGCGGTTCGCTCATGGATGCGATCCTTACCGGTCTGTCGGTGTTGCTCATCTCCTGTCCATGCGCTCTGGGCATCGCAACCCCGATGGCGATCTGGATGGCGATGGGGTGTGCCCTGCGTCGCGGCGTGTTGTTTCGCAGCGGCGAAGCGATCGAGCGCCTTGCCGGTGTCACGGCCTTGGCGATCGACAAGACGGGAACGTTAACGACCGGCAACCCGGCCGTTTGCACCGTTGCTTTTCGGCAGTCCGGCGAAACCACCCGCGGCACCGCGCTCGCCCTGGCAGCGGGCATGTCGACCGGCTCGGCGCACGTGCTTTCCGATGCCGTTTGCGCGTATGTGCAAAGCCAAGGCCACGCGCCCATCCGTATCGATGAAATCCGGACCGTGCCCGGCCGCGGCGTGGCGGCTTCGCATGCCGGACAATCGTTGTGTTTGGGGAGTTTGGCGTTCGTTCGGGATCGCGGCGCCGCAATGGATCCGACCCTGGCACAACAGGCCGAGCGGTGGACCGCGTCTGCGTTGTCTATCGTGTGCCTGCAAGTGGACGAGCACGTCGAATGCGTGCTCGCCTTATCCGAGACCCTACGCGAGGACGCCAAGCCGGCCATGGCGCATCTGGACCGAATGGTCTCCAAGATCCTACTGCTCACCGGCGACACCGAGGAACGTGCGTCGGCCATTTCGGCCGAACTGGGCATTGAGGGGCTGGGCCGCCTGCTGCCCGACGATAAGATTGAGCAAATCAAGAAACTGCGAGACCGGCACGGCCCGGTGGCCATGGTCGGCGATGGGCTCAACGACGCGCCCGCGCTGGCCGCTGCGGACGTGGGCATCGCCATGGGATGCGGGGCGGACATCACGCGGGAGTCGGCCGATGTCTGCCTGCTGGGCGAAAACTTGGCACTATTGCCCTTTTGTTTCGATCTCGCGCGGCGCACCGTGACCACGATTCGGACCAATCTGTTCTGGGCCTTCGCCTACAACGTGGTCGGCATCTCGCTGGCCATGACCGGGCATCTAAGCCCGATCCTTGCCGCCGGCGCCATGGCGGTAAGCAGTTTGATCGTCGTCGCCAACTCCCTGAGACTCGAGCGCCGCATGGACGCGAGCGTCAATCAGAACCGCGGACTTGGGCTCGCGCGACCGCCTGGACCCGCGCACTCACGAGTGAAGCAACATTAGCACAGCTAACACTCAAGGGTACTGAGCCGCGGGCTTTAGCCTGCGCGGCGCCCAGGCGCTTTGCAGTGTTTGGTACCGTACGGCGATACACCCGACCGTCATCAGCTCTAGCGTGCTGTGTTCCGGCACGTTGTGTTGTACCGCCCTTAATTCGGGATCGGC
>JBHHUB010000066.1:0-19604 GCA_046753625.1 Phycisphaerae bacterium | reverse complement strand
GATCAGCAACTGCTCGATCTCAGCCAGGCCTTCTGGCGGCACGCCGCGGGCGGGCGGGCGCCCCAACCCCGCGCCACACTTCCTTGAGTTCCACACTCCCTGGAGTCGTCGTCACCAAACCATTATGCCCGGCCTGGAATCTACGCCGAGCCGCAGGCCCGCGTTCGGCCCGAGGACCGCGCCGCCCGGCCCTTCCGTCATTTCCTTACGTCGTGGCGATGCCGGTCCGCGGTCACTTGTACGAAGAAATCCTCCAACGTCGCGCCCTCGCGATGGATTTCCTTAAGCGACCAACCCTTGGCCGTCGTCAGGTGGAACAGATCCTCGCGAATGTCGCGATCCATCGCGGGGGAAATCGAGATCCGGACCCATCCATTGACGCTGCATGCCTCAACCGCCTTAACGCCGTCCATAGCGCGTACGCTGGTTTGAATATCCTCGGACGGCCCTTTCAGTTCCGCGATGACCCGTGCTTGCTTGTCGAATTTTTCGCGGAGCGCCTGGGGCGATCCACTCGCCGCGATCTGGCCCCCTTGAATGATGATGATGTGGGAGCAAATCTGCTCCACCTCGTGCAGGATGTGCGAGCTGAACAGCACGGTGTGTTCCTGGCCGAGCCGTGTGATCAGGCCGCGCATTTCACGAATCTGGTTGGGGTCGAGTCCGATCGTCGGTTCATCGAGCACCAGGAGTTGCGGCTCGTGCATGATGGCGTCTGCCAAGCCGACACGTTGTCGCATGCCCTTGGACAAATGTCCGATCGGCCGGTCCACGAACTCGTCGAGCCAGCATCGCTCGGTTACCTTGGCGATCGCGCGGTTTCGCTCCTCGCGCGCCATGCCGCGCAGCTTGCCGCGGAAATGGAGGAATTCGCGCACGCGCATTTCGGGATAGAGCGGCGTATTCTCAGGCAGGTAGCCGATACGTCGTCGGACTTCGAGCGATTGCGAAAACACATCGTATCCCGCAATGGTGGCCGTGCCGCTCGACGCCGGCTGATAGCACGTCAGAATCTTCATCGTGGTGCTTTTGCCGGCCCCGTTGGGACCAAGGAAACCCACCACGCCGCCCGCCGCCACGTCGAACGATATATGGTCGACCGCCAGGACAGGACCATAGCGTTTGGTCAGTTGCTCTACATGGATCATGGTTGGCCCGTGTTCCCTTTTGCTAGTTCGTGGAACCCAACACGCGACGGATGCCGTTGGCCTTGCCGCCGCGACAAACGAAGAAAAGTATCGCGCCGCCCGAGGCCATGTCAAGGGTCAAGATGTCGAAGGTTGCATGTCGCAAGTCGGGGGTCAGGCGTTCCCAGAGGGTCCGGTGCCCCTGGGGCGAATCGATTCTCCGTCGATGCCGTCACGGACCCGGATGGCGCCCCCTCGTGCGGGCGCCCTTGCCCGAAGCGGTGCTCCGGGGGACAATCATCGGTGTTGGCGACCGAGTTTCCTTGCGAAAAGGATCAAGTCCAATGAGCCGAATCAACGTGTTGATCGCGGACAAGTTTGCCGCTTGGGGTATGGACGAATTGGTGGAGGCCGGGTGCGACGTGACATGTGACCCGGTGCTGGCCGGCGACGCGCTGCGTGAGAAAATCGCGGCGACCGGCTGCCGCTTGCTCGTGGTCCGGAGCACCAAGGTGACCGCGGACATGCTTGAAGCGTCGGCGGAGCTTGCGGTCGTGGTTCGGGCGGGGGCCGGGTACAACACGATCGACGTCGCCGCGGCGTCGCGGCGGAGCATTCTCGTTGCCAACTGCCCCGGCAAAAACGCGGTGGCGGTGGCCGAACTTACGCTCGGGCTGATCCTGGCGCTGGATCGGCGTCTGGCGGACAACACGATCGACCTGCGCAACGGCGTTTGGAACAAGAGCGAATACGCCCAGGCGCGTGGGCTGAAGCGGCGCACGCTGGGTATCGTGGGGCTTGGCGAAATCGGCAAAGCCGTGGCCCGCCGGGCACTGGCGTTCGAGATGAACGTCCTGGGGTGGAGCCGATCCCTGACGGAGGAAGGCGCCACCCGGCTTGGCATCGGGCGATGCGCAACGATTGCGCAACTGGCGAGCGCCAGCGATGTGTTGACCGTGCATTTGGCCGCCAACGACGACACCCGCGGGATCATCAGCGCGGACGTTATCGACAACCTCAAACCGGGCAGCTATCTGATCAATACCTCCCGGGCCGATGTGCTGGATTACAAGGCGCTGGCCGTCGCGATCCGTGAGCGTCAGATTCGCGCGGGGCTGGATGTGTTTCCCCATGAGCCGGGTAGCGGCGCGTCCGCGTTTTCCGATCCCATCATGAAGGTGGACGGCGTGGTCTACGGCACGCACCACATCGGAGCATCGACCGAACAGGCGCAGGAGGCGATCGCGCGGGAAACGATTCGCATCATCCAGGCGTACAAGACGACCGGGCACGTGCCGCATTGTGTCAACCTGCAAGGGGAATCGCCGGCACGCTACGTGCTAGTCGTTCGGCACCGCAATCGACCGGGCGTACTGGCGCATACGCTCGACGCCATCAGCCACGGCGGAACCAACGTCGAAGAAATGGAGAACATCATCTGCGCCGGAGCGCAGGCGGCCTGCGCGCGAATTCTGCTGGACGGCCCGCTATCTCAAGATGTCCTGACGCAAATTCGCACCGGCAATGAGCACGTCTTCGCAGTGACCATCTCGCCCCTGAAGGACTAGGGAACCCCGCGGCGTCAAGCGGTAGAGACATCGTAGCGCAGGCATCTTGCCTGCGTGCTTACTCGCCGGTCAGGCAGGTCTGCGTGTCCTTCGCGTCCGCGTCGGCGGTGTCCACCGACTGGGCCCAAGGCGTTTGGACCTCTCGGCCAAGCGCGCCGGCGAGATCGTCGCGAAGCGACTGAAGGTCGGCGACGACCCCCTTCAAAGTCGCCTCGATCGTTTTCGGGCTATCGGTGCGAACGACTTTGACGTCGCCGAGGAGCTTCTCGACGGTCGCCAATTCGGATTCCTTGCGCGATTTGAGATCGTCACAAGTCTTGAAGAACAGCTCGAAGAGGTCTTTGAATTCGTCCTTTTTGCGCAGCGAGCGGCGCACGGGGAACTTGCCGGCACCGAGCAGGCGCAGGTTCTTTCCCAGGAAGAACAGAGGTCCCGAAATCCGATGCGATACGAATATCCCCCAGATGACAAGTGCCACGGCTATGACTGCGGAAAATGCAAGCGCAAAGAAGACGATGAGGCTGCCGCTTGACCACAATGACGGCGAGAGTGGATCGATCACCCGTGCTCGCGCCTGTTGATGCAGGAAACCGAACATGAGCATGCCCATGCAGGAGGCAGTCAGAAAGCCGCCCAACGCCAGCATGAGCGCAAAACGCAGTTGGAACATGGGATTGACAAGGTAATTGCGTCGTCGTCGCGCGGGCTTGCGGTCGCGCTGCGAATCGGGGATGTCGTGGTCAGCCATCTGGAAAACCTCCGGTACGTTGTCACCGAGCCCTTGATTTCAGGCGTCGAATCAGATTGACCCAAGCAGTTTTACTTCTTGTGTAGCGGCGCCGAAAGGCCGTCGATTCAGCGACTGGCCCCAGCCGCGGGCTTTGGCCCGCGCAGCCTCACGGGTGTCACCGGACGACCGCTACACGAACGATGAAACCGCTATGAAGCATACGTTACGACTCACCAGGTGGGCGATCCATGACAGCGTGGCCGCGTTATCGTTGCCCGGTTCCAACATGCGTCCGGGAATAAGGCCCGTGGCCCGCGAGGCCCGCGTCGACTCCCCGATATGCAGCCCGGTTGGGGAGCGGGAAGGGTCGGAACAGGGGGAAACCCGGGACCATCTTGCTTGAAGGGTCCATGAGGTCGGCCACGTCTGGGGCGGCCCGGTTCGGCCGGGAAGATCGGGCGCCTGCACCCGGGCCTTCCCCCGGCGAGACAGCACCCCACTACGATCCGCCCTCCGGGGATTCTGAATTGTAGCCTTTCCAAGACGTCCCCGAAGGCCGACCATCCGAAACGGATGAACTGCGAGGCGCCAACGCCCATCACCCGGATCGGAGGGTCGCGTTGCCTGGGAAGCCGTACGGGCGGTTTTTCAGTCGGGATGAGGATGAGCACTGTGGCGCCGAGTCATCATGAAGGTGTATTGTGGGCAGTCTGTCAGCCTGCATCATCATTGCGGCCCATGCAGGTCAAACGCCCGCGCCGCAAGGGACGCTGTGCCGCAGGGCGCGGAATCCTTCAAGCTCCATGGAAAGACATCTGAAATGGTTACATCCGCATGGAAGAAAAACCCGCGACGGCGAGGCATCACCACCGTTCTTGTTTTGACCTCGCTTCCGCTATTGCTCGGCATGGCCGCGCTGACGATCGACGTCGGGCGCCTGACCAATACCAGGGTGGAATTGCAAAACACGGCCGATGCCGCGGCGCTGGCGGCTTCCCAAGACTTGGGAGGTCTTGACCCGACCATCGCACGCCAAACCGCGGAAGCCACGGCCGTGCAGTTTATCGGGCTCAATCCAATCTGGAACGGCCGGCCGGTCTCGGACTACGAGATCCTATTTGGAAGGGCGGAATTGGACACCGTAAGCGGCGGTGTCACGTTTACGCCGAACGTGTTTCCCGCCAATGCCGTGGACGTAACGGTGCACTACGACTTGCAGTACTTGTTCGCCCGGGTGTTCGGGCTGTCGTCGAAGCGGGTCAGCGCCCGCAGCACCTCGGCCATCGGAGCGAGAGACGTGATGTTCGTTCTTGACACCTCCTGCTCGATGGGCGCCCTGTCCGATACCGCCGAACTCACCGCTGACCTCAATGCGCTGGGCGTACCGATCGTCGGAAAGGGCGCTGGAAAGGTCAAGGGCACCAAGATTTGCCACATTCCCGACGGTCTGGTTGCCAACTCGGTCACGATCAAAGTCGCCCCGACGGTGGTGGCCGCCCATCTGGCCCACGGCGATACGCTCGGGGCCTGCGCCAGTGACAATCCTGATTGCGATGAGTTCCTCGGCGACGACAGCGGCGGTGGCGGTGGCGACGACAGCGGCGGTGGCGGTGGCGACGACGGAGGTGGCCATGGTGGTGGCAGCGACTCGGACTAATCGAAGCAGGAAGGAAGGGCGAAGAAATGCAATCTCCGTTTCAGAGACGCCGATTATCAAAACGTGCCGCGCTTTTGGCAGCGATGTGCATTGTGTTGTTGCTGGCGCCGGCCTTGTTCGGTGGCATCTTTACCGATGCCCGATACATCTTGTATGATGGCAGCGATCCGGAGTTTTCCGGCGTCTATGCCATCGGCGAGGCGTTCCTACCGCCAAGTGTTCGGATTCAGCCACTCAAAGCCGCCAAGGACGCAGTGGTCGTGGCCGTGGACACCATCGCCGACGCAGCCTTTAATGACCAGATCGGCGCGGTGGCGTCGTCATCCGTCGTCAATTGGACCGAACCTCTTTCGTCCGATTTCAACCGCGTTCGCGCAAAACTGCGCGGCGCGCCGCTGGGCACCGCCGGTGCCTTGAGCACAGGGCTGGAGGCGGCGCGACTCGAATTGCTCAGCGGCAATGCCCGGGCGGCCGCCAGGAAAATGATCGTGATGGTGACGGACGGCAAATCCGATCCGACCGACGTGCTCAACCAGATCCAAATGGCCAGGGATGCCGGCATGACCGTTCACGTCATCGGAGTGGGCACCAACCTCGACGTGGCGTTACTCGACCAGATGGCTGCGACCGGCGGCGGAACGAGTGTCCAAATAGATGCCGGCAAACCCAAATGGATCTACGCACCCGAGTTGCAAACGGCGCTCGCCAGCGTGGCCAGCAACCAGATCGCCTTCAGCCTCATCCGGTAGCGGCAAACACCAGCAGGATCGGCGACCCGCGAAACGCTACCGGCGCACGGCCGGTTGGCTTGCCATCGTGACGGTGGGGCGGGTGGCCCCCTTGGGCCGGAGTGTCATTTTTAGATCTGTCGCATCTATCGTGTAGCGATTGTCGGGCAAAGCACCCGCGACCGCGCGGGCTAAAGCCCGCGGCTCAGAGTCGTCGCTGAAACGAAAGGCTTCGGGCGCCGCTACACAAAGTGCTCTAGCGCCAAGAAGAGGGCGATTACGCCACCGAGGCGTGGGAAACGGCGGCGAGGAGGGGTCGAAACGCCGAGCCCGTTCACGGGAGCCCCGCGGGTCCAAACCCCGCACGGAACAAGCCGGCCGGCGGGCGGTTCCGCGGACTGAGTCGGATCATGACGGGGATCAAACGATCGGAGCGGGAGGGATTCGAACCCTCGGTACGGTTACACCGCACACCGCATTTCCAGTGCGGCCCCTTCAGCCACTCGGACACCGCTCCATCCTGGACCCTCCCCAGCCATGGCCCAAGGGGCGGCGGCAGGGGAGGCTTTCGGGGCACGGGAAACCATGCCGCGACCTCGTGGGCTGGTCAGCAACCGCAATCCGACCAGCCCCGTGACCGCAGGCGTTTCCACGAGCCGATCCGAGCATACTACTCCATCACCGAGGCAGACCGCAACCGTCGAGGGGCGGAGATGCTCCAGTCGGGCGCGTTCATGACTATGCGGGCGGCGGCCTCCCTCACCTATGCCGCGGCCGACGCGGTCGCGGAAGCCGTCGGTCGACGTCGGGCACGATAGTCCTCACACCGCGGCAGCTGGCTGGGGGGCAGTCATTCAGGCGTGCCCTTGTCGTTGTCCTCGACCTCGAAGTGACAGGTCCAGGTGCGTGCCCGAAGTTTCGGGCCTTCGGGGTGTTCGTGGGTGTAGGCTTCCTTGGACATCCTTCCGCTGAGCCAAGCGGTATTCATCGGGTACACCGACGGCGATAGAACGGTTCCGTAGAGGTGCCACACCGTGATGGCAAGGAAGGCAAGCCAAGCCTCGTAATAGTGGATAACGGCGCCCACGTCCAGGAGCACCTCGGGGAACGACCACTCGGCGACGAAGTAATCATCGAACCAGAGTATCAGCCCGGTCAGCGCCATGATGACCATGCCCCAGCACAAGGACCAGTATTCGAGCTTTTCCATGTAGCTGAAGCGTTTGAACCGTGGAGACTCGCTGCGCTTTCCGATGAAGAACCAGAGATTGTCTCGCACGTGGCGCAGATCGTCCCAGGTGGGTAACATGTCCTTGAGCCAATTACGGCCGCGCCGGCTGATTAGATAGAGCACGTGCCACAATGCGCCGGTCATCAGCAATACGGCCGCAGCTCGGTGTAGGATGCCCCGGAATTCAAATCCCCCTTCCCATCCGAAGAACAGCTTCACCCATCCGGCCTCTGAAAAACGCAGCGAGAACCCGGTAACCACGAGCACGGTGAATGAGATTATCAGGATCCAATGCTGCACCACCTCATTTCCGGTCAGGCGCTGAACCGCAGGAAGGCTCCGGACCTGCTTGACGCGGCGCAGCCAGTCGGCTGCGTTGTGCAGCAGCATGCCTCCGATGATTACGACGATCAGTACGACGTAGACGCGGCGGAACAGATCCGGCCAGCCGGCGCGCATTCCGGTCGCCGTCTCGTGGACCCTCATCATGGCGAGTTGCTCGGATTTGCCGGGATGGCATTCGCCGCATGTGGCGCGCAGGTTGCTCGGGTGAATCGACGATGTTGGATCGGAGGAGGGGAGTATGCGGTGCGTACCGTGGCAGGACGCGCAATTGGCCACGGTCGCGTCGCCCGTCTTGCTCTTGAGTCCATGGTAGCTGTCGATATAGGACGTGAGGCGCCCGGCCTCTATGCCGTACCGCTCCGTGAGGACTGCGGATTCATGGCAGGGCGCACAAGTGCTCTCCGCCAGTCGGGAACTGCTCACGGGCGATTTCGGATCGGAAGTCTTGATGATGTTGTGGGTGCCGTGGCAATGGGTGCAAACCGGTGCGTCGGCCGAGCCACGCTTCACCGCCTTCCCGTGGATTCCCTCCCAGTAGTTCTTGGATGTCGCCACATGGCAGCGCCCGCAGGTATCGGGGATGGAGTAGTGGTAGATCGTCGATTGGGGATCGGTCGCGCTGAGGATGCGGTGGGCCGTGCGCCCGCCCTCCGGAGTCTCCGCCGAGTGGCAGTCCACGCAGGACGCGGCCGAATGCACGCCCTTGCCCCCGGCGCGGCCATGCACACTGCTCTTGTACATGCGGAGCGGTGCATCGCGCAGTCCGTCGTGCCGCGATACCAGTTCACTATCCAGGTGGCAGGCAAAACAGGTATCGGGAAGATTAAATTGATGCGTGTGTGCGCGTTTGTCGGAGGATGGATAAATGTCATGCGTGCCGTGGCAATTCGTACAGCCGGGAACATCCCGACCTTCACCGACCTTCAGTCTGCCGTGGTTGACGTACAGCTCCTCCTGATCCTCGTGGCATTCTCCGCAATGAACGGGCGGAACTGAGGCACCGTGGGGCTTGGGTGAATCCAAATCCAACGCCTCGATCGAAATGGATTCGTGGCATGCCGTACAATCCAGCGATCCATGGATGGATTGCTCCAGCAGGTTCAGCGGGGCGCCGTGTGCGGCCGAGTCCGGAGCATGGCAATCCTCGCAGCTTGCCGGGGGCTCCGTTTGCGCTAAGGCCTTGGGGGCTGCGATGGCAAGCGCCAGACCTCCCAACACCACCGTCAGACGTCCGAAATCCCCAATACCCCACACGTTGACCACCTTTCCCATAGCCTGCTCGAAGCATCGGGCACAGCGACGATGGTCGCCCGTCTGACGGGCGCCGCCGAATATCCACGGCAGACCCCTGTGCCCCTGCATTGCCCCGGCGGCATGCCCGTACTAGCTATATCGTTATGGCCAACTAGACACTTGTGCGCGAGATGGCAACTTTCGCGAGGCGGTTGAAGTGGTGCTGTATTTTCTGATTTTCGCCTGAGTGAGCGATCCTCCTTGAATCCCTGCCCGATTCGGGTACACTCCGCCGCTGCCTCGAGAGTGGCGTCGAGCGGGTGGTCCGCGTTGCAAGGCGCCAAGGGTTGGATTGTGCGTAGGTGAGGACCGCACGGATGTTGCCTATGCGGATTACGCTAATAAGGAGATAAAGTATGACTCGATGCGCAGGAAGTCTATTCACGGTCACGTTGCTGGCTTTTATGGCCGGGTGTCCCACAATGGACCCGGGTGGTTCGGGCGATGACCAGTGCAACCCCGCTTGTGCCGCGGGGGAGACGTGCGAGAACGGCGTTTGTGTAGCGGGCGAGGTGCCTGATGACACGTGTGACCCCGCCTGTGCCGCGGGAGAGACGTGCGAAAACGGTGTTTGTGTAGCGCAGCCTCCGGCTGATACGTGCGATCCGGCCTGTGCGGCAGACGAGACATGTGAGAACGGCGTTTGCGTTGCAAACACGCCGCCGGCCGGCGGCGGTGACGCCGCTGCCGGTGAGGCGTTTTACACGAACAACACCTGTGCTGCTTGCCACCTTGCAGATGCAACCGGCTCCATTGGTCCTAATATCGTCGGCAAGGGGGCAGCAAGGGTTCTTGAAGTGCTCACCGTAGCCGGCGCGCACGGTATTGGCCCGAACTTGCCTGATACCACACAGCAGGACGCCGATGACGTCTCGGCGTTTCTCGGGTCGCTCTAAGCCCGCAACGCCGATCCTAGCGTACCGATATAGAAGGCCCGCCCGCGCTGATGTGTAGGCGGGCCTTTTTCATGGCGCGGTTCGTGAGCAACCTGTAACGCCCAGAGCACAGCAGCATTCTCGTGGGGGGACGCGTTGGCTCCGCCCTCCGCACGCGTCCCATCCGCAACGGTGGCGCGCCTGGGCGATGCTATGGCCCGATCAGGGCGCTTCGGTCGGGGGCGTGTCCGACCGGCTGCGCGGGATCATCGCCGAACAGCGGGTAGCGGTATTGCGGCCGGGCGAATCCAGCGAACTCCACGGCAACACCTACGAAATCAGCGTGGTCCCACCGGTCGCCGTAGTGGTAGAGCGTGATCTTGGCGCGGGTGGACTCGTCCAATCCGCGCAGCTCGGACAGCGTCGCATGGATGGCATCCGGTTCTTCCTCGAGCTGAACATCATGGAAAATCGCGGCAGCGCCGATCATCATCGAACCGAGCCCGGCAGGATCAAAGCGTGTGTCACCGGAAAACAGGACCGTGGCGTTGGTCGCCGTGTCGGTGATGAGTACGCCGCAACTCGGCCAGTCGTACTTGCGGCGCATGCGGACGTGGTCCGTCCTGAACAGTGTAAACCGGTAGCGATCGAGCAACATGAATCGGTCGGGTTCACCCGAACCGATCAGGTGCACGGGCCTGACCCGGAAATAGTCATCGAGACGCGCGGGGCGGCCGCGCTGGGCTTCGAGCCCACCTCGCAGTGATTCGGTCCACAGCCGATCGATCAACTCGGGCGTGGCGATCAATTCGGTGTGCGGGGCCGCGGTCGTACCGGGTTGGCCGAGCACGTACCGGCTGACCATGGCGAATTCTTCGAGCCCGCCGATGTGATCGGCGTGCAGGTGCGTTACCAGCAGGCGGCGGATCGTTGGATAGGCGACGCCGTCGCCGCAGCGAAGGTAGGCAAAGCCCTCCTTCTCTTTGAGACGATGCAAGGCCGTCGGGCCGGTTCCACCGAAATCGATCAACAGCGTATCATCGGGGGTGCTTTGCCGCGCAGGGCCCTGGTGCCAGGCTTCAACCAATACGTTGGATTGGAAGTTGCGCCGCGCGAACGCGGAACCGACACCTAGGAAAGTCAACGTAAGCACAAGCAGCCTCCCGTTATCGGGATAGATCACCGCGCAGGGAGAGCACCGGCGCAGCGGGCGTTGTGTGGTATTGATGACACAACGAACAGTCATTCCCGGCTCGCTGCGGCACATGGCAGGTCGCGCAGGTTCCAAGCTCGATGGGCGCGAAGCCGCCGTCCCCGTCTGCGGCGACACGTCGGCTTGAGGTCAGTTGCAGGGACGCCGCATGGGAGATGCCGCGCACATGGCATTGTTCGCATTGCCCATAAAGAAGTCCCAAGTGCGGCGTATGGGTGAAACGCGTCAACTGACGCTGCGGTTCGGCTCGTTTCGCCGCAGTCCAGACAATCCGTGGCGTTTTCCTGTCTGCTGCGCCCGTGCGATCGCCGCCGGCAAGCCGAGCTTCAACGAGGGGCTCCGGCAGGTGTGGGGCGTGGCATTTGAAGCATTGCCCCGGCGCATCGGGGCCGGTCAGCAAGTCGGTGATCGCGAATGCAGCGCGGGATCGGACTCCTGATGTGTCGCGTTGGACGATGGTGGCCGCAAGATCGTACCAGGCGGTCATGAAGGGGTCCGCGTGGTCGTGAGGGCGGTAGGTGATGCGGCGGGTGTCGTCGAATCGCATCCAGTTGCCGGCGGCGACGGGCTCGGCTCCGTTGATCGCCGACTCGGATGACCAAGCCTCGCCGGCGGTGCGGATCGGCAGGTGTTCCAGGAGGCGGCCGGTCAGCGCGTCTACTTGGGCGGCGTCCAGCGAGGTCTTGGCTGCCCGCTGCAGTCGGTTCGAAAGCGCTTCGCGATTGTCCAGGTCGTCTAGGAGTTGACGCACCGCCCTCGCCAGCCGGCCTTGGATGTCCTCCGGCATTTCGGGCTCGAGCGGGTTGTCTTCGCCCCGGGCGATCGCCGACAACGCCGCGAGATCCGCCTCGACCTCATGGCCGCTTGGATCGGCACGCGACCCAAGCAACAGGAGCGTCATGAAGGGGGTCAGCGAGTCCAGGGTCAACGATCCGGCGTCGGAAGATGTTGCCAGAAAGACAATACCATCGCTGTCGTCGTCGTCATAGATGTCTTCATCGTGACATTGCGCGCAGGTTGCTTCGAAGCTGTTGAGCGTCATGTTTGCGGCCCGGCGGTCCGGTGTGTGGCAAAGAACGCACGCGGTCGAGTTCCAGGCATCGTCCAAATCGAGGTACTTTTCCAGGTGCGCGGCGTGATCAAAAGCCAGAAGCCTCGGCTGATGAGGGTCGAACCGGCCCAGCAGGCGAGGATGCCCCTGGGCGAAGGGCTCCAGGGCTACGGCGTGGCAGGTTTGGCATTGCGTTGGTTGCATGGCCGCCAGGCGAGCGTCGCGGCCGCGGTGTTCGCGGTGGCAGCGGGCGCAGGCGCCGTCCCAAGGGTCCGCCGGCTCAGTTGGGTTGGCGATCGAAGTCGTCAGTGACGTCAGGAGTCCGCCAATCCCCATGCTGCTTTGCTGGGTGTGCGCAGCGCCGTTCGGGCTCCTTGTCGGCGTTGTCGTCGGGCCGACGTCGACCATGCGCGTGTTCGAGGATCGCGATTTGGCCAGCCCATGGGCGCGCAACGCGGCATCGTTCGACCCCAGGTTATGGCAGGAAAGACATCGTTCACTCTGGTTGGCCCGGGCGTCGATCCGGCTGAGCGCCTTGGAGGGTTGCGCGTCTTGCCCCGAAGCATTGGAATGGCAGTAGGCGCATTGCTGATTCAGTGGTCCTTGATCCGCAAGGACCGACGCGTGGGCGTGAATGAGCGGCCCCGGCGCTCCAAACGATCGCTGCCATCGCGGTGAGGACCAGATGAAGGCTGCGAACCCCAGCGCAGCGGCCAACATGGCGAATGCGGCTGCGTGGCGGATGGACCGCAAACATCGGACCGGTTGGCATGGAATCGGGAGCGCACAGCTTCCATCGGGGTGGGGCCCCTGGCTACACTTGCCGCCAAGATGACGCGGACGCGTGCAGGCCGCTCCGCTCTTGCCGGAGGAGGGTACGCACTCGTACCGGCGGTTGACGCAGTCGGTTCCACCGGCAAACCAGCATCGTCCGTCCTCGGACGGACCGGCGTGACAAGCCGTACCGTCGGATGCCCGGCCGCAAACCCAACGGCGGTTGGGCCGCTCGTAGGTGCTTTTCTTAAACGAGAAATCCTGCAACCGGTCTTCCATCAGAGCGTTTCCGAATAGGCATAGACGAGCACGACATGCCAGACGGCAAAGATCAGCAGGCCGTACGTCAAGGGTATGTGGATGAAGAGCCAATACTTGAGCGCCCCCTGGCCGGCATAATGGAAATCCAGATCGTCTTTCTTGTTGACGATGGCTTCGAGTTGGCGTCGAGCCGGCCGTTCGTCCTCAGCCAGATAGCGATCCAAGGCGCGAAGCTCGGCGCACAAGGCATGGCATGTTCGATGGGATCCCAACAGGTGCGCGATAGTATGCCGTGGACCGGCCAGGAACGCAGCAAGACGCCGTTGATAAAAATCCGCGAGGACCGTCCCATGACCCTCGCGTGCCGACCGAACGACTACGGCTTCCGCTTGTTCGCGCAGGCGCGCCGTGAATTCGGGGATGCGTTCGAAGAGCACTTCCTCGCCGCGTCTCGTCAATCTCGAGGGCAGCGTGCGGGACAGATAGAGCCCCGCGAATCCGGTAGCGGCCACCAGGGCGTACAGCAGCGCGAGGGTTCGTTCGAGTCCGCCGGTCGGGATGTCGAGTCCGGTGTGGACGAAGAACCCGATAACGGATACGGCTCCGACGTACACATGAAAATCAAGCCATGTGGCCACGCGGCCCAGCGGCAACGGCGTCAGCCGCTTTCGCAACATCAGCAGCGCCAAAGCGGTTAGCATCCCGAGCATGATCCAGCCGGATACTTCGCTGGTAACGTGCAACGCGATCGCCGGGGTGGTCAGCGCGGCCGAAACGAGTAGCGCGGTGGCAACCCAGATGCCCGTGTCGAGCATACGTCTGGTGGTCAGGAACGTCATCTCTTCATCCATTGGGCCAAGGGGTCCGTGTGCGTGGTGTCAACGCGAATCAGGGCATCGTGCGGACAGGCTCGTTGGCAGGCCGGCCCTCCGAGTTGATCGACGCAGAGATCACATTTGGTGGCTTTGAGGATGGGGAGTTGTTTGCTGTCGATCATCAGGTGGCCCGTCTGGTCGCGTATGGAAACCATGCGGATGTTGCTGTAGGGGCAGTTGTTGGCACATTGCTGGCATCCGATGCAGGTGGGGTCGTTGATGACGACCTCGCCGCCCGCGGCCGCCCGGTGGATCGCCCCGGTAGGGCATCCGATCATGCAGACCGGGTCGGCGCAGTGCATGCAGGCGTTGGTGAACATGTAATGATCGTGCCGGGGACCGTGTCGCACAAAACGTGGGTTGCCGTCATGGGTCGAAGCGCACGCGCGAACGCAATCGTCGCAGCGGGTGCACCGGTCCATGTCGATCATCATGGTTTGCGTGCCATTGATGACGCGATGTTCCACCAGGAATTCCAGCATATCCACGCCGATCGTTCCCGCGGCCGGGCCGTCGCCAACCGGACCTCCGCCACCCGCGTCGGCCTCCGGCACTGCGACGATCGGCTCCGGGCACGCCTCCTTCGGCAGCGATGGAAACAGATGTTGCTCCAGGACTTGTGCCGGGACGAACAACGTGGTGACGTAACCCACGGCGCGCAGCGTGTTTTGAAGGGGGACGGTATCGTCGGGGTGGGCCCAGTTGTGGTAGACCTCGGCCAGGCCATAGAGCTGTCCGGCGCCCAGGTAGCCGGTGGTCTGCTCACTGCTTCCGCGTCGTCTGCTGACCCGGGCGAACCCTGAGATGATGAATACGACGCCGTTGGTGTAGTGTCCTTCCGAGTTGATGATCGGCTCCATGGCGAGCCGTTGGGCCACGTCCCGATCGGAAGATTTCTTGAAGCTGGTGTGCCAGTCGAACTGCCCGTACATTTCGAATGTGCTTCCATCCGCAATGGCCTGCAAACCCTCATCGCCAAGATGGCGCACGTCAAAGAGCGGATTCGTCCTCATCGCCACGTTAAGCATGTTCGTGCGGAAGGTGCGTTCGACCTGCTCCTTGACGCCGGGCGCGGAGCGCATGATGTCGCGCAGCCCCTGCCATCGGATCTCGATGAGTTCGGCGGCCGTTTCGGCGAATACGGTGGCGGAACGGGGTGCACGGGTCAGCGCGCCGATCTCACCGAACAGTCGACCACCTTCGACTTGGCCGCCGTGTACCACCATGCGCGCCGTCTTGTGTCGCTTCAGGATCGATGGCACGTCCGACAGTACGACGCGCTCTTGGCTCACCGGACTTGTATCCTCATGGTTATGAGCACCGGACGATGACGGTGTCGCTTGCAAGGGCAACGTTTGTTCTGCATTGTGTTGCTCTGCGACACCCGCCGCAGCACGCCTCTCGGGAATGCCGCCGCCGCGCCACAGTTGCGCCAGTGCGCCGAGCCAGCCCCGGCGATGCGGTTTGCGCCGTCCAAGGAGGTTGGCCGGAAGCGAAGGTGCCAGGGCCACGCGGACGGCGCCGTCGAGAATCAAGAAGGCCGACGTGCCGTAGTCGCCGTCCCGCACGATCACTTCGCCGGGTTCGTACCGACGCAGCGCGCTGTCGTTCTTGAGGATGTTCCGCAGCGAAAGCGTACGCGGAAACTTGCTTTCGTCGACGTCGCAGAAGGGCTCGCATGCCAGAATGCGATCGATCACGGCGTTGGTCATGTCGCGACTGAAGGGCTCATCCCAGCGATTCGGGCGCGCCATGCTCGCGGATTCCGGCGTAGGCGAGATCGGATCGGCGGCGTTCGGCTGTGGCCCCGGCGAGGCGGGCTTGGCGAGGATGGGCAAAGTTCGAAGCATGGTCTCTCCGGTACAACGGTTCACGGGCCAACGTCACGGGACGATCAGGCAGCGCGGTCGAATGCGATACCGTCGGCGTGTGACCACGTTACGCGTCGAGTGTGACGTCCCCTTGCGGTAGGGCTACGCAGGCCAGACAACTTCCCGGTTCACAGTCGGCCGCGGGAGGATTGGCATAGGAAATCTTCCCCTCACGCACAGCGACCTTGCAGGTGCCGCAGCTTCCGGCACGGCATCCGGAGCTGATCTCCACGCCGTTAGCCTCCGCTAATTCCAGCAGACTTCCACCGTCCGGCGTCCAACGTGCGACCTTGCCCGACTTGGCGAACGCAACCTTCGCGGAAGCCGGGCCGGTTTCAGCTTGGTCCGTGGTGTTCGTTTTCTTGGTGGACTTCACGCTCGCCGGACCGAACGCTTCAAAACGAACGCGATCTTCGGGAACACCCCATTCCTTCAGATCGCTGGTCAGCATCTTCATCATCGGCGGGGGACCACAGATGTAAAACTCGTATTCGTTGGAAGGCAGCCACTCCTTGAGCAGGTCGACGCATACGAAGCCGGAATGGTCGTAGTCACGATCCAGCTTGTCTGCCGCGCCGGGTTGCGAATAGCAAACGTGGATGTGCACGTGGTCGCACTGAAAACGAATGCGGTCCAGGTGCGCCCTCATGATGTGCTCATCCCCATTGCGCACGCCGTAGAAGAACCACGTCTCGCGCCGCAGGCCGCTGTCCACGATCGCATTGAGCATGCTCAGCATCGGTGTTATGCCGACGCCGCCGGCGAGCAGCACGACGGGCGTGGCGCTCTGGGTATCGAGCACAAAGCTGCCGGCCGGTGCCTTCACATCGAGCAGGTCGCCTTCTTGCACTTGATCGTGAAAGTACGAAGACGCCAACCCGGGAGGTACGTTGTCCTTGCCGGGCGGAGGCAGCGCCTTCTTGATCGTGACCCGGTAGCGGCCGTCCTGTTCCCGGTAGCAGTCTGAGAGCGAATAGCATCGAACGGTCTTGCCCTTTTGCCCGGGAATCGAGAGTTCGAACGTCAGGTATTGACCGGGCTGGAATGGCGGCAGCCGCTTCCCGTCGTGCGGTGCCAGTTCAAAGGAGCAGATGCCGCTCTTGCCCTCCATCGTCTTGCGGTGCACCTCGAATTTTCGGCATCCTTGCCACGACCATTCGGTCAGGAGCTGTTCGGTTTTTCGTTTCAGGTGGGCCCGTCGGATGCGGGCATCGAGCAGTTCGAGCGACCGGCGGCGCTGGGCGGTTCCGAAGGTGTAGCGGCGCCACGAAGCAATCAACTGAAACCCGAGTTGCAGCACCACCCCGGAAAGTATGAGAAAACCGAGAATGCGAAAAGTTATCGATCCCACTGGTTGCTCCTTCCAGGAAAACCGTCGTTGGACGGCTCTCACGCGGCGCCATGTTTGGGGTTGCGCGCCAGTTGGTCTATCGGAAGTGCATGGGGTCGTCTCAAGCCGCGGTGTCGTTTGTTTGTGCACCGCCTGGCAGGTAGCCGACCGGCGTATTTATCGGAAGCAGCACGCCGCCGGTATTCGAGGCGGCTTTTTTGAACAGCGCGCGCTGGCTGGGGACGATGCTGCCGGCATAACCGGCAATGAACCGTGCCGCGGCGCGAGCGCACCGCGATTTGGGTTTTTTTGGTATTTGACCGCCCGGATTCAAAACGTAGGTTTGGGGCGTCGCCTCTCAAAATTGAGTGCAATCCCGATTTGGGCGGGCTAGGGCGTGCATCGGCATGCCGTGCGGCTTCGGTACCGTGTTCTTGGAGCGGGACAAGACGTGTCAACACGACTTTTCGAGAGGACGGAATCCGCGGACCCCTGTGTCATCCGCACGGTTTTGTTTTCGGACCTTGTTGGCAGCACGTCGCTTGTCGTATCTCTGGGCGATCAGTGTTCGTCGCGGCTTTGGGCGCAGCATGATCGAATCGCACGCGATCTCCTGCCGCTGTTCGCCGGTAAGGAGATCGACAAATCCGACGGCTTCTTCATGCTGTTCGATCGCCCCATAGATGCGGTAGGCTATGCCTTGGCCTATCACGACAGATTCGCGGAGCTTTCGAAGGAGTTTGGGGTCGCCGTTGGCGCCCGTGTGGGGATTCACATGGGCGAGGTCTTGCTCCGCGTCAACGAAGACATCGATATCGCTCGTGGTGCGAAGTGCCTGGAGGTTACCGGACTGGCGGTGCCGACGGCGGCGCGGGTCATGTCGCTTGCGGGCAAGGGCCAGACTCTACTGACGGGGGCCACGTTTGATCTGGCCCGGCGTGCGGCGGTAGGCGACCAGTCCATTCCGTCCGAAGTCTGCTGGATGAACCACGGGCCCTACGAGTTCAAGGGCTTGGATGGGGCCGTGCCGGTATGCGAAGTGGGACGCACGGGCGTGGCGCCGCTCGCCCCGCCGTTGGATTCAGCCAAGGCACGCCGTTGCTTCGACCCCACCGCGGTCCAGACCGGTACCTGGCGGCCGGCGCCGCGCCAAGTCGTGCCCGGCAGTGGTGGCTGGCGACTTCAGCGTCGGCTCGGGCAAGGCGGGTTCGGGGAGGTGTGGCTCGCACGCCATTCCAAGCAGCGCGCCGCGCGCGCGTTCAAGTTCTGGTTCGCCGGTGATTGGCGTCGTGCCCCGAAGCAGGAAATGGCTTTGTGCCAGCATCTGGTGCAGCGACTCGGCGTCCGCAACGACATCGTTCGGGTCTACGGTCATCGGATCGACAATCCCCCCTATTTCTTGGAAATGGAGTACGTGCGCGAGGGGAATCTCGCCGAATGGGCCGCGCGCCAAGGGGGCATTGCGAAGGTGCCGCTCGACATCCGGCTTGAACTCGTCGCGCAGATCGCCGTCGCCCTGGCCGCCGCGCATTCGGTGGGCATCATCCACAAGGACATCAAGCCGACCAACGTGCTCATTCGGCATGCGGACGACGAAGCGCCCACGGCCTGTTTGACCGATTTCGGCATCGGCCAGCTAGTGGTGATCCAAACCCTACAGGCCAATCGCGACACCACGCCGGGCGGTGCGGCCGTCGATCTTGCCAGCCTCGCGACCACGACCACGGGGACGAACGCGGGAACGCGACTCTATATGTCCCCGGAATACATGGTCAAAGGTGCCGCGATCGGGCATCAGAGCGACATTTACGCCCTTGGCGTGCTGCTGTTTCAGATGATCGTGGGCGATCTGTCGCGTCCGCTGGTGCATGGTTGGCAGAAGTCGATCGACGACGAATTGCTTCGCGCCGCGATCGAGGATTGCATCGCGGAAGCTCCGGCGGAGCGCCTTGAGCACGCCGACACGCTCGCGGAGCGCTTGCGTTCCATAGGAGCGCGACGGCAAGCGCTGGAGGCGGTGCGCCGCCGCACACGAGGATGGAAACGGGTCGGCTTCTCGATGCGGGTGTTGTTGCTTACGTCGGTGCTCGTGGCGCACGTCGCGCTCGGCGTATTGCTGGGATCCCGGCGCGTGCAGGACGCGCGGGCCCAAGCGCTGGGCATTTTGGCGCGGTTCGGTAGCGACCCGAACGTGGCACTGGAAGCTACGAAAAGCGCGTCAGAGATGGTACGCCAATACTACGGAGAAGCCATCGCCCATCAGTTGTTCTCCTCGGCGGCGGTCGAGCGCGTTACTGCGGCGCGGGCGGCGCTGTGGGCCGATGAATCCGTCGAAGCGGCGTTCTGGGCCTCATCCAACGGCGGCCCCGTTTGGGAGCACGGTGACTGGATGCAGGTGTGTAAGGCGCACTTCTTGAATCCGACACCATTGATACCCAAACTTGCAGCCAGAGCCGAAAAAGGAACCGATCATGAAAAATACATAGCCTTTTGTCTGTTGGGCGACCTGGCGGAACCCGACGACGCACTCGCTGAAATGTGCGCGCGGGCCGCGGCGACCGAAACCCACCCTGGGGTCAGCGCGGCGGCGTATTGGGCGGCGGGACGGCTGTGGCAAAGCCTGCCGGTCAGGAAGCACGGCGATCGTTCCCCAATCGAGCCCGATGGCATGGTGA
>JBHHUB010000065.1:0-19758 GCA_046753625.1 Phycisphaerae bacterium | reverse complement strand
CGCATGGTGGTGGGCACAATCAACCTGGTCGAGAAAATCGAGACGCTCGCCCGTCGGGGCATGATCTCACGCAGCGACGCGGATGCCTTCCGTGAGGGTAGAAGGGCGGGCATGTCCAAGCGCGCCCGCCGCGCCGTCAGCGAAAGGCTGGAATCTGCAGCCGACTCCGCCGTGGCGGCTCCGAAGCTGATCGTCAAGGAAGGTCTGTCGGAGTACTTCATCTTCACCGTGCCCGGCACGGAGACGATCAAGCACACGTGGTCTAAGCGAATGCGGTTATTTGAGGGCTTGGACGTGCCGTTTACCATCCAGTATCGGTACCGACCCGCTCAGTACGGTTCGCGGCTTGTCCGACTCTTCCTGCTCCGCAATGACCAAGCGAGCCGCCTCGGGGAGACGCCGCTGCCGGATGGGATTGTTCGGCTGTTCCGCCAAAACGGTCGCGACGGCCTGTCCTTCGTGATGCAGCAGCAAATCAAGTACCTTCCGATCGGACAGGAGATCGAACTGAACCTAGGCTCCGATCCTGAGGTAATCCATGAGCTCATACGCGTAAGCAGCAACCGCGACAATTTTTGGTTCCAGCGAAGTGGAGCGAACGTCTACTACAACCAGAAGCAGGGGCATCGTATCGAAATCAGGGACAGCGTCGCCGGCTGGGACGATCACCAGACCTGGATCGAGCGAATCCGCAACTACCGCGACAAGCCCATCAACGTAGAGATTCGCCGTAGTTTCTCCGGAGACGTCGTCTTCCGAAGCGACCTGAGCCCCAAACTCCACGACTACCGCACGCCACAGTTTGGCGCGCAAATAGCTGCCGGGCAGAAGCACGAGCTCTCCTACGCGCTAACGATCCACCAGGGGTACAACGAGAAACAAGCCCACGTGACACTGGAGCGCGGGAGCTAATCCTGCGCCCCAGCGGCGCCCAGGCCGCGAGCCGTTACGCGCACGGTTACTTGAGATGTTGCTGAGCCAGGGCGGCGATGTGTTCGCCGATCGCTATCGACGCCGTTGCCGCGGGGGAGGGGGCGTTGAGGACGTGGATCATGCGGGGGGCTTGCTCGATGCAGAAATCGCCTACCAGCGCGCCGGTGGGACCGACCGCCTGAGCTCGAATGCCGACGCCGCCGCGCTCCAGGTCTTCATCGCGAATTGCCGGTACAAGCGTCCGAACCTCACGCGCGAAAATGCGCTTGCTCAGCGATCGTCGCCATTCGGAAACCGCCGTGCGCCAGTGGCCTCGCGCCATCTTGCGAAACCCCCGATAGTGAAAGCTCGCCAGCGTATCACGCAATGAAAAACTCATGCGCCCGTATCCCCGCCGACTAAACGCGAGCACCGCGTTGGGCCCCCCATTCACCTCGTCGTCGATCGACCGCGTAAGATGAACGCCCAGAAACGGCAGGTCGGGATCGGGCACCGGGTAGATCAGCCCGGCCACAAGATCGCGCCGGCTCGGCACGAGCCGCCAGTATTCACCGCGAAACGGAACAATACGCAGGGGCGGATCGACGCCGCAACGCACGGCCACACGATCGGCCTGAAGCCCGCCACAATTGATCAGCAACTTCGATTCGATCGCGCCCGACGTAGTTTCCAGTACGATGGTGCCGCCGCGCTGGCGCGCTCGAATCATGCGGCTGCCCAACCGCACGCGGTGCCCGGCGCCCCGGACGACCTCGGCCATCGACAAAGCGACCTTCCGAAAATCGACCACGCCCGTTTCCGCCACGAACAGACCCGCCAAGCCCGACACGTGTGGCTCGATCTCGCGAAGCTGCTCGCCATTGACGCGGCGCAAACCGCGAAGACCGTTCGCCCGGCCGGTTTGCTCGATCCGATCAAGCTGAACTCGCTGCCGCTCGTTCACGGCCACAACAAGCTTGCCGCACTGGCGAAATGGGACCCCGCGCTTTTCGCAGAATCGAAACATCGCCTCACGACCGGTGGCACAAAGCTGCGCCTTGCTCGATCCCGGTGTGTAATACAGACCTGAATGAATGACCCCGCTGTTGTGCCCGGACTGATGGGCCGCAACATGGCCCTCGGCCTCTACAACCGCCACGGAGACTTCCGGCCGCTTCGACAGCGCCATTGCCGTCGCCAGCCCCACAATGCCCGCCCCGACGATGGCAACATCTGCCTGTTCGATGGATTCACCCCTCCAGCGTGTAGCGACGGGATCGATCCCGCCAAGAAGTAGGCAATCGAACTGCTTGGTCACGGGAGTGGATGGGAATCGAACCCACCAGGCGCCGCGTAAACGACGCCTCAACGGCTTTGAAGGCCGCGGAACCCACCAGGCGTCCAGACACTCCCAGCATGTGCCACGTACTGTATCACCGACTCCGACGTCGGCAACTTGGCCGGCCGGGAGCGGCCGCGTCTTCCGTGTCGCGGTGGTCGGGCGATCGCCGGGAGACCGTGCGACTCAGGCGCATCCTCTGAATCGACGCGCCTTGGGGGGCGTTGCCCCAGACATGCACAGGCTATGACGTGCCGGGGCCGCTGCGCTGCGCCGGTCCAATGCTTGGTTGCGTCGTTGAAGTTCTGCTGAAAGCTTCCGACCCGGACGAGCAGGCCCACATCGAAGCCGAGAACGGCCGATGCCTCGCGCGCCAAAAAGCCCGCAAGTGCGCTGGCACTCGCGGGCTTGGAGAATTCCCCCGAACACGTTTCAAGGTGAGCCGGCGCCAGGGTTGCTTAGCCGCCACCCATTCTCCCTGACGTGCTGCCGGCCGGGGCGTGCGATGCCTGCCGGTCGTGCGAGGTTTGGGGTCGCGCGAAACTACTGCACAACCGGCTCATTTATGGCATCAAGAAATCCTTCCAGCTTGCGCGAACGAACGGGGTGCTGAAGCTTGCGAATGGCTTTGGCTTCAACTTGCCGGACCCGTTCTCGGGTGACCTTGAATATCTTACCGACCTCTTCGAGCGTATAGGTGTATCCGTCGCCGATGCCGTAGCGGAGCTTGATGATCTCTCGCTCGCGATAGGTCAGTGTCTTGAGCACCTCCTCAACGCGATCCCGCAACATGCCGCCACCGGCGGTGTTCGACGGCGACTCGACGCGATCGTCTTCGATGAAGTCGCCGAAGTAGGAATCTTCGCTTTCACCGACGGGACGATCGAGCGAGATCGGGTGTCGCGATATCTTCAGAACTCGGCGGCATTCTCCGAGCGGCATCTTGGCGCGGTGGGCGATTTCCTCAATCGTGGGTTCGCGGCCAAGGTCTTGCAGCAGCGCCTTGCTGATATTGCGCAGGCGGCTCATGGTTTCGATCATGTGCACCGGAATGCGGATCGTGCGTGCGTGGTCGGCAATCGCCCGCGTGATCGCCTGACGAATCCACCACGTGGCGTAGGTGCTGAACTTGTAGCCGCGCTTGTACTCATACTTATCCACGGCACGCATCAGCCCGGTGTTGCCCTCCTGAATGATGTCCAGGAAGCTCAAACCCCGGTTGCGGTACTTCTTGGCGATGCTCACCACCAGACGCAGGTTGCCGCCGGAAAGTTTTCGTTTGGCGTCCTCGTATTCGGAAAAAACACGCTGGATGGAGCGAAGGCGTTCGCCCAGGGCTGCCGACTTCTCCATGCAAAGCGACTCGATTCCGTGAAGCTCGTCCTTCATGGTGACGAAATCCTCATCGAGTATCGTGCGGCGCTTCTGTTGCGCGGCAATCCGAGATTCGAGCTCCTTCATCTTGGTATACAGCCCGCGCAATCGCTTCATCAGCGGTTGGATGCGGCTCGTTCGAAGCGAAAGCTCCTCCAACAACTTGGAAATCTTGCGACGGCCGCTTCGCATGGCACGCTCGAATTCGCGCCGCGTGGCCGCCGGAACGCGCGAGCCGCTCAAAACCGCCCAGGCTTCGTCGTTTTTGCGCATCAACATGCGCGCCGTCGCGATGTTGACCGGAATCCGCGTGCTGATTCGCGTCTTGGCCATATGCTCCGACGTGGAGATTTTCATGGTTCGATCGAAGGGTAGGCGCCCCTCGTGCACCTGCTGAAGGATTTCCACCGCCAGTGCGGAGCAATAGTCGCTCTCCAAGACCTTCTGGCGAAACGCCATGCGGCACAATTCAATCTTCTTGGCAAGGCGAATCTCTTCCTCGCGCGAAAGCAGCGGGATCTCACCCATTTGGGTCAGGTACATACGCACCGGATCGTCGATGCGCTTGACCCCGGCCTCCTCCTCCACGACGGTGTTGGCCAACTCGCTTGGCTGAGTGGCGTCATCCTCGTCGACCTCGCCGCCCCGCGCGCCGCTCGTTTTTCGCTTGCGCTCGTAGGCTCGCGCGTCGATTTCGTCGAGCGTCTCAATCTTGGCATCTTCCAGATGCATCAGAATCATCTCAAGCCGGGAAGGGTCGATAGCGTCATCGGGAAGGATTCGATTCATTTCCTCCCACGTGACGTAGCCGCGCTTCTTTCCCAAGGCCATGAGTTCATCAACGGCACGTTGGATCAAATCCACGGATTGTGTAACTGCTTCGCTCATCGTTACTCCAAAGTGGTTGCCGGGTTATCAGGATTGGAGGCGCTGCCGTTCGGCGCACCCAACGCCCGGCGTAACAATCGCCGGGGCGCAAAGTGACGGTGGCCGCATAGCTCCTCGCGGATCATGCTGCCGCTCGCTTCTTCCAAACCGTTCAACCCTGTACTGCCGGCTCCATGACCGGCGGACCCATAAAGCGCCCGAGCGCGTTCATCAAGCATCGGTGTCCGCGAACATCGCGAAAGGCGCTCTAGCGCGGCTTGGAACGTTGGCTCGAAATTGGCTCTGGCTGAACCACGGGAAGCCAACGCAGCTACCCGCTCAGCAAATTCTCGGTCTCGACAGCGGGCCAGCATGTCCGCCATCGTAAATGCTCCATACTTCTCGAAGAGATCCCACGCCGCCGCGGCGATCCGCCGATCGACGGGGTGGGTGATCCGGTTGACATCCGGAAGATGCTCCACCGTCCCTAACAGGCCGGGCTCATTCAGCACGACTTCCAAGAGGCACGTCCAACTCGCCTGCTCCCGATCCCGCGGGATCGCCCTGTGTGCGACGGCCCCCTGTGCGGTAGCGGCGTCGGCGCTCTTGGACGCATCGCGATGCTCGCTGGTGGCTCTCCTTCGAGCCGCTCTTCGCTGCAATCCGGCAAGCAAACGATCCACGCCCGCCCGGTCCATTTGCAGCAGATGCGCGACCTGATTGATCATCAGGCCGCGCTGAATGACATCGATCGCCCTCGTCTGGGTCGCGTCCGCAACCACCCCCAAGAAGCTTAGTACCGCCTCACGACGATTCGCATCCGAATCGTCGCCGCAGAAACGCGCTCGCGTCTGATGCCACTTGAATTCTAGCGCGCCGATCGCACCGTTCAACACCCCCTCCAAGGCACTGGCGGGATGATGCTGAAGAAACTCACTCGGATCCTTACCGTCCGGTATCCTGGCCAATCGTACGGCCACGCAGCGTGGCAATGCCACGGTGATGGCGCGATCCGCGGCAGCTTCTCCCGCCTGGTCCGAATCAAAGAGCAGAATCACATCGTCGCCGTAGCGATGGAGTAGATCGACCTGGTGCTCCGTCAGCGCGGTGCCCAGCGTGGCGACCGTTTCACCAAAGCCCGCCTGATGGGCCGCCATGCAGTCCGTATAGCCCTCTACGACGATCGCCCGCCCCTTATCCTTTATCGGACCCCGCGCCAGGTGAACACCGAACAAGCCCCGTCCCTTGTCGAACAGCGCGGTCTGACGGGTGTTGAGGTACTTGGCCGGATCATCCACCAGCGTTCGACCACCGAACCCGACGACGCGCCCCATGGCATCGCGAATCGGAAACATGATGCGACTTCGAAACGTCGCATATACACCGCCCCCGTCTCCCTGGCGCATCAGGTCCGCTGCGACCAGCAGTGGTAGCGCATACCCGGCCGACTGGGCCGCGTTCAAAAGGCCATTCGAGTCCGCCGGCGCGAGCCCAACCTCAAACGTGGCCAGGGCGTCCTCCGTAAAGCCACGCCCGGTCAGATAAGTGCGAGCGGTCTGTCCCACGGCGTCATCAGCCAGAGTGGCGCGGAACCAGGACAAAGCCCACTCGTTGACCTTGGCCAAGTCCGCCCGGCTGACCCGCGGCTGCTTGGGGGCATTGGATTCCGACGACCCCTCCGCGCCGGCGACCGGCGATCTGGTCCGCGCGAGATCGACTCCGGCGCGGTCGGCAAGAATCTCAAACGCCTCCATAAACGAGACGCGTTCGATTTCTTCCACGAACGTAAACAGATCCCCCCCCTTGCCGCAACCAAAACACTTGAACAAGCCCATGTCCGGCGAAACCGCAAAAGAGGGGGTTTTTTCCGAATGAAACGGACACAACCCGACCCAACGACGCCCCTTGCGCTGAAGCTTCACGCGCTCCGCGGCCACGGCCAAGAGGTCGACCCGGTCTAGTACTTCCCGTTTTTTGCTTTCGAAATCGTGCAACGGAATGATCAAATCCCTGACGTGAAACCCAATGCGTTTCGAACCGCCACTGCGCTTCCCACCGAACGGCCCTACGGCCACCCTCGCACGCCCTGGCCACCAGCATCCTGGCGCAACCACACCAGAAACGGCGTCCGCTTTACATGCTTACTGCCTACGCGTTATCACTTGCCTACGAGAAAGTTTTTGGCAGGTGGTCTAGGAGTCCCAGCCACCATTAGTATACCACACGTTTCTCGGACGGTCAAATCTCGGACTGTTTTCCTTGCAACGGCCACGGCAGCGGAGGGTGCGCCGGTTCTGTCGTGAAGGCGGGGAGACTCTACGGAATAGGGTATCTCGGGGCTCGTACGGCGCCCGCAACGCTCATGTCCCGCAACGCTTATGTGGCGGGCCTAAGCTCGTTGCGCCCCGGTCCTCCGAACCACAAGCAGGAAACCAACGCCGGCGCCGGGCGCAGCTCTTGGATTCGAAAGGCCCAGCAAGATTCATCCGGCCGGCTGCTAACGCACCCGGTAGCCTAAGAAGTTGAGAAAAAGATCGTGCGGGAGGATTGGCACGGAAAGTGCTCTGGCCGTCGACAGCCGATCCGTGTACAGCAAGTACGCCTTTTCCTGGGCGGCGCGCCGTTCTGCCTGCTCGGCCGTCAGGTTGCGCGTATTCCCGGGAAGCGGCCGCTTGGGAGAGGTTCCCAAGACCATGAAGTCGGTCACGGCCGAAAGATCGTGAGTCACGATTCCTCCCCAGTCGCGCACCAACGATTCGATCACTTTGGCACCATCGGTATCGGCCCGCCCATCTCGGTCCAGATCAAACTCACCTACAACCAGGAATTTCTGCGGACGGTCCCGATCATAAATGGGATTGGCGATCAGATCCCCTTCAAAGATGACCTGCCCTCGTCGGCGACGAACGATCTTGCACTCGGCGGAATCCTCAAAAATCGAGGCCACCTCGATTCTCGCTTTGGCGCGGCCGTCGGCCGGAATGCCGCTTTCGGCGTTGTATACCGCAAACTGCATCCCCAGCGTCAAACGGTCCTTGCTACCGAGATCGATGTAGACCACATCGTCGCCGGCCACCGCTGTCAGTACCGTTCCGTCGGCGCGCCTGGCCGTGGCCAGCCGGTCCGGACCGCGCGTCAGGCCGCCCGACTTCTCTTCTTGGGCAGCTAGCCGCTGCCGGAGGGCGTCCAGATCATTTTGGAGCCGCTCGTTCTTTTCCCGTTCGGCTGTGATTTGACGGGTACCTTCCTCTCGCGTTTTTGCGATGTCATCTTCGATCGCCGCAATCGCTTCGTCGCGGGCCTTTTGATACGCGATCCGGCTCGCTTCCGACTCGGCAACCCGCGCCTGGAGCTGCTTGGTTTTTTCTTCGAAGTTCTGCCGTTCAGCGTCTAGGGTTTCTTCGAGTGTTCGTACTTCCGCGTCCAGCTTGGCTACCCGATCGTTCAATTCCTGGAGTCGACCGCTGCTGCTCGCAAGGGTCGCCGAAAGGAGATTGGCCGCTTCGAGCAACGAAAGGTTGGCGAGCCTCGTACCCTCAGGAAGCAGGTGATCCCGCTCGATTTCTTCAAAAAACTTGTCTCGCTTAGCCCGAATCGTGGTGGGATCGTCCGAGTCATCCCCTGTCGCGAGTAGGGAGGTCTCCCGTCGGAGACGCTCGAGGATGCCAACGGCCGTCGGACCACTGGCGGACATGCTTTGAATCAACGGAATCGATCGCTTTTCCTGGGTGCTGATCAATTGGAGCTTGGCCTCAGTAAGCCTCTTGTTTTCGCTGACCAGATCCTCCTGCCCCGTATACAGAATGATCAAGAACACGGTCGACGTGAGCCAGAGGGCGGCGAAAACAATCATCCAAACCGTGATGGGCCCGGAACTCTGCTGACTTACTCTTGCCATACCTGTTTACTCTCTCCGGCCCTCCCGGGCGATGGTTCAGAGCCGCTGGCAATAGCCGGCGGATCAATTCAGTGCCGCGGACCTTCACGGCAGGGCGGGACCGGATTGGCCCCCGGCATGATCAATAGCTCCTGCCGGCAACGCGGCCACCACCCAATCCCCATAGCGAACGCCCCCACGAACTCGGCTCAATTCACCCGTAAGAACAGCATCCGTGGGGCATTTCGCGTGGTCTTCGTGGCCGCGGTGGGCCGATTCGCCTCCGGTGGGCATCCCGCAGATCCCGCCTGTTGGATCCGCGCCGATTGTTGTAGAACCGTCCGAACCTGTCAAGCAAAGTCACAATCCGGCCACCGCGCCGGAGCCGTGACAGCATCAGTGGCCGCAACGCCAGACCTTCAGCCTGTATGCGCCGCCGCTGACACGGCCGGGCACGCTATCGCGGTATGCTGCCGGGCATGCACCAGGTGCTGTGAAAACGGCCTACCGCGATTCTCGTGAACGCCGCAAGTCGGGGTACGCGATACGGGGGGCCGCCCAACGTCCGAGTTCCGCCTGCGGGGGGCTCCTCGCAAAGCGGCTAGCGGAGCGAGTAGGCTGGCCATGGGGGGCGAGCCTCTGAACAACCTCTCGGTCACATTACACGGTAGAACCTGAGAGGCCTTTGCCGAACATTTCATGAACATCGTTGCAGCGCAGGCCGCAATGGGCGACATCGGTGCGGCCGCGCATCCCCTGGTTTGCGTCGCACCAGATGAGCCTGCCCTGGATCGGGGGGAAGCAACGCTCGACGACGGCAACGACCCAGCCATTAGCACACGGAGGGATCGGTGGAGCTTTGCGGCGCGTGTCCCCGGGCTCGCGCCAGCGAGTCTGACGACCGGCCGGCTCAGTTGTCCAGCGTCGGGATTTTGCCGGCCTTTTCGAGCATTTCGCACATGAGCACCGCGGCCTCTTGCGGCGAGACCTTGGCCGTGTCGATCACCAGTTCCGGCTTTTCCGGGGCCTCGTAGGGGGCGTCGATACCCGTGAAGCCCTTGATTTCGCCGGCGCGGGCTTTCTTGTACAGCCCTTTGGGGTCGCGCTCTTCGCAGACGCCCAGCGGCGTATCGCAGAACACCTCGAAGAAGTTCCCATCTCCGATGGCTTCGCGCGCGACCGCCCGGTCGGCTCGGTAAGGACTGATGAAGGCCGTAATGGTGATGACGCCCGTATCCACGAATAGGTTGCCCACTTCGCCAATGCGGCGGATGTTCTCGGTGCGATCTTCCGGGCTGAAGCCGAGGTTCTTGTTCAATCCGTGTCGGATGTTGTCGCCGTCGAGCACGTACGCGAGGTGCCCGCGCTGGATCAGGGCGTGTTCGAGCGTGTAGGCGATGGTGCTCTTGCCGGACCCGCTCAGGCCTGTGGTCCAGACGAGGGCTCCTTTTTGCTTGAGCAGCTTTTCCCGTGCTTCCCGGTCGACGTGACCCTCATGCCACGTGATGTTGGTTGCTTTGATGTTGGTCACCAATTCAGTCCTTTCCTACCGATGATTCGGCCTGTGAATTACCCCATCCTGCCGGTCAACAAAAACGAGAGGCAAGTATAGGAGGTCGACCGGATCGGCTCAAGCCGTCGGATCGGCGCCGAAAGCGGCGGGTCCGTGGCGGTTTTTTGATAGCTGACGGCTGATGGTTCATTGCTGAATTGCGAGGTTGAATACCGCGGCGAGACTCCCTAATGCTGCGTCACAGCCTAATCTATGGGTTGTCGCTGCCCGAGCTACCGGAATCGGGCGCGCGAATCAGAGCCCACCGCGCCAGCGGTGGGACCAGTCCGATGGCTGGCGCCCGCGTTCCTGACTCGTAACGAAGCCGGAAGTTCAGGTGTGTCAAAGCACCAGTGGGCTTGTGGACACCGTCTGGGGTGGTCTACGCTCCGACTCTTGACCTTGGACCTTCGATACTTCTTGCCACAAAACGCAAAACTTTGCCTTGACTTTATCGGAGTTTGTGTTAGAGTGTACGTGTGGACAATTGAATACGCTGGTGGGATGAACGGGATCGCGAATATATTTATCCATAATCGAGTTCGATCATACTGAACATCTATCGCTCGATCCGCAATCCTTTGTTCTCTTAAGCAACCTCTTTCCGCTCAACCCCCTCTAAATGGTGTGCTGCGCGCTTTCGTGCGCCGTGCTCGTGCAGCGTTTTGTTGCCGTGCGTGGCTTTGCGCGGGTTTTTTGGGCCCGTGTGCCGGATGCGCCGCTCGCAGCGGCTACGTTCTTCGTACCCGCCGCCATCTCCGTTATCAGTTGTCCCGGGTCATGATGTGTCGATAGCGGCTTGCGCCAGCAGGTCGATCGAGGACGGGAAGCCGAGGCTCAGAGACTGTTGCGTCTCGATCTGAGACGAATTCTGAGCTCGCGGGAGTCATGAGATGGTGGTGCGATCCTTTTCTTCAGGAGTCCTGGAACGCGCCACCGAGGTGGGTGTTTTTCCGATGGGGAGAACAGGGAGACTAGAGCGGTTCTTTGGCTGGGGAGCCAACTGCGACACTCGCTTTAGTACTTTTCTTATGTGTTTGTGACAATGGCCTTGGGGGCACGTGCTTCCCGTAATGCGCTCCTGCGATGTGATTGGCCGGACAAACACCCACCTATTTTGAACATTTGCAGTTTCGGTCGTCGCCGCGCGGGTGATCCTTTCGCTCTCGGGTTCACCGGCGCGTGTGACAACCGATCTTTTTCGGGCGGGTTCCACCTTCCGTTTCTGCCGCAGAAGCCGGGTTATGGCGTCCTTCGGCGGTGAATCGGGTAGTTAGATCCCGCCCTTTGTCGTTGAGGCACGCCAATGCTCGACGGCACGCCGGAAAAGAGCCATGCCATCGGACGGTCCGGAGAGGTCGCGGCTGGTCCACTGCGGATGGTGCGTGGGGTGAAAGTTCCGGTCCGGATGGGGCATGAGTCCGAGGATTCGACCGGTGGCGTCGCACAATCCGGCGATCCCGGCTACGCTGCCGTTGGGATTGGCCGGATATCGATCGTGGCGTCCTGCGTCGTCCACATACTGCAGAGCGATGCGCCCCGCGTTCTTGAGTCGCTCAGCCCCCTTGTCCGAATCCAGTACAACCCGGCCTTCGGCGTGCTCTACGGGCATTTCCATCATCGCGCCCGCTTCCAAGAACGGGCAACGATCGGTGGCAACCTGCAGCTTGACCCACCGAGCCTCGAATCGGGCGGATGCGTTGTAGGTGACCGTAGCATTGGGGATTGGGGCGTTTCCAATGGCCGGGCCGGGCAGCAGCCCCGCTTTGACCAGGATTTGAAAACCGTTGCATATCCCCAGCACGCCGCCGCCGCGCTCGACCAACCGGGCGACCGGCTCCGCGAGGGTCGACGCGAGGCGCTGAGCGAAGATCGTCCCCGCTCCGAGGTCGTCGCCATAACTGAACCCGCCGGGGATCGTGAGGACGTCCGTGCCGTTCAGCAGGGTCGGCTGCTTCTCCAGTGCATTGAGGTGGATCAGCGTCGGCGATGCACCGGCGGCCTGCCAGCAATGCAAGACCTCCTCATCGCAGTTGATTCCTGCCGCCCGAAGGACCAATACGCGAACCTTACCCATGGCCCGACCCTCCATCGAATGCCAGCGTCGACCGCCAGGCGCGGGCGAGCGCTGCGATTTCGGTGTCCACGATTCGCTTGCCATCCCGATCGATCGTCAACGTCGTGCTCGGAACCACCTCCCCAATGATGACCAGTTCCGCCTGCGTGGCCTCTGCGCGTGTCATTTCAAGCAGGTAGGTTGTGGCGGGTTCAGCATAGATCGAATAGGGGCAATCCTCGCTGGAGAGCGTGATGGTCGCGCCGAGCCCGGCGGCGAGGATCATTTCGGCCGCCGCCACCGCCAATCCGCCGTCGCTTACGTCGTGGGCGGCCGCCACGGCGCCCCGCGCGATGAGCCGAGCCACGCGTGCGTGCAACTCCGCGGCCTTTTTGAGGCCCATAGTACGAACTGGCGCAGACGCCACCGCCAAGACGTGCCCGGGACGCTTCAGGTCCATGGTGACCACGCTGCGGATATGCTCGACCCGGCCCAACGCGCTGATGAGCAGTGTGTAAGGGATGGCCAGGCTCGGCGGCAACCCGACGCGCCGCGCCTCTTGCGGGTCCATCGTGAATTCGTTGTTGAGTGAATCCTTGCCCGAAACAAACGGCAAGCCGAACGCCATGGCTGCGTCGTAAGCACCCTTACAGGCGCGCACCAACGCGCCGAGCGACGATTCGGGATCGGCCTTGGGCCAGCAGAAATTGTCAAGGATGGCCGTCCGATTCGGGTCGGCGCCCACGCAGATGACATTGCGGAACGCCTCATCCACCGCCAGAATCGCCATCCAGTAGGGGTCGGCTTCCTCGGGGCAGAGCCCGCATCCAATAGCGATGCCACAGTCGGAATCGTAGCGCGGCCGCATCACCGCGGCATCCGACGGGCCAAGATGACGACCGGTAAGCGGTTTGACGACGCTTCGGCCTTGCACCTCATGATCGTATTGATGGATGACCCACTGACGCGAGCAGACGTTCAAATCGGCCAGCTTGGACAAGAGATCGTCGGTTGTGGTGCTCAAGTCCGACGCGGCATCCGCCCCGACCGGCTTGGCGGCGGCGGGTGGAGCCGTCCAGTGTGCCCGGCGCGTGGCTCGCGGCAATCCGTTGTGCAGGAACGCCATGTCCAGCGATCCGACCGTTTGTCCGTCGTAGCGAACGGTCAGCGTGTTGTCGCCGGTGAATCGGCCTATCACCGTTGCCTCGACTTCCTCTTCTTCGAAGATCGCGAGGAATCGAGCGAGGTGCTCCGGCGGCACCGCAAAGACCATCCGTTCCTGTGCCTCGGAAATCCAGATTTCGTCGTAACGAAGCCCTGCATACTTGAGCGGCACGTCTTTCAGGTCGACGTCGGCACCGCATGGCTCGCCCATCTCGCCCACCGCACTGCTCAACCCGCCGGCACCACAATCGGTCACCGAAGAATACAGACAGCCACGCTCGTGATCTCTCGCGCGAAGCATCGCGTCAAGCACCTTTTTTTCCTCGACCGCATTGCCGATTTGAACCGCGTGCGAGAATTCGTCCGAGGCGGTGTCGGTCAGTTCCGCAGAGGAAAACGTGGCGCCGTGGATGCCGTCGCGACCGGTCCTGCCGCCGGCTACCACGATCAGATCGCCGGGGCTTGCGGCTTTGTGGATGCGATCGCGCGGGATCAGCCCGATGCAGCCGCAGAAAACCAGTGGATTGGCCAGGTAGCGGTCATCGAAGTAGATCGCGCCGTTGACCGTGGGAATGCCCATGCGGTTGCCGTAATCACGGACGCCGCCGACGATGCCCTTGAGCACGCGGCGCGGATGCAGCACGTCCTTGGGCAAACGCGACTCCTCGTAATCCGGCGGGGCGACGCAAAAAACATCCGTCGAGGCAATCGGCTTGGCGCCCAGTCCGCAACCCATGATGTCACGGATACATCCACCAATGCCTGTAGCCGCACCGCCGTACGGCTCGATCGCGGATGGGTGGTTGTGCGTTTCCGCCTTGAATGCGATGCCGTACTCGTCGTCCAGGGCGACGACGCCGGCGTTGTCCACGAATACCGATAGGCACCAGTCGCGGCCCAACTCCTTCGTCGCCGCGGCGATGGTTTCCTTGAGGAGGTTGCCGAAATGCGCCTCAATCTCACCGGGTTCGCCGAAGCCGTCGCCCGTGTAATCGAACGCGGCTTTCAGCGTTTTGTGCACGCAATGCTCGGACCAGGTCTGTGCGAGCGTCTCCAGCTCCAGGTCGGTGGGGTCCCGCTGAAGCGTGCGGAAGTGCGATTGGATCGTCTGCATTTCCTCCAACGAAAGGAACAGATGGCCGGATCGAGACAGCGCGGTCAGTTCATCCGGCGTGTGCGAACGAATGGGCACGGTCTTCAGCTCGAACGGTCGCTGGGGCGGGGTCGGCATCCGCTCGGGGATCGGGTCCGATCGGTCCGGGGCGTGGATGTACCAGGTTTCGATGCAGTCATTGGCCAGAATTCGCCGGGCGATTCGATCAAGGTCGGCGGCGCAGCGGGCGCCGATGATTTCGTAGCGGCGAGCGGTCTGAACCTGCTCGAGGATTGCGTTCGTTCCCGTGATTCCCGCAAGTACACGTTTGCAGGCCGCCAGTGCGGAAAGCGCTACCGGGTTCATCACGCCCGGCAATGGATGCACTTCGACGGCCGGATGCGCCTCATCGCGCGTGGAAAACCCGGGACCGCAGGTCCACACCTCGGCCACGGCGTCCGCAAAAAGTGATTCGGCCAGCGCCCGCACGTCGTTTTCGGTGAGCGATCCGACGAGCATGTATATCTTGGAAGAGCGCACCGCCTCAACGTGCTCGAGCCCGAGTTGGCGGATGTCGGACAGAATCGCGCTGCCGTGGCCGTCCAGCGAGGGCTCACGGGGGCGGACAAGAATATGCCACGGTTGATTGGGGGATCGGCCGGTACCGCTCACTTTGCCCTCATAGGTGTCCATCCATCGGTTATCGCGCCGCTTGCGCAGGGATTACCATAAGCTCGATCCGCGTCCATTGCCAGAGCCGTCTCTCGTCACGGCCATCCAATGGCGTATACTGAGGCAACGCCGGCTTAGGGTAGGAGCGGTCATGACCAAACTGATTTTGATTTTTGTTGGGTCCGGTTTGGGCGGTGTGCTGCGCTATGCGCTCGGTGGATGGGCCCACCGGCTGACCAACGGATCGTTCCCGTTTGGAACGCTGCTGGTCAACGTCTTGGGCTGCCTGCTGATCGGATTCTTGACCGCCGCGCTGGCCGGCCGCTTCCTGATTCGCGAGGAGCTGCGCGTGGCCGTGCTCATCGGGCTGCTTGGGGGATTCACGACTTTCTCAACCTTCGGGTTCGAGACCTTCGAGCTAATGAACCTCGGGCAGTTCGGGCTCGCCGGCATGAATGTCCTGCTCAGCCTTTTCGGCGGCTTGAGCGGTGTGTGGATCGGATACCGGGTTGCGGAATCGTGGTTGGGAGTGTGACGGCATGAAGATCCCCGAGCAAGGCTGCCTGCTTCGCATTTTTATTGGCGAAAGCGACAAGTGGCAAGGCAAGCCTCTTTACGAGGCCATTGTGCTCAAGGCACGTGAGTTGCATCTTGCCGGCGCAACGGTGCTGCGCGGCCCTATGGGATTCGGTGCCCACAGCCGCCTGCACACGGCCAGGATCCTGCGCTTGTCGGAGGATTTACCCGTCGTGATCGAAATCGTGGATGCCAAGGAAAAAATCGATAACTTGATGCCGCACATCGATGAAATGGTGCAGGAGGGGCTGGTGACGCAGGAAAAGGTGCACGTCATTCGGTACCGAGCCGCACCGTAGCGAAAGGGCACTTGTTTCGCCCTTTCAGGGCTGAATGTCATGGCCATGGGAACCCAGGGCGGCGCTGCGCGGCTGGCGCCGCTTCGCTCTGCCCTGGGCTGACTTGTTGTTGCCCTGTTGGGGCGAAGGCCGTGCGCTGGGGGCGATGACCGTGCGACTTAGGGGGAAGGCCATGCTACTTGGTGTGAAGGCCGGGCCACGCGAAACGTCTCAGCCGACACGGCGGGCCTTGCCCTCCACGGCTTGACGCGACGCCGGCGTGAGAACATGTGCAGACAAGTCGGCCGACCCCCAGTGCCATTTACGCCTGCGCGGACGAATTCTCAACTGCCATCAAGTATGGACATACCCGTGCCATGCATGCGAGCCGCGGGCGTGACGTTGGCGCGGCCTCCGCCTGTCGCTCGACGTCCACTACGCCGGTAGCGCGGCCGCTCAGGGTCGGCGGAGGGCTCGCAATGTGGCGTCGAGGCAGTCTGCCAGAAAATCGACATCCTCGCGCGTGATGCACATAGGCGGTTTGATCCGGAGGACGTTGCCGTGGATGCCGCCGCGGCCGATGAGCAGGCCGCGGTTTTTGGTCTCTTCGTGCACGGCGACGGCCAACTTCGTCGCGGGCTCCTTGGATCGTGGATCCACCACCAATTCGACGCCGATCAACAATCCCAACCCGCGTACATCCCCGACGATCGGATGGTTACGCTGTACGTCGATCAGCCGTTGCTTCAAGTAGCCGCCGGTTTGGCGGGCGTTGTCCTGCAACTGCTCGGCGTCGATGATCTCAAGCGTTGTCTTGCCTTGCACGATGGAGACTGGGTTGCCGCCGAACGTGTTGAAATGAAGCTTTTGCTTGAGGTGTGCGGCGATTTCCGGTCGGGTCGTGACGGCGCCGAGAGGAGCGCCGTTGCCGATGCCCTTGGCCATGGTGACGATGTCGGGCACCACGCCGTAGTTTTCAAACCCCCAGAAGTGGTCACCGGTCCGGCCGAAGCCGGTTTGAACTTCGTCGCTGATGCAGAGCCCGCCCGCCGCGCGGACGGCCTCGTAAATGATCTTGAAATATTCGGGCGGCGGGACGATCACGCCGCCTGCGCCCTGAATCGGCTCGGCGATGAACGCCGCGATTTGGCCCGACGTTTCCATCGCCAACAGCGGCTCGATGTCCCGCGCGCACTTCACGTCGCAACTCGGGTAGGTCACGCCGAATGGGCAGCGGTAGCAATCTGCGGATGCCAGATGCTTGACACCGAACGAATGTGGAATGGGATACTTCCAATTGCCCATGGCGGTCAACGCCATCGTCGATTGCGATCCGCCGTGGTAGCCGTTGCGTAGGGCGATGACGTCGTGCCGGCCCGTGTGCAGGCGGGCCATGAGCGTGGCCAGATCGTTGGAGTCGGTGCCTGAGTTGGTGAAATAGGTCGCCGTCAGGCCGCCGCCTTCGGGAAAGTGGGCGGCGAGATTCTTCGCATAGACGGCGATGTCCGGATGGAGGTAGATCGTCGTCGTGTGCATCAGACGGCCGACCTGTCGGCGAACCGCTTCAACGATCTTGGGGTGGCAGTGGCCCACCGAGACGGTCACCACGCCGGCGATCGCATCGAGATAGCGCCTGCCTTGTTCGTCCCACAAATACTGCATGTACCCTTCGACGATTTCGATGGGCTCTTTGTAGTAGGTGAACACGCCGGGAGAAACAAACTCGCGGCGCAATGCCAAGACTTCGTCGCGAGGCGGACCCGTGTAGGGCGCCGGCTCGTGCGAGCAGGGTGGCAACGGTGAACGGGTTTGGGGATCGGCCAACTCGGGGCTCCTGTTTCAAGTCGCGTTACCTGATGCTTATCGGGCCGCTTCCTGACGCGCGCGGCTCGGATCGTTGGCGCGTCATCGCGTCGGCGGCTTGAGCCCCTCGCGATCATCGTCTGCCCCACCTCCCAAGGAGGTGGGCCACCCGCCATCCGCGCAACCCATACGGTGGCATGCACGATTCTCGGACGTCTGTGCCGCACGCATTATGGCGTATTCTATGCTTGAAGGGAAGCATGTTGCGACGGGAGGGGCGTGCATGCGCGATGGACGTACCGTGGCCGGATCCGTCGATTCCCATACCTGGGTCCGGGAAGTCTTGGGCGAGCTTAAGGCGTCTCGGCACGAACTCGATAACCACGATGGGTGCCTCAATAGTCTCGTTTCCGGAAAGCGTACTTGTGAAAGCTGCGCAGCGAAGAATCAGCGCATTCCTCACGGCGGAAGAAGTCCCGAGATGGTTCGGGCTTTCGATCGTACTGATTTACCTGGTAGGGCTCGGGGCGATTTCGCGATTCGCGATCACGCGGGTCCGCGAGGAAGCCGCCGTACGTTTGGAGAAGACCTTCGACTATGCGGTAGCCGCCCTGGTCCGGGAAATCGAGACGATCTATGCGGAATCCGCTTCCGAGGCGACGCGCGGCGTGGCCACCCGAATCGCCGCGCGCGAATTCTCGCAGCATTTTCCGGTGAGGTCATGGAGGATACTGCGCAGCGATGGACGGGTGGAATCGGCTTATCGTCCATCCGAACAAGGGACAATCGCGGACGTGGGTGGCTTTCAAAGCCTGGTCGCCGGTTCGTCCGGGCGCGTGATTGAGCCGGACCGGTCCTCGGGCGCGGCCTTGCGTCGCTATCGCGCTCGAATTCGCCTGCACGACGCTGCGTCCAGGGCTGATACTACTTCCGGCGAATCCGGTGAGGCCCGCGAGGCGGGAACCCGCATGACCGAGCGACCGCGCAGGCCCAAGCCCGATGATCCGGGGCGGGCACGTTCGGAGGGGGCGGGTGACTCAGCGGATCGGCCGGCGAATAGCGACGGGGCGCCTGGATCGTCCGATCTGGCGGCATCTTCCCATCCGCCCCAACCGACCACCCTTTCCGAGTCGTCCGATATTCTGGTGGAGGTAACCCTTGCGAACCCATCCGTGATCGAGGGCGCGTCGGGCAAAGCCGGCCTGCTGGTCGTCGTGTTCATCGTGCTCGGCGCGTTGTTTGTCGTATACCGGTGCTTGCGTGAGCAATTGCGTTCGGTATCGCGGATTGCCCATCGCCTTCGCACGGAGCACGAACGGATTGAGGACGACTTGACGGCGCTGCGCATCGAGGATGAAACGGACGCGGCCACCGAATCGTGGAATCAACTGGTCGAGTTGGCGCGCAGCGCGGTTGACGATGCGGAGCGCACCGAGGCCGACCGGGAGCTTGCCCGTTTGTTGGCCAGCAGCAGCGGCGGCGAACTCGCGGAGGTGCTCAATGCCCTTCCCGACGGGCTTCTGTTCATCACGGAAGAAGATCGTATTGAATACGCCAACGCCGCGATCTGCCGCTTGTTCGGCTGGTCCTGGGAGGAGGTCAAGCACGGCCGGATCGGTGCGGTGGTCGCCGAAGGGGTCGGTGCGAAGGTATTGGGCGTGTTGCGTTCGACCTTGCAGCCCGAAGGTCATTACCAGCAACACAACGAACTGATCCAATGGGATCAAGGTGAAGGCGAGGAGCCCGACATCTTCCGAACGTGGATCATTCCGCTTCATCGGAAACAGCGCCATGGTGAGGCGTTGGTCGTCGTCCGCGACATTTCGCAGCAGACCCGTTCGGAGAAGGCCCGGGAGGATTTGATCGCGCAGGTCACGCACGAGCTGAGAACACCCCTGACCAACATCCGGGCGTACTCCGAAACGCTGTCCTCCGGCATGTTTGATGATCCGAAGGTGATCACCGAATGCTACAACGTGATCAACAAGGAAACGCGGCGCCTTTCGCGGTTGATTGAAGACGTGCTCAGTGTCTCACAGCTCGAGGTCGGCGGCATCGAGTTGGAGTTGGATCAGGTGGATCTCGCGAGCGTGTTGTCCGATGCGGTCCGCGACGTGCGCGGTTTGGCCGATGAGAAGAACATCGACCTTCAACTGCTCTTGCCGGCCAAGCTTGAGCCGATCAAGGCGGATCGC
>JBHHUB010000064.1:0-19801 GCA_046753625.1 Phycisphaerae bacterium | reverse complement strand
GATTGTAACGAACCTGAGATTAGCAGCCGACCATGGGAGTTTTGCCGTGAACCGCATAACCGGAACATGCCTGGTAGGGTGTTGGCTCGTACTGACGGTGGGCTGCAACGGCCCCGCGCCACAAGCCCAGCAACCCAGCACGGTCACCATCACCTTTATCAACGCCACCGCAGATTCAGGTGTCGCGATCACCTTTTTCAACAGTGCGGACGCGTCGGTCTTGCCGGATGCGCTGACCGACCCCGCCACGAGCGATCAGCTTGCCTTCTCATTGGATGCAAACGATTCCTTCCAGTTCACGCGGAGCTGCAGCGATTTCCGGGCCGCTGTCGTTGATCAAGCTTCGCTAATCGTGACCACCGGGACGGGCGCCACAGCCTCAACGGGTGTCTTGGTGGACGGGATGGACTTCGTCTGTGGCGACTTCATCACGTTCAGCCTCTCATCACAAGGGCCAGAGGATCTTCAGATTGATGTCAGCATTGAGGATACCGACCCGCTTGCTGCGGATGCCACTTCGGGCAAAGGTAAGGGAAGGGTCGGGTCGGCATGGAGGGGGCCGTCGGCGACACCGTCGAGAGCGCCCCAGCGCCTACATCCCCAAGCCGTGCAGATAAAGAAGGAGCGGCCAGCGATACAAGGTCCGACAACATCCATGCCAGTGGAAGCGCCAATCCGGAAACAAAAGTGACCAGACCGCGGAAATAAACAACGACGATTCGTGATTATGGTCGGTGGCAGGCGGGCCGGGCGCCCGTGGGCCGACTCTTCCCGATGACGTGAGCACCAGCAATAGGGCGTGGACCAACGGCGTCCGCCCCGCAAGCGTGGCCGCGTCATCCGGAAATGATCGCCCGTTCCATGCACATTATTGTCCATCATTCGTTCTCGAAAGGAACGCATCGTGAGTGCCACATTGAAGAAGTCAGCAGCGATCCGCATCGGTATCATCGCCGCCGCCATCGTCGGCGCGCCAAGCGGCCTCTGCCTCGCCGGCGGTGCAGAGGCATTCGGCCGACTTGAACGTAAGCTGGAGCGAGAGATGGAGCGTTACGATGCCGCGCTGCGCTCCATGCTGGCCAAAAATCCACACTTGGATTTTTCGGACCGCACCAAGCTCCCGCCCGACCCCCGCCCTGAAATCCTCCGTGAAATGGACAAGCTGGCCGCAGCCAACGCCGATAGCGCCGACGGTTTCGACATGCACGTGGCCGTGCTCTACTGGTCGATTCAGATTGGCGCGAAGGACAGTCCAGAGCGCTTCGCGCGCCTGGCCAAGAGTTTCCCCGACAAGCGCGACCTGGTGGATGTGTTTGTCGATCTTGAGTATGCGTCCAGTGAAATCGGCCCCGTCGACGCATGGATGCCCACGCTGGCGGAACTCGTCACGAAGACGAGAAACGACGCGGTCCGCCGGCAGGGTCGGCTTCTACTGGCCCGGCTTCAGATGACACAGGGGCAAAACACCAAGGCGATCGCCAACCTGAAAAAGCTGATCTCATCTTCCGACAAGGCGCTGGCCGGCAAGGCCAAGAGCTATCTCTTCGACCTCGAACACTTGCAAATCGGCATGACCATCCCCGATTTTGAAACCACGACACTGGATGGGAAGAAGGTTTCGATCCAATCGCTGCGCGGCAAGGTCGTGTTGATCGATTTCTGGGCAACGTGGTGTCCAAGTTGCGTGGCGGAGTTTCCCACCATCCTGAAAGCCATCGATAGATTCAAGGCGGACTTTGTCGTGCTGGGCTTGTCGGCTGACGAGCAGAAGGAAGCGATTGTGAAGTTCTCAAAAACCCGCAAAGTTCCGGGCATTCAAACGTGGGACAAGGCCGACGGACGCTTTCCCGTGTTTGAGCAATTCAATGTCCAAGGACTACCCACGTGGTTTCTCGTTGATGCGAAGGGCACGATCCGTGCCAAGGACCCGTTCGGACGAGAATTGATCCCCGCGATCGAAAAAGCGCTCAAGAACAAGTAGCAACGGTCCGCCGCCGCGCCGACTACCTGCCCGAATTCCATGGCGCCGGCATTCCTACTTGGCGTGGCCGCGCCGCTCGGCGCCGTCGCCTGCGTGTATCGCGGTGGTGTGGGTTGATCAAGCCGCGACCGTTTCGCAGGCATCTTCTCAAAGATCGAGGGCGAAGGCTTGATCGCACCGGGCGCACACCGCCTCGGGAAGGATGGTCGAAACGGACTCCCGAGCCGCGGGCTTCAGTCCGCGCGGCCGCTCGATCCGCCACATTGATAAGTGACGCGCCGCGAACCTTCGACAAACGGGCGGTCCGCGTTTATCGTCTTGGAAGTCGTGCGATCGACTCCGCGCCCCGATTGGCCACCGTGCGATGGCGGCTGTGGTGCGAGGGTAAACTTGACCTGGGATAAGAAACACCATCCGCATGCTGCCGAAGAACCAAACATGAGCGAACGAGACAGGGACCATACGGGAGGCGATAAGGGCGACAAACGCCTCAATTTCGTCCAGCAGATCATCGAAGAGGACCTCAAGACGGGCAAGTGGGCCGGTCGCGTCCACACGCGGTTTCCTCCGGAACCCAACGGGTACCTGCACATCGGGCACGCGAAATCCATCTGCCTGAACTTTTCCCTGGCCAAGCAATACGGCGGCCAATGCAACCTGCGGTTCGACGACACCAACCCCACCAAGGAAGAGGAGGAGTACGTCCGGTCGATTCAGACCGACATACGCTGGCTTGGCTTTGACTGGGAGGATCGGCTTTTCTTCGCCTCGAGCTATTTCCAAGAGATGTACGATTGCGCCGTGCGGTTGATCAAGGCCGGCAAGGCCTACGTTTGCGACTTAAACGCCGAGGAGATGCGCGCCTACCGCGGCACGCTTACGACACCCGGGCGCGAAAGCCCCCATCGCAACCGATCCGTCGAGGAAAACCTGGAGCTCTTCGAGGGCATGAAGCGCGGGGCGTTTCCCGACGGATCGAAGGTGTTGCGGGCCAAGATCGACATGAGTTCGCCCAACCTGAACCTGCGCGACCCGGTCATGTACCGGATTCAAAAGGCTACGCACCACCGCACCGGCGACGCCTGGTGCATCTACCCCATGTACGACTGGGCGCACGGGCTTGAAGATTCGATCGAACGCATCACGCATTCGATTTGCACGCTTGAATTCGAGAATCATCGACCGTTGTACGATTGGTTCCTCGACGCGCTTGACGCCTACCATCCGCAACAAATTGAATTCGCCCGCCTGGAGCTCACCCATACGGTTATGAGCAAGCGGAAACTCCTGGCACTCGTCCAAGAGGGCCTCGTATGCGGCTGGGATGACCCCAGAATGCCCACACTGTCCGGGCTGCGTCGGCGCGGCTACACGCCGCAGGCCATCCGCAACTTCTGCGAGCGCATCGGCGTCGCCAAGTTCAACAGCACCATCGACATCGCCGTGCTCGAACACAGCATCCGCGAGGATCTCAACAAACGCGCGCCGCGAGTGATGGGCGTGCTCGATCCGATCAAGATCGTGCTGACCAACTACCCTGAGGGCGACGAAGAACAACTCGACGCCATCAACAATCCGGAGGACCAATCCGCCGGAACGCGCCGGGTTCCCTTTGCCCGCGAGCTGTACATCGAACGGGCCGATTTCCTTGAGGAGCCGCCAAGGAAGTTCTTTCGCCTGGCGCCTGGCCGCGAAGTGCGCTTGCGGTATGCCTACTTCATTACCTGCACGGATGTCATCAAGGATGCCTCGGGCGAAGTGATCGAGATTCATTGTACCTACGATCCGGCCACACGCGGCGGCGACGCGCCCGACGGACGAAAGGTCAAGGGCACGTTGCACTGGGTGTCGGCCCGTCATGCGGTTTCCGCCGAAGTTCGATTGTACGATCACTTGTTCGCCACGCCCGATCCCAAAGAAGGAGAAGACGGACAGGATTCCCGCGCCGCGCTGAACCCCGATTCCGTGAAGGTGATTCCCGACGCCAAGGTGGAGCCATCACTGGCGACCGCCCCACCGGGCGCGCGCTTTCAGTTCGAACGGCTCGGCTATTTTTGCGTGGACACGGAAGATGCCCGCCCCGGCAAGCCCGTATTCAATCGAACCGTTACGCTGCGCGACACCTGGGCCAAGGTTGCCAAGCGAGGCAAGAAAAAGTAACCCCAAAGAGAGCAGTATGACACGCGGCTGCAACACGGCGGTGCGTGAGCGACAAACACCGGGTTTGCATGCAGAGTAAAGGTGTCATACTCTTGGCGCAACGCCCACAACGGTTTGGCAAGGGTTCCTCAACGCGGATGTAGCAATGCCAGGCCAACTCAAACTGACACGGGCGCAAATCCTCCAATGGGCCGACGCCCACCACCGCCGCACGGGGCATTGGCCCCACCGACGCAGCGGCACCATCTACGGCCGGCGCTTTGAAAAATGGTCTCTGATTGACGACCTGCTGAGCCGAGGTGGATTCGGCTGGCCGGGCGGTTCGTCTTTGGAAGCCTTCCTCTGGACACACCGCAAGAAGCACGACCGACCGCCGCTGACCATCCGCAAGATTCTTAGCTGGGCGGATCGCTACCACCAACGCACCCAACGCTGGCCTACGGCGAAACTGCTTCATGTTCGGGAAGCCCCAGGAGAAAGCTGGACCGAGATCGACAAATGCCTGCGCCAAGGCGGACGAGGACTCGACGGCGGAGCATCGCTCGACCAGCTTCTCGCGGAGCGGCGCGGCGTGCAGCGGCGACGCAAACGCCCCAATCTGACCCTCAAACGGATCCTCCAATGGGCGGATCAGTACCACGAACAACACGGTAGCTGGCCCGGCGCACCATCAGGCAACATTCCCGGCAGTGACGGCGACTATTGGAGCACGGTGGATCGGCATCTCAAGGAAGGCGGGCGCGGTCTGCCGGGCGGAGATTCGCTGACCGAGCTGCTCGTTCGCCGACGCGGCCACATCAACCCCGCCAACCGGCCCCGCCTCACCATCAAACAGGTCCTGCGTTGGGCCGACCGGCACCACCGGCGCACCGGCCACTGGCCGAAGAATTCGTCGGGGGCGGTCGTCGGCGCGCCGGGCGAAACCTGGGCCGCCATAGACCAATGCCTGCGCCAGGGTTTGCGCGGCTTGCCGGCGGGATCATCCTTGAACCGGCGCCTGATCAAGCACCGCGGCATCGAGCGCGAGCGCAAGCTGACGATTCGGCAGATTCTCCAGTGGGCCGACGCGTACCATCAACGCACCGGGCGCTGGCCGCTGACGACGGAGGAACCCGTCGCCCCCGATCGATCGGAAACCTGGGCCATGGTCCGATATGCCCTGGCCAGAGGATCGCGGGGTCTTCCCGGAGATACGTCCTTATCGAGGCTGTTGGCCAAACATCGCGGTATTCGCAGCCTCGCCGATCGCCCGCGGCTGACGATTCGCCAAATCCTGCGATGGGCCGACCAGCACCACGCCCGGACCGGGCAATGGCCAAGCGTGCGTTCCGGTAAGATTCCGAACGCCGACGGTGACACTTGGGTGGCTGTCCAAGGCGCGCTGCAAAACGGCATTCGTGGCTTGCCCAAGGGTCTGACGCTGCCTCAAGTCCTGGGCAAGTACCGCAACGTGCCCAATCCGAAGAAGCCGCAGCGGCTGACCCTCAAGCAGATTCTTCAATGGGCGGACCGGCACCACAAGCGCACGGGCCAGTGGCCCAAGGCCCGCAGCGGGGGCGCTATTCCCGGCGTCAACTGGATCGACTGGGCAGGCGTCAATCGAGCGTTGTACCTCGGCATTCGCGGCCTACCGGGCGGCAGTTCGCTTCCCCGATTGCTGGAACAACGCCGCGGCGTACGCAACCCGGCCGGGCTCGAACGCCTGACCATCAAGCGGATTCTCCAATGGGCCGACGCCTACCACAAACGCCACGGGACGTGGCCCCATCAGCACAGCGGCCCGATCTCCGGAGCGAAGGGCGAAACCTGGAAACGTATCGACACCGCTTTGATCGTGGGCGTTCGCGGTCTGCCCGGCGGTTCGTCATTGGCCAAACTGCTGGAAAAGCAACGCGGAGCGCGCCATCGACAGTTTCCGCCCAAACTTACGATCAAACAAATCCTCCAATGGGCGGATCGCTACCACCGCACCTACAAGACGTGGCCCTCCGATCGTTCCGGCCCAATCAAGGGGGTCGACGGCGAGACGTGGCGTACCGTCAACCAGGCGTTGGTGGATGGTCGGCGGGGGCTTCGGGGAGGTTCGTCCCTGGCCAAGGTCTTGGACCGCCACCGGCGCTGACGGCTCCGCGCGGCGTCGCTCGCGGCCCCCCGACTGCGCGGGCACACGCCCGAGTGCCGGGCCGTCCGCCATCAGGCGTGTCGTGGATCATGCCGGCGGCTCATGGGTAACGTAGTCCGCCGCAATCAAATCGATGGCGTCGGAGAGCTGAACGACTCGTTTGATCTGAACCGGCCTGCGCCAGCCCCGCCATTGGGATCGCGGTGACGGAATCAGCACGTTCCCCTCACGACAGCCCAACTCATGATCCGTGACAACGGTGAGCCCCCGATGCGTTCGCCCAACCAGCACCCCGGTGGTTTCCTGCAACGATCCTTCGACGCGCCACTCGACATCCTCGAACTGACCATGCCCGTCGGTATTGGGCTTGGGCATCCCGCGTACGGAATCCATCGAATCCCCGCCTGCCATCGACTCGTCATGTTGCCCCAACACCGTCGCGCCGATCACCGATTCCGATTGAACGTCCAAACCACAACCCCCGCTTGATTCTTGAAACCACCGGGCCCCAGACGCCTGGTTCGCCCTGTTCTCAACAGCCCACCCCGATCACCCGTGCAGGGTATTCGGCGAGTTTCACAAAGTTCTGCAATGGATAAACCACACTCAAACGTGGACGAAAGCGTATGAGACCTTCCGAGAATGGCAGAACCGATCGCCGTTGGGATCACGTTTTTTTGGGGCACATCGGCTTGGATTTATGGGCAGCCGCGATAACCGCAAAGCGATGCGGTCGCGCAGCCGTCATGAGCGCATCTGATGTCGTAGGTGATGCGCTGATTGCACGTCGGATAAGCCAACGTACAACACGCGCACATGCGGCCTCCGCGCCATCGCCCGGTGTTGGCAACAAGAAAGAGCAACCGCTTTAGCAGGATTCAGGAACTGAAGTTGCGCGGGATTGCGCGAGCAGCGCCTTCGGCAGAGCGTCAACCACCGCGGGGGCGAACTGTCGTCCACTCTCGCGCTCAAGCTCACGCAACGCGTCGGCAAACGTTCGCGTGCTCTTGTAGGGCCGATGCGACGTCATCGTCACAAACGCATCCGCCACGCAAAGGATGTGCGCCCCAAGCGGAACCGTCTTAACCTGATCGGCACAGAACGCATCGTCGAAGCGAGCATGGTGATGGCGAACGAATTCCGCCGTCCGCCTGTCTGCACCCAGCAGCCGCGCCATGTCGGCACCATCGGGCGCGTGACGAGAAAGCAAGCCGCGTTCCTCCTCCGTGAGCCGCTCACTCTTGGACAAGATGCGCTCGGGCACCAGAAACTTTCCGATGTCATGGCAAAGCCCCGCGCGGCGCAACCGCTGCAGATCCTCAGACTGAAGACCCAGCGCCTCTCCCAACCGTACGGCCATCGAGCTGACAAACTCCGCGTGCGTTGTCAGGTGATTGCTCTGGGTGGCCCCCATTCGCCCTTGCCACGCATCCAGGAAGCACTCCAGGCTTCGCTCGAACGATCCGGACGCCCGCGTGCTCCGCTCGAACTGAACCATCGACCAGGTGGCGATGCGGCTGCCGCTGCATCGCTTCGCACACAGCGCCGCCTGCCGACTTCGATAGATCGACGTCGCCACCGACAACGAGTCGAACGCGACGACCACGCCGATCGACGTGGCGACCGCCCGGCCTCCGCATGAAGCCGACAGCGTCGCCCCGCTCAGTCGATCCTGCAGGGATTCCGACCAGCGAATGGCCGAACCCAGATCATGCCCCGGCTTGATGACCAGAAACTCATCGCTGCGGTGGCGACCCACGAAATCACCGCCCGCCCCCAAGGCGCGAAGGTGCGCCGCAACAAGGCTCAACGCCTCGTCGCCCGCCGCAAAACCATGTAGCCGATTCGTCTCTCCCAGACCGTCCACATCGATCGTCAAGAAGCTCCATGGCGCCCCGGCTACCCGTCGTTTCTTGGCGCTGTTTAGGAACTGACGCAAAGCGCCGCGATCGGCCAGTCCTGTAACCGGGTCGGTCGCCGCCCGGCGCTTCGTCCGAATCGCCCGTTGCTTTATCCGGTCGGCCCGGCTCACAACGTCGGGCGTTTCCCGAACCACCGACTCGATCCGTCTCCGAAGACCGCAGCCGTCCAACGCCTCGTTCCACGGCAGACCAACCGCCTCATCACCAGCGGTCGCGCCTCGGGCATGGAGACCGTCTTCGCGTTCCGATAGGACGATCACGGGACACAAAACGCCGCTCGCCCGGAGCCGCCGCACCATCTCCTGCGGCCCCGCATCCGATACGCCGTCCCCCATCAGCACGCAATCGAATAGCACCGATGCTGCCACGTCGCGCCCCGTGGCCACCGTGCGCAGCGCCTCTTCGCTGCTGGCGACCGGCTCGACGACGGCATTTGGAAAGGCATCGAGCAACGCCATCAGCAGCAAGGCCTGCCGCGCCCCGTCTGTTTCGATGAGTAGGATATTGTCGATCTGCGGACGCATCACCGCGCTCCCCCGCTCCAAAACACGGGCTGGCCGGCCGCGTCCCGCCACCGGGACGCGCACTGACAGCCAACGCCGACTACCGTGTTGTATCGGTAGGGCCGATGCCGGCCTTTCCGAATGAGTGGGCGATCCGGACGCAACCAGCGCACTGGGACCAAGCAGTGCAGCGTATCGGACAAACCGGCGCACGCCCCGCACATCGGGCCGCGAATCCCGGCGCGGGGATAGCGTGGTATTGTTGATGTTTTGCGGACCTCAAGAGGGACCGGAAAGGCTCGGTCGATCCGAACCAACTAATCCGGCATCGGACCATGCGTCTTGCCGCTGTCGGCCAGTCGCTTGTGCGTGGTCCGCAACGTCACTTCGAACACGCTGCCTTCGCCAACCTGGCTGCGGACCTCGATGCGCCCCTGCAGCTCCTTGATGATCTTCTTGGCGGCGGCCAATCCCAACCCCGTTCCGGCGTGCCCTTTGGTTGAATGGAATGCGTCGAAAATCGATTCCCGATCGTCATCGGCAATGCCGTGGCCGTTGTCGCTGATCGAAAGACGCACGGTGCCGTCGCTCGCATCGTAGGCGGTACGCAGGTTCACGCGACCGCCCTGGTCGGGGCACGCCTGAATCGCATTGAGCAGAATATTGTGCGCCACCTGGTGGATGCCATCCGGGTCCAAGGGCACGGCGGGGAGATCGTCCAGCTCCGCCAGGATCATGACACCCTTATCATCCGCCTTGGATTGCGCCAGCGTGATAACATCCTCGACGATACGATTCAGTTGGACGGTTTCGATCCGCGCTTGCCGCTCCTTGCTGAAGGTCAGCATGTTGAGCGTCAGGTGGTAGATGCGATCGAGGTTGCGGTGCACCATCTTCCACCCAGACCGCGCGGACTCGAGCGAATCCCGCTGGAGCCCCAACTCCAGGACCTCCGCCCCGCCCTGCATCCCTTGCAAGATGTTACGAATATGATGCGACAGATAAGCGACGGTTTCCCCGGCGGCGGCAAGGCGCTCATGCCGCATGCGCGATTCCGATAGCCTCATGTTCTCAATCGCCATCCCCGCCAGCCGCCCGATCGCAACGACCAGACGGAGCTGTTCCTGAGAATAGGTGTGATTGGACATCGAACAGTCCAGATGAAACACGCCCTGCACGGATTCGTGGGCAACCACAGGCACGCAGATAGTGCTGCGCAGCCCTAGCCGATGAATGCTGTCCTGCGGGTTTTCGCTTCCGAATCGTGCGTCGGTCATCGCGTTGGCACACAAGATGCCTTCCTTCGTGTCCACCACATGCTTGATGATCGTCTCGGAGGTGAAGATTTTCGGGCGCGTGCCCTTGCGGTCCTTCTGACGAAAACGCACGACTTTCGGCTTCAGCGTTCGGCTGTCCGTCGGCTCGGCCATCAGCAATACGAGGTGGTCGACGATCAAACCGTCGAACAAGATATCCGCCACGCGTTCGAGGAACGGTTCGACGGAGTGGGCCGACCCCACCATCTCCGCCACCCGGTACACGATATTCCATGCCGCCACGGCATCCGCCGTCTCGGGCGGTTGGAGGATGACGCTTTCTTCCGACCCGTCGATTGCGGCGAGAATCGAAGAACCGCCCGCCGCCCCGCTCATGTCGAGGTCAACCAGATCGCGAATCGTCTGGGTCCCAAAACCACCGGCCTCCTCATCACCGCTGAACACCAGCAGGCTCGACCCGACCTTGATTTGATCGCCGTGCTTGATGGGTGTGGGGTTGACGATACGCTGGCCGTTGAGGAACGTTCCGTTCGAGCTGTTCAGGTCGACCAGCAGCCACCCCCCGCCGGTAGGGCGCAGCTCGGCGTGGTGACGCGACGTGCTGTCGTCGGAAAGCTGGATCTGGTCCGTGTGGCGCCCGATGCGCGTAACTTCCTCGGGCGTCTCGTAGGTACGGCCCTTGTCCGGACCTTGTAGTACATGCAACGTCGGCACAATCAAAACCCCTCAAGGCATCCGTAGCCCGTCCAACCTGAAGGGTCGCGAAACCGCGCAACGCCCGATAGGTAAGATGCGCCATCCGACCCCACGAATCGTAGGACCGGATGAATTCAGTGTCAACGAATAGCACCGCCCCGCACCGCTGCGATGCTCAGGTATCGGACCCCCCAACTTCACACCGGCCCGACTCAAGCGCGCGTCGGCTATGCCCGAAGATAATCATTGAGACAGACGGGCGATTGTACGCCCATGTAGAGAACCGGGGCGAACCGTGCGAGCCGCCCTGCGGACGGGAGCCTTTCCCATTGGCCAAAGAACAGCCCCATACCGGATACGCCCAACTGGTCCGTCGTGTTGCGCCGGCATCGCGGAATCCCCCGCCGGCGGAACACGATCTCGACCTGTTGCTCGACCAGCTTGAAGAGAAGAAGGCCCGCAACGATCCCGATACGCGCCCGCGAAAGCCCGACCCGATCGAACAACTCCGCAAGGCCATGCTCGCCGAGTACATCCCGATCTTCGTCGAGTTGTCCGAGAAATACGCCAAATCCAAGATCGCACTCGAAATGGACGCGTCCAATCTGCTTCAAGGTGGCCGTGAAATCAAGATCGCCTTCAGCATCTGCGGTTTTCGGACCGAACTGCTGGGCACCGTCACCAACGAGGCGATCGCCTTTCACGAAACGCACTACACGCCCGACACCGGGGCGCAGATCGCCAGCGGCCCGTTGCTCGGCCTGCGCCGCCTGAACGCCAAGACCTTTCGCGACTTCATCTGCAGCCAACTCGCGGCACTCGTCCGCACCACCATGCGCCAAATCACATAGGCACCGTCCCGCCGCCCGCCGCCGAACCGAGTTCGCCCTTTTTGAACCTCACCCAATGCAAAAGACGCGGGGCATCCTTGCGAACGCCGCCGCGCCATCGTCGGCCGTCTGTGTTGCCGGCCACGGGCATTGCCCTGCGCCAAACCGTCGGCCTCAATCCATTGCCCCGACGGCCGCTGCCGCCGGGTAAGCGCCTCGCCTCATGATCGACCGATTACTTCTCGGTCACGGGCTTGGCTTTCTCCCAGTCGATGTTCACACCCTGTGCCACAAGCTTGTCATTGTACTTCGCCGGAGTGGCGATCAACTTGTCTGCGCACTTCGGGCAGCAGTAGTAGACGCGCTCGCCCGTGTTGAACTGCGTGAACGCGGCCGGATCGATCTCCTCACCCATGATCGGGCACTTGGTTTGATAGGAATAGCTGGCAGCGAGTTTCGCCGCGAACCGGCCGCTGTAGGACTTGAACTTGTCCCGGCACTTCTTGCAACAAAACGCCACCTTCTCACCGTTGTGGTCGAGCGTTACTTCCGGATCGACGGTCTCACCGGAAACCGGACAGGCCACCTGCACCTTCGGCAACTTGGCCAGAACGGCGCGCTGCCGCTCGACGCCCGTCGCATACTTCGCCGAATTCTTCTTAAACTTCTTGGCGCATCCCTTGCAGCAGAAATAGACCGGACCGTCCGCCGTCTGCGCGCTGACAAAGTAACTCGCCACCTCACTCGTGACCGGACACATCGGCAGCTTGGAATCCTGCACCTTGCTCCCCAGCTTGTTTTGAGCCACCGCATAGGCCCCGTACGTGCCAACCAACAAGGTCGCGCCGACCAGCATGGCCGCGAAGAAACGATTTTTCATCCTACATCTCCTAAATCATGTTTTTCCCAAAGGTTGCGGCTACCCACGAAAGGCACGCCGACAAACCCGGCATAGTCTACCTGCATCAACGTGGTTTCGTAGCCGTTTGTTCCCGAAATCCCGGCGCTTCGGGTAACAAGCTTGTAAGATTATACCCCTGCAAGAGTCGCGTCCGTGCCGGCGTGTCGCTCCCACGGTCGTCTGCGCCCCGCAACCGCGCACCCGCCAACCCGAGCGCTGCGCAACCGCCTCGCTCAAGGGTTTCGCCGCGGGACTCCCCCCCCCACCCGCTGAGCCGGTACTGTGGAATCGACCGACTACGCGGGCTTCCCGCAACACTTCTTGTACTTCTTACCGCTTCCGCAGGGACAAGGCTCGTTCCGGTCCGGCTTGGCCTCGCCATGGATCGGTGCTACCGGATCCGGCAGGGGCTCGTCGTCTTCGCCGGGCAATTGTTCCTTGTAGTCACGATCGCGCCGTGCGCGCTCGCGAAATCGTTCCGCGCCGTGGTCGGGTCCCTTGCCCATCGTCGATCTCCCAGGCACCAATTGTTCCAGACAACTCAGCCGCGCATCGTACTGACATTCCGCGGATTCGCCAACCGCCGCCGCGGCCCCCCAACGCCCCACCTCCGGGCCTGATGGATTCGCCACCTCCGCGCACCGTCACACCACCGCACCGTTACGGGACCATCGGCAAACCGCGTGTTGCTCTTTCGCCCATCCAGCCGACAATAAACCGGGTGGATGGCCTATTCCTAGGGAAGGGATCTTCGTGTCACCGAGAAGCCGTCTGATTCTGTCGGTCATCGCGCTGATCGGCGTGTTTGTCGCCGGCACGTTCGGCTTCTTGCTAATCGAGTCGGATAAAGACGTATCCCTGCTCGATGCGGTCTTCATGACCGCAATCACGCTGTCGACGGTCGGATACCACGAGGTGTGGACGCTCAGCGATTCCGGGCGGCTCTGGTCCCTGGTCGTAATCACATTCGGCATCGCGACCGTTTCCGTCGCCTTCACTTCATTGATCGCCCTCTTTGTTAGCGGAGAACTAAGAGCCCATCGGGAGATGTTGGTGATGGACAAGAAACTGAAAGCGGCGCGGGATCACGTCATCCTCTGTGGCTTCGGCCGTATGGGCAGCATGGTTGTCCGCGATCTCGAGGCCGCCAAGATTCCCGTGGTCGTCTTGGAAGCCGACGCCGGACGCCTCGATGAGCTCAAAGGGCTCAACACGCGCTTCATCATCGGCGACGCCACCGAAGACGACATGCTCCTCCGCGCCGGAATCATGCGCGCCAGCGCGCTGATCTCCATGCTGCCGCGCGATGCCGACAATGTCTTCATCGCTCTGACCGCCCATGCCCTGCGGCCGGACCTGAACATCATCGCCCGCGCCGAGCAGCCTCAGACCGAACCCAAGCTCAAATGCGCCGGCGCGCGACGCGTCATCTGCCCCCAACTGATCGGGGCCACCCGCACGGTCGACATCCTTACCCGTCCCAACGTCGTGGATTTCGTGGACGTAGCCGCCGAGGGCGTACAATTGGAGATGGACGAATACGTCATCAACACTCAATCGACGCTGTCCGGAAAAATGTTGAAGGAGTGCCAACTCCGAGAACAGCTCGGCGCGACCGTTGTGGCGATCAAGCGTGCCGACGGCAAAACCGTGTTCAGCCCCGATCCCCAGACCGCGCTGAATACCGGCGACACCCTTATTCTGGTAGGCAAGGCCGGCGTCTCGCAACAACTGGCCAAGTTTGCGTCCACATCGGCCTGACCGCCCTGTCGGCCACCGAATGGCGGATCGAGAACGACCGATAACTCAATCGGAGAACACGCCTCCCATGCCCGTGGATTCCTACGATCTGGAACGCTTCCGCAAGCAGCCCGACGCGGCTTCAGGGCGAACGATTTCGCCGTTCTGCCTTCATTGCGGCTACAACCTGGCCGGAGCGATTTCCCCGCAATGCCCTGAATGCGGAACCGTATTCGTAGCCAAACAGTGGCGTCAAGAGGCCGCGGTGATTGCGCAGCTCAACATCGAGCTTGAGGAAACCAACGAATGGATCGATCGAGCGTTCGTGCTCGGCTGCATCGCCGGCGCGAGCCGGTTCGCCGCCCTGTTTCTTCAAGGCGGATTCGTCGCCTTCGCTTGTTCGCTTGTGGCGGTCGTGGGCGGCTTTTGCGCGTTCTTCCTGGGCCTGGGCGTGTTTCGAGCGGGTTCGCTGCCCGCGTGGTGCCGCACCGACATTTCGCAAAACGTCACGATGGTGACACCCAAGTACGCCAAGGGCGTGGCCACCAGCTTCCTCGGAGCGGTCACACTCCTCGCGGTTGTGCTGCTGTAGGAAGGCAGGCCCATCGGCACGCATGATCCGTTCGGCGGATCGAACGCCGTTCTCTCCCGCAGCCTGAACCCACAGCCGCCGCTACGGTCATGCACGCGGCCGCATGCACCGCTACCCCCACCACCAGGCGAGCTTCTCTTTATGATGGTGGTAGTAAAGCCCGATGAGTCGCATGAGCACGATGTTCAGATAGAGCTCAAACCCCGCGCCCACCATCAATGGCAACATGCGTCCCATCGCACGACCTCCTGAAGCGCCGCCGGCCGCCAAGCCGATGAATTGTGAAAAACCATGATGGACGAAGTAATCCAACACCATGGCCCCCAACATCAACAGAAGCATCAACACATACGCCGGAATCGAACGCATGATCGAGATGAACATCAAATCAAAACGGACCAGCGTATCGATGCCACCGAGCGCCACGCACATCAAGACCATCGGCCAGAAGAACAGCCCCGCCGCGAGCAGCACGCTAAACGGCAACATGGGGGTTCCGCCGGTTTGAAACAATCCAACAATGCCTCCAGACAACAGGGCGAGCACATCATTGGTGGTAATGCGATCCTGAAACACGGAGACGATGAGAAACGTAGCCGCCGGCGCCATCACAAACACCCAGCTTGCAATCCATCGCCCCAGCGGGCGTACCAGCTCGTCCACGATGTCGGTTCCAAAGCTAACCGAGGGCAGATCACGCCCACCCGCCGCCGCCGACTCGACGATCGCCATGCGAAACGCCACATACCAGAGGAGGAAGAGAATCTGCGGGAGCAGCAGGATGAAGACCAAGCCGGCCGCCCACTGAAGCGTACACATCACACCCCAGATCACAAGGAACATTGTCAGGTTGGAAGGCGACGAAAGAAACAGAAACGTCCACAAGACGTCCGATGCGTAGCTCACGACCGGCACCAGGTCGCCGTGGATCGCACCGTGTTCTACCGTCAGGCTCCCCGCTGCGGCCGGGCTTCCGGCAGGAGCGACGATCTTCCCCTGCTCCACCGCCTCGGGGCCGGCGGACTCTTCGCTGGCGATCGCGATAGGGCCGCTGCTATCATACAGGACGACCGCCTTGCCACATTTCCGGCATCGGGCCTGCTTGCCGACATGCTCGTCCGCAAACCGGTACCTGGCGCCGCAATCGCATTCGAACACCGCCATGGTTTCACGCCACCCGAAACGCTCCGCCCCACCACTATCCCACGAAATCAATCGCTTTCACTCGTGGGATCAACCCGGCGGCATGGCCGCGATCGAGCAATTCACGCATCGCGCGACGCCCGACGTCTCCGTAGTCGACCGTCCACTCGTTCACATACATGCCCACGAATTGATCAGCCAGATCATGCCCCATGTCGCGGGCATACTGCAGCGCATGGGCTACCGCCTCGTCGCGGTGCGCGAGACCATACTCGATGCTGCTTTTCAGAATCGCGGTGATTTCTTCCTTCGCGCCGCCGAGGTCGCGCCGGATGCAATTGCCGCCCAACGGCAGCGGCAGCCCCGTCTGCTCTTTGAACCATGCCCCCAAATCCACGACCTGATGCAAATCGTGATTGGCATAGGTCAACTGCCCCTCGTGAATGATCAGTCCGGCGTCGACGCGGCCGTCGGCCACTTGGTTTAGAATCTCATCGAACATCACCACGGTTGGCGAAAAGGCATCCGCCCCCAGCAGGAGATTCAGCGAGAGGTAGGCCGTCGTCATTTTTCCGGGAATGGCGATCGTCAGGCCTCGTAAGGCATCAATCGACATCGGCTCACGCGCCACGACCATCGGACCGTACCCGTCCCCCATGCTGGACCCGCAAGCTGTCAGGGCGTACTTATCCGCGACGTACGGGTAGGCGTGAATGCTGATGGCCGTAATGTCCAATTCGCCCTTCATGGCCCGGTCGTTGAGCGTTTGGATGTCCTGAAGGACGTGCTCGAAGGCCCACCTGCCGGCACTGACCTTGCCCGCGGCCAGACCGTAAAACATGAAGGCGTCGTCAGGGTCCGGGCTATGGCCCAGCGTCAGCGTCTTGCTCGCAATCGTCATGGATCGTGCCTTTCGATGGAAGCTTTCAGCGATCGGCCGTCAGCTATTAGCGTTTAGTAATCAGCTATCAGCGAGCCAAGGGGCCGCCTGTAGCACAGCCGCCCTCGGCTGTGCGTCCCGCGATGAACCATGCGGCATACCCGGTTTCGACCGGACCACCGGCGAACCGGTCTCAGCGTGGCCCCACCGCCCCGTACACTTTCGGCGGGCCCATGTCCTTTCGACATGGGGGAGACGATGATCTCGAGCCCACAAGCCTTTTTGAAGGCCATCCGGCACCAATGCCAGAGTCCTGAGGCTTGGATCGCCGACGAGATCGAGCGTCCGTCGGTCTCCCATCATCGGCTCCCCCACCTCCAAGAGGAGGTGGGCCACCCGGTCGGCCCGCCCACTTTCGAGTGACACGACACCAGCCTTGTGGGGTTGATTAGAATCGGGGTGGGCGTTTTGGGCAATGTCCAATCGCGTCCAGGGCAGCGTCTCGCCCGTGATGGCGCCCTTAACTTGGCAGGAAGCCCATCGATTACCATGGTCTTCGCTCCCGTTGTGGTTATCGGACGAGGACTGATATGTCAATCATTGACAATCCCTGTTATTCGCGGTATGCTTTGGGGTCAAGGAGAATCGATGCCATGAACGTCTCTCTTACGCCCATGCTTGAGCAACTCGTGCAGCGAAAGCTCGCCACCGGGCTCTACAACTCCGCCAGCGAGGTGATTCGCGAGGCACTGCGCCTTCTTGAAGAGCGAGACGAGATGCGCAAGATCAGGCTTGAGACGCTTCGCGCGGAGGTAGGCGTCGGACTCAACCAGCTTGAACGAGGTCAAGTTACCGAGTATGAGGACCAATCGCTGAACACGCTCGCGGTCGACATCAAGGCCAAGGGGCGCAAACGCCTTGCTTCCAAAAAGAAACCACGCGCATGAACCACTATCGCCTGTCTGAAGCGTCTCGCTCAGACCTGGACGACATCTGGCTTTACGTCGCTTCGGACAACCTCACCGCCGCCGACCGCTTCATTGATCAACGTGTGGGCAAGTTGCAAACGCTGGCCACGCAGCCGGGCATCGGCCGCACCCGAGATGAACTCGCCGAATCGCTTCGCAGCTTCCCCGTTGGCAATTACGTGATCTTCTATCGCGCGATGCCAGGCGGCATCGAAGTTGCATGTGTTTCAAGCGGTTTCCGCGACTTCCCAAGCCTCTTCTCGGACGATAGGCCGTTGATGTAAGCCGGAGCGGCGAACCGGCCAATCTGTAGATTGGCAATCCGGACTACGTCCGAAAATGTCGGGGCGCGATCGAGAATACAGACACCCAAATTGTCCGGTTGTGACACAAATCGCTACCGGTTCGACGGTTCGAGCCCCAATTGGCCGATCAAACAAGGGGTGGATCGGCCGACAGGCGTCGCCATTAGTCGCTGATTCGCCCTTTTCGGACGGACGCCTTGTTGGAATACGTGGTGTAAACTAGAATAGGTGACAGAAAAGGTCGGAATAGGCCTATAGTATTCCGGTGGGCTTTAGGAGTTCGCGATGCGTCTGGGTCGGTGCAATCTTGGTTTCGTGGTTCTCACGGCGGCGACCCTGCTCTCGGCGGGCTGCTATTCCAATACCGTGACGGCCGGCGACCAGGCAGCAAAGACCCTCACACGTGGGACGTGCATCACCACTGAGGACGCCGACCGGTTGGCTGACGAGGTGCTGCAGCTGATCAATCTCGAGCGATCGGCCGCTGATTTGAACCTGTCGCCGGTGACGGCCAGTCCCCGTTTGCGATCCATTGCCGAGCAATACGCTTGCCGCATGATCGAAGGGGCGTTCTTCGATCATACCGATCCGATCACAGGCCGAGGCCCGGGCGATCGGGCGGTGGCCGGCAAGTACCGCTTTTACGCCATCGGTGAGAACCTCGCGGCCGGTCCGGCAACGGCGGCGGAAGCCGTTAAGGCGTGGATGGAAAGCCCCAGCCATCGTGCCATCATTCTCGATCCGCGCTGGACGGAGGTCGGTATCGGCCTTCGCAGCGGTGGCGACTACGGCATCTATTGGGTCCAGCTTTTCGGCCTTCCGGCCTCCGACCTGTAGCATTTGATGGTTGAATCGCACCAGGCCGGCCCATCGCTTTTTCCGTCGTCCGATTCCCCCGATGGTGTCCGCGTGGTGGTCACCGGTCAGGTCGGCCTCGACAAAGCGGCCTTCCTGAGCCAACTGGTCGAACTGTCGGAAGCCAACGGGCGCGACGTACAGCTGTTTAACATAGGGCAGCGCATGTGCGCCGAAGCCCCGGACATCGTGCCGCACCGCGTGCTCGACCTTCCGCGGCAACGGCTCACCACGCTTCGCCGCAGCGTCTTCAAGGATGTCTTGCAGCACGCGGAATCCGGCGTGAACCTGATCGTCAACACCCACGCCACGTTTCGCTGGAAGCATGGCTTGTTTCACGCCTACGACCACGATCAAATAGTCCGGCTTCGCCCAACGCTCTACGTCACGCTGGTCGACAACCTTGACGCCGTCCACGAGCGGCTCGACCGCGATCACGACGTTAAACACACACTCAAGGACATTCTGGTCTGGCGCGAAGAAGAGATCGTGGTTACCGAAGCCATGGCGGAGGCGGTCTCGGGCCATGGCTACGCCTACGTTCTTTCGCGCGGCTCCAGCCCGATTACCGTGCAATCGCTCTATCGCTTGATGTTCGAGCCACAGCGCAAGCGCGTCTACCCATCGTTTCCCATGACGCACGTGCTGGATCAGCCGGCGGTATTGCGCGAGATCGAACGCTTTCGCGACGCCCTGGCCGAGCATTTCATCACCTTTGACCCGGCCGACCTCGATGAAAAGCAATTGCTCCTGACCGCCGGCGATGCGATCAAACGAGGCGAAGACGAGATCACGGTACGCGTCAACGGGCGTGAGCTGTCGCTTCCGGTAACGGAGATTACGCGTGTGGCCCACGACATCGACGCACAGATTTACGCCAGGGATTTCAAGCTGATCGAGCAATCGGACATGATCGTCAGCTTCAT
>JBHHUB010000063.1:0-19818 GCA_046753625.1 Phycisphaerae bacterium | reverse complement strand
CGAGGGTACGCCACCTTTTTCATCCCGTCATCCACAACTTTCGGTTATATCTCTCACGGAATACCGAAGTTATGCTATGGGAAAGGTTTGGCTTGTCCGCCTGACCGGTGCGATTGCGCGGGCGTTGACCCGCTGTGGGGCCCCTGATACCGTCCAGCGCGTGTCGACCCATGTTCCCACGAGGTGCGCGATGACCGGCCATCAACCAGTACCGCGATCTGAGATGATCCGTTTCGGCGCTGGAATTGGCGTGGCATCGGGCACGCTCGTTCTCGTCGTAGTGCGGTTTGCGGTTGTCGTCGTGCTCGCATGTCTGGTTGCTGCCGCTGCAGGTGGGTGTGTCGCGCCGCCGTCAGCGCCTTCTTCCACCGGCATGAGCCAAGCGCTGCAGCAGGCGGCGGGGCCATCGGATCGGTCTGGGCTGCACGCTTCGAACCCTTCCTTGGGCGTTGCGGGGGGGGCATCCGTCCAAAGCCGGGCTCCAGGATCGCCGGAGCCCGACCGCCCCACCGGCGCCATCGCAACCGTGAACGGCCGGCCCATAAGTCGCGATCGCGTCGTCGATTTGCTGCTTCGATCCGGCGGTGTTGGTGTCTTGGAGCAGATTGTCGTGCTGGATGAAGCCCGACGGGCGGCGGAAGCGCGCGGGTTATCCCTATCTGAGGCGGACGTTCAGCGTGAGTACGATGCCGCGTTGCGGATGCTTTCGGATCCCTTGGCCGGGATCACCACGGGGCCGCTGGACCGCGAGTCTGCGGAGCGCTCGCTCCGGGCGGTCTTGGCCGATCGCAACATATCGCACGAGGAATTCGCGTTGGGCATGCGGCGCCGCGCTTATCTCCGACGCATTGTCGAATCTACGCTGCAATTCACGGAGCAGGACTTGCAGACCGAGCTGTCGCGCCGCTACGGGGAGCGGGTGCAGGTACGCCACATTCAATTCGCCGTGCCCAGAAACGTGGATCGCATTCAGAATCGCTTGGCTGCCGGTGAGGATTTCGCCGAGATCGCGCGGTTGTACAGCGCCAATCTCGCCAGCGCCGAGGAGGGGGGTCTGCTGCAACCGTTTTCGCGAGACGACCCCGTGGTGCCGGAGCTTTTTCGTAAGACGGCGTTTTCGCTCATGGTTGGCGAGGTTTCCGGTGCTGTTCGGATCGGGGAGTGGTACCACATTCTCAAGCTGGAGCGTCGGTTGCCGGCCGAGCAGGTGCCCTTGGAGTCCGTGCGGGACACGCTGCTTGATGAGTTGCGGGAGCGGGCCATCGAGCCGGAAATGCAGCGTCTGTATGAGAAGCTCTTCAACAACGCCAGGATTGTGATTCACGATCCGGTGCTTGGGGCGGCGTTCGAGCAGGCGCATCCCGACCGCAGGATGGGCCCTCGATGATTGGGTAGGGAGTCGAAAGTCCAAGGGCTCAAGTCGAAGCGTGCTAGTCCAATACGGTTGAGGATCGCGGCAGGGCCCGAGCCGGCGGGCGCCAATGTATCGCGCGCCGATGGGTCGCGGGCAGAACTGGCGATGCTGCCGGAAAGCCGCTAGTATCATGGCCGCAGGGTCAAGCGTCGACCCGTCGATCAGGCTACCGCCGTGGGGTTGTGCGGTCTGGTCGTCATTCGAAGCTGGCGTGTGGGTCGTGGAGTGCGAATGTGGCGAAATCAAAAGGCTATCCGTCGATCTTGATGTTTGGTGGTCCCGGTTCGGGCAAGGGGACGCAGGGAGCGATTCTGGGGCACATGCCCAATCTGACGCACCTGGCGATGGGCGACATTTTCCGCGCTTTGGACAAAGAATCCGAAATCGGCAAGGAGTTTCTTTCCTACTCGACCAAGGGCATGCTTGTCCCTGATGAGTTGACCATCCGGGTGTTCCGGAAGCACGTGGATGCCAAGATCGATGGCGGCGACATCGACTTGGGCTACCACACCTTGATTCTGGATGGGATCCCCAGGACCTCGGCCCAGGTGAGCTTGCTCGAAGACGTGATCGACGTCAGGAAGGTCGTCCATCTGAAGATGGTTGACAAGGATGCACTGATCGCCCGCTTGGCTGCCCGCGCCGCCAAGTCCAACCGCCCGGATGACGCCGATCGTGCCGTGATAGAGAACCGGCTGGAGGTTTACGAACGCGAGACGGCGCCCGTACTTTCCGCCTACAACAAGAAGCTCGTGGCGCGTGTTAACGCGGATCAACCCCCCTTGGCCGTGTTGCGCGACATCGCCGATTGCCTGGTTGGGGTGATTTCACCCAATATCTAGGGTCCTGGCAGTTGGACCGCGATACGGGCCATACGCCGCAACCGCCATGACCGAGAAGCCGCATTCCCGACCCGGCCTGGAAACACTGCCAGAAAGGCTGGCCACCTTCCGCAAGGCGTTCGACGCCAAGCTGGCCAAAGCCGTTTCAGAATCACAAGTAGACGCGCCGCGGGAGCTGGTCGAGGCCATGCGCTATTCCGTGCTGGCCCCGGGCAAGCGGCTGAGGCCGTACCTGGTGGTTCGTTGCTGCGAATTGTCGGGTGGGCGGCGCGAGGATGGTTGGGTGGCCGCAACGGCAGTTGAGTGTGTTCACGCGTTCAGCTTGGTTCACGACGATTTGCCGGCCATGGACGACGACGACATGCGCCGCGGACGGCCGACCTGCCACAAGCAATTCGGTGAGGCGTTGGCGATTCTGGCCGGAGACGCGCTGGTCGTGCTGGCGTTCGAGTTGCTGGCAGGCCACAAAGGCGGTCTCGCCGCCGCGATGGTGCTCGAGCTAGCGCGTGCGACGGGTGGGGCGGGGATGATAGGTGGCCAGGTGGCCGATATCCTCGCCGTGCCGCCATCGGATAGTGGCGGCGCGCGTGGACATGAGCGCGAACTCGTTGAAACCATCCACCGGCTCAAGACCGCCCGACTGTTTGCCGCGGCATGCCGCTTGGGAGCCCTGGCGGGAGGGGCTAAGGCGCCTGGGGTTGAACATTGGGGGCGCTTCGGCGAATTATTGGGCCGCGCGTTTCAAATCTCCGATGATTTATTGGACGTGACCGCCAAGGCGGAGGTGCTCGGCAAAGCCGTCGGGAAAGATGCACGGGCCGGTAAGCCAACGATCGTCGGTTGCCTGGGAATCCAGGAGAGTCGAGGATTGGCATTAGAGGCGGTGACGGCGGCTTTGGAGCTGCTGGACCCGCACGGATCGTGTGCCGTTGACCTCCGGGAGCTGTGTCGTTTCGTCACTGATCGAAATTATTGAAAGTTTAATAGAGACGGAAACCGTTCGGATCGGATACAATTCGCGGCGTGTGGTTGCGCGGGTAAGTGTTGCCGCGCGTTGGTGGATCCGGCGTTGAGTTTGAGCACGATGAGCTATCTTAAGAACATCCATACGGTTGCGGATCTTCGCAGCATCCCGGTAGCTGAGCTTCCGGCTCTTGCCAAGGAGATTCGCGAGCGCATTCTGGAAGTCGTAGGTCAGCGTGGCGGGCACCTTACGAGCAATCTGGGCGTGACCGAGCTGACCATCGCCTTGCATCGGGTTTTTGACTTTTCGCATGACCGCCTGCTCTGGGACGTCGGGCATCAGTGCTATCCGCACAAGTTGCTTACGGGCAGGAACGCCGGTTTTGATCGCCTCCGGCAGGATGGCGGGATAAGCGGATTCCCCGACACGGCCGAGAGCGAATACGATTTGTTCAACGTGGGCCATGCGGGAACGGCCATCGCCACGGCGGTGGGCATGGCCCGGGGCGATGCCTTGCGCGGAGAGGATCGGCGGACCGTGGCACTGGTGGGCGACGCGAGCATCGTCAACGGCGTCGCGTTTGAAGGGCTGAATCAGGCCGGCACACTCAAGCGGCAGTTCCTGGTCGTGCTCAATGACAACGAGTGGGGCATTTCGCCGACACAGGGTGCGATGGCCGAATACCTTGCGCGCTTTCGCGCCAGCAACTTTTACGAGGATGTCAAGACGCAGACCAAGCGGCTGCTTCCCAAGCTGCCGTTGGTGGGCAAACCGGCTTTTGAGATGATCGCCCACCTCAAGGAGGGCATCAAGGCGACCTTTTCGCCGGGTCAGGTGTTCGAATCGATGGGTGTTCAGTACATCGGTCCCGTCGACGGGCACGACATCCATCACTTGATCGATGTTCTGGAAATGATCAAAGACGCGCACCATCCCGTGCTGCTTCATGTGCATACCGTCAAGGGCAACGGATGCGATTGGGCGAGCAAGGCCCCCGGCAAATTTCACAGTCCCAAACCCTTTACGACGGACGGTGGCAAGGTCGTGCTCAAGCCGAAGACCGGCAAGAGTTGGACGTCGGCGTTTGTGGACGCTCTGATGGAACTGGCCGAAGACGATGAGCGGGTGTACGCGATGACCGCAGGCATGCCCGATGGCACGGGGTTGGCCACGTTTCAGGAGCGATTCCCCGAGCGGTGCCGTGACATTGGCATCGCCGAGAGTTGTACTGTGGACATCGCCGCGGGCATGTGCAAGTCGGGGCTGCGCCCCGTGGTGGCGATCTACTCCACGTTTCTTCAGCGTGCCTTCGATCAGATTTTTCAAGAGGTAGCGCTTCAGGGTCATCCGGTGATGTTCTGCATCGATCGGGCGGGGCTGGTTGGCGGCGACGGGGCCGTGCACCACGGCTTTTTGGACATCACCTACCTCCGAGGCCTTCCGGGCATGGTGCTGATGGCGCCGATGGATGAGCCCGAACTCGGTGAGGCCATGCGCCTCGGTCTTGCGCTCGACCGGCCGAGTGCGATCCGGTATCCTCGTGACAATGTTCCGACACCCGTTCCGGGCGCCACGCCGTTTGAGCTCGGCAAGTCGCGGCGATTGCGCGAGGGCGATGCCGCGACGATTCTTGCCTACGGCGTTACGGGGATCAGCGCCCTGGCGGCTGCGGAGATGCTCGCCGAATGCGGCATCGAGGTGGCGGTGGTCGACGCACGGTTTGCCAAGCCCATCGATCGTGATATGGTGAAACGGGCCTACGCTGCCGGCGCGCCGGTCATCACGGTGGAAGAGCACAGCGTCGTCGGCGGGTTCGGGTCGGCCGTTTTGGAAACGGCTTCGGCATTGGGCTTGGCCTGTGATCGCGTGGTGCGGCTCGGTATGTCCGATGATCGTTTTGTTCAGTACGGTTCGCGGGGCGGACAGCTCGCCGAATGCGGCATCGACGCCACCGGCATTGCATCCGCCGTCCAGCGGCTGGTCCATGGGGATCGCGATGGCGACATCCGCAAATCGGAGCACGCTACGGATTCCTTGATCGCGTGATGCGCGCTGGTCCGGTGCTGCAACGGGCCGTCGATGCGATCGTGAAGCGTCACGGTGTTGTCGTGCCGTCGATCGGTCGCTTTGTGGGCTCGATCTGAAATGGTGGGCCGGTCGCTTGCCTGGTTGCAGCGCCGCATGCGGTGGAGGGCGGGTGATCCAGGCGGGGCGTCCGGTTGTTGCGAGCCGAGCTTGGAGTCGGGTATGTCGACAAGCGAAAACGCAGCCGGTCTGCTGCTGCTTGGCAATACGGCGCGGCCCGGCGTGCAGGCTATTCTCGATGACTTATCTTCCTTCGCGGCGAAGTCTTACGATGTCGTCGTGCGCACGACATCCGATGAGACGCCCTTGGAGCTTGTCCCCCGTCCCCACCGAATCATCGTGCTCGGTGGTGATGGAACGCTGATCGGTGTCGCCCGATCAGCCGGCGCGAGTCGGATTCCGCTCATCGGCGTCAACATCGGCAAGCTCGGTTTCCTCGCCGAATTCTCCGTCGAAGAGCTCAAGGCGTCCTTCGACCGCTGCATTAACGAACCCGGTTTGATCTCCCGACGCCTCGTCTTGGATGTGGCCGTCGCGCGAAACGGATCGTCCACCTTTCGGGCCACCGCCATCAACGACTGCGTCATTCAAGCCGGACCCCCATTTCGCATGGTCACGCTTTGCGTCGCAATCGACGGCGAGCCGCTCACGTACGCCCGCGGCGATGGGTTGATCGTCTGCACGCCGAGCGGTTCGACGGCTCACAATCTTTCCGCCGGGGGTCCCATTCTCTTGCCCGGCGTCTGCGCTATCGTGGTCACGCCGCTCAATGCGCACTCGCTGACACACAAGCCGCTCGTCGTCGAGTCCGACGCCAACATCGAGATCGAGATGGTCGAAGTCAACGAGGGGACCAGCGTCATCATCGACGGACAGGTTTCCTGCCTCGTGAAGGCGGGGGATCGGGTCGCGATTCGCAAGAGCGAAGCCGAGTTCCTTCTCATTCGCAATCCGATGCACACGCGCAGCCACAGCCTGAGGACCAAACTCTTCTGGGGCAAGTCAGCCATTCAGGAAGAGCACCGCCGATCCTAACGGCCTGTTGAAAATATGGGGCACCGGCATCTTGCGGGTGATTCTGCCGGCGCCGGCCCACCTGAGCAGGCGTTGCGACCCGTCTTCGCCGGCTGGAAGCCGGCACCAGACCGGAGCACCACTTTTTCAACAGGCTGCCCTCGCCGGCGACGATCCGTTGACCGGCCGCCGCATGTTCAGAGCCTCCGCTTCCTGCTCTGCGGTGCGGGTCTCGACCCGGCGCACGCCACCAACTTCATTGGTTCATTGAGGCGCTTGCCTTGGTCTATGGCGACCGGGTAGCGCAAGGCCGGCCGGGCTAACTTCAGGCGCGCCGATGAACTTCCGATGCTCCCTAAGTAGCGGCGGCCATGCGAGGGCGGAGCCGCCGGCCGATTCCCTACTTCGGCACCGTCTCTTTTCTTGGAAATGAAGCATGCCAACCGCCGTACCCGAGTCCGTCGCAAGTGAGCCGCCCGTAGCGGTTGAATTGGAGCGCACGCTCGATCATCTCGCCAAGTCGCTCGAGCCGCCGGAGTTCTCGCGGCATGTTGCCGGGATTTGCTCGACGACCGAAGAGCTCGATCAGCTTCGCGCAGAGCTCGCTACGTTGCGGCGCAACCACGACGTGCTGAAATCCAAGTTTTCCGACCTGAGCGAGGAAGTTCGATCCGCCGGCAACCTTCAGCGTGAAATGCTCGATAGGCCGTTGCCGACGATTTGTGGCGCCACCGCCAATGCCGTCCAGCGACCGGCCGGTCCCGTGAGCGGCGACCTTTGCCAGGTTTTTCGCCTTGATTCGCACCGAATCGGTATTTTGCTGGCGGATGCGACCGGGCACGGTGTTCCCGCCGCCCTATTGACGACCTACGCGAAAGCGTTCTTTTGCGGTCCGAAGTCACACGCGCTCGGCGCTTCGCCGTCAGCGAGGTTGGAACAGCTCAACGAGGCCATTGCCGCTTTTGATCTGACGGATTGCCAGTTCATGACCGCCGTTTATGCCGTGTTCGATGAGCGAACGCGGATGCTTCGATGGGCTCGCGGCGGCGCGCCTTATCCACTGCTCTTCCGCGCCAACGGCATCACGACGGAGCTTCATGGGAGCGGGCCGATATTGGGCATCGGAGCGGAGGCCGAGTTTGAGGATTGCGAACTGCAGCTTGAGCCGGGTGATGTGCTGATGCTGCATACCGACGGCCTCGATTTTCTTTCCGACCCGCATGCCCCTCGGCCTCTGGTGACGGCTCCCGCCACGACGTGCTGGAGCGAATCGCTGGCCGGCGCCGGCAAGCCACCCGTGCTCGATCAGCTCGCAACCATCATTGCCGAAGCCGCGTCGAACGGACTCCTGGAGGACGACATTTCGATCGTAACCCTCGCAGTCGATCCGCCTGTGGGGCAGCCTCGCGGCGAATCCGTCGAACTTCCCACGACCATCGGGCCGCGCGACCCGCAGTACCAAGCCGGAACCTGAAGCAGAAATAGAAGAATTCAAGCGATGCAGTTGGCTACGTGTGGCGCTGCGCCCACTTTTCGACGGCGCCAGGTTGACGGATGTACAGCGGAACGAGTTCACGGGCCGGCGGTACGGGGCCGACTCGTGACCGTTCATGGCCCAGCGTCAACACAACCTCCGCCCGAGGAATAGCCATGGCCTCCGGGAGTACCGATCGCGATGGATCGGTTTGGCGAACCTGATCGGCGAGCGCAGGCGTACAGATCACGACGCACTCTTTGGATAGATCCCGAAGGAAGACCTCTGCGGCTACTTCCACCGGCTGTGCACCGGCCATGAATTCGCTGCCCGATCGTTGATAGTCGGCCGCAAAAACGCGCCGGCGTCCTGCATCAATCAACACAGCGGCCCGGGTCGGTGGATCGGGCATGCTTAACGTGTTTAGTGCGATCACATCCATCGTGGGAACGCCGTGCACGGTCGCTCCGAGGCCCAGTGCGAGCATTCTTCCGACGACCAACCCGATGCGCAGCCCGGTAAAGCTGCCGGGCCCGATGGAGACGAAAATGGAGGCAAGGTCGCCCGGAGCGACCTCGTGATCGCGGCAAAGGGTATCCACGGCGGCCATCAGCGACGCGGAATGGTCGCGCGGCGCCCCGAACGCACGGGCCTCGGCCACCACGCCGGCGCGGCCCAGGGCGATGCTCCCGTGTTGGGAGGAAGTCTCCAAGGCCAATTGAAAGCAAGGGGATCGGGTGCTCATGGTCGGGCTATCGTACAGGATTTGACCGCGCCGACCAGAATTCTTGGCCCGGCATACCGAATTCCACAGATGGCGTCGTCAGGGCGACCATTGACGCCCGGGCGGCGTCGACATAGAGTCCCTACGCCTCAAAAGGGTCGCTTTTGACTTCTCAACCAATGGCTTTAGATAAGTGTTTGCGGTCGTATCGGATATTCACGGAAACCTTGAGGCGCTGGAAACGGCCCTGGAAGACATCAGGCGGCGGTCCATTACGCGGGTTTGCTGTTTGGGGGATATCCTCGGCTACGGCGCCAGCCCGGCGGAGTGTCTCGATCAGGTAATCGAGCACTGTGAGATGGCGCTGTGTGGCAACCATGACCACGCCGTGTTTTACGAGCCGACGAATTTCAACGTCGGCGCCGAGCGTGCCGCCTACTGGACGCGGCAAGTGCTCGAGGATGAGACCAACAAGGCCAAGCGGGACAAGCGATGGGACGTGCTCGGCCACATGCCAATTTCCCACGAGACGGACGGGCTGCTCATGGTTCATGCGTCCCCGCGCCGACCGGTCAATGAATACCTGTTTCCGGAGGACGTCTACACGAATCCGGGCAAGATTCTAGAGAATTTCAAGCGTCTCGAGTCCCATCACATGGCCTGCCTGGTCGGGCATACGCACGTTCCCGGCGTGTTTCTGGATGACCCTTGTTTCGATTCGCCCGACGAATTGCCGGATTTGAACATCTACACGATTACGTCGGACGAAAAGGCCATTATCAATGTTGGAAGCATCGGCCAGCCGCGAGACCGCGATCCGCGCCTGTGTTATGTCGTGATCCACGAAAAGGGGGAAGCCCCGGAAGGATACGAGTTGCCCGAGGTAGGCGAGGATGGATACTGCACGACGATTGAATTCGTGCGTCTTGAATACGACATCGAAAAGGCGGCTCGAAAGATTTTCGACACCCCCGAGCTCGATGACTTTCTCGGAACCCGCCTCTATGAAGGACGTTAACCCGCCGGAACGTCTTCAACTGAATCCGAGATGAATCCGGTTAGCCCCCACTGATTGCAGCGATACGCTATGAGCCATACCACCTCCGGGAACGACTTCTTTCGGAATTTCACCATCGCCATGGCGGTCTTCCTGACCATCATGTGGATCGCACCGAAGCTGCTGCCCCATGTGCCCACCAACCAGCCCAAGGAGTTGCCGAGTCCGTCTTCCGGCGCGCAGGGGCCGCCCATCGCGCCGACCAAAGCCGCATCGTCCGACCCGGCATCGAGGCATGCCATGGGGGATGCGGTCGGTGCTACGCCGGCGACCGCGGGCGCCGCGTCGGGCGGGCTGACCGCACGCCAAGCTGAGACCGAGCTCCAGGTCAAGCTGGGGTCCGCCAAAGCCACAAACGGCGACGGCGTTTCCGACTACCGCATGGAGCTTACGCTGTCCAATGTCGGCGCATCGATCGAGTCGGCGCTGTTGACGGACCACGCCGCCCATTTGCATTCGGAGGAACGATACCAACTGCTCAGCCCCATCCGGCAGGACGACGACGGTGTGTTGCGTTCGCTTCCGATAGAAAAAATCGTCGTCGATGGGGTCGATGTGCCGATCCTGGACGCGCGCTGGGAGCTTGGTGGGCAGCAGACCTCCGACGTCGGGGCGTCGGCCACGTTCTTACTGACCATCCAGAAAGACGGGGTTGACTTGCTGCGCCTTCAGCGCGAATTCGTTCTCAACAAACAAAGTCGGGAGTCCAAGCGGCACGATCTGGCGGTCACGCTGCGCATCGTCAATCTTTCGCCCGAGCAATCCCACCGCGTGGGGATTACGTATCGCGGCGGTATCGGAATTCACCAAGAGGACACGCGCATCGACGACCGGATTATCGATTGGGGCGTGCGCCGCCCCGGCATGCTGGTCATCGGACATCGCCAGCAACAGAGCCGGTTGGCCAAAGAGGGGACCGTCGAGCTGTTCGACATCAAGGCGGCCGACGACCAGGGGTTGTTTGCCTGGGCGGCTTCGGCCAACAAGTATTTTTCATGTACCCTGTCGCCGCTCGCCCCGCAAAGCCCTGCCGATGCACCGGTGGCCGCAGAGAATGTGGTGTACGTTGCCGCCATCGACGCAGACGGCGACGCCGCCACGACAGACGATGCCACGCTTCGTTTCTCGCTCCGGGAGGATACCATCGCGGTCGGCCAGACGCTGACCTATCCCGTTGATGTTTACCTCGGCGAAAAAGATGCCAACGGTTTTCGTAGCGTGCCGGTGTATCAGGCGCGGAACTATTACTACCAGGTTTCGCAAGGCTACGGCATGTGCACGTTCACCTTTCTTGTCGAGCTGATGATCTGGTTGCTTAACTCGCTGCATGCGGTCGTGCCTGATTTCGGCGTCGCGATCATCGTGTTGGTGTTGGTCGTACGCACGCTGCTGCATCCGATCACCAAGAAGGGCCAGGTCAACATGGTCCGCATGCAGCAGAAGATGGGCGAGTTTCAACCCAAGCTTGACGAGTTGAAGCGCAAGTACGGCCAGGACAAGGCCCGCATGCAACAAGAGACGATGAAGCTCTATCGCGAGGAGAACATCAACCCGGCGGGTCAGGTGTTCACATGCCTGCCTCAGATGTTGCAGATGCCGATCTGGTTTGCGCTGTACATCAGCTTGAACAACAACATCCTGATGCGCCATGAGGGCTTCTTGTTCACCTGGGTTCACGATCTGACCGCTCAAGACGCCCTGTACACCTTCGCATCACCGCTGGTCGTGCCGGGCGTGGGGTGGGTGCTGGCGTCGTTCAACCTGTTGCCCTTGCTGGTCGCCGTGGCGATGTACATGCAACAAAAGCTCCAGCCCAAACCCAAGCCCAACCCCAACGCCTCGGAGCAGCAACGCAGTCAGCAGGAAATGATGCAGAAGATGATGCCGATGATGAGCGTCATGATGCTCTTGATTTTCTACAAAATGCCGGCAGGGTTGAATCTCTACATCATGGCGAGTTATTTGTTCGGGACGATCGAGCAAATGCGGATCCGCAAGCACATCCGGGAGCACGAGGCCGCCGGAACGCTACACAAACCCAAAGCGCCCCCCACCGGTCCGAGGAAGCCGTCATTGTTGCAAAGATTGCAAAAGATGGCCGAGGAAGCGCAGGGCCGGCAGATCCGATCCAACCACGGTTCCGGAAAAACCAAACGCTGAGCCATGGCGCGTCACACGGAGCACGTCCACGCCGGTGCATGCTGCTTCGATATGAGGCTCTTGATCTTCGACGTTCGAATCTCGACTACACCGCGCCGATCAAGCGGCGAATATCCTTGACGATTTGCACGGTGGTTGCACGGAGCTTGGCCTTTTCGCCGATCAACTCCTCGCGCGGCGGACATCCGCCGAAGAGTTGCACATGAAAGCGCAGCGCGTTGGAAGTCCCCGACGGTCGAATCGTCAGGTGAGATCGCCGGTCGGAGTTGAAGAAAAACCGATAGCCTTCATCGGGAAAGCCGGCCCAGTTGACCCGATCGTACTTGCCGGTTCGGTATACCGTGGCGTCGATTACGCTGAGCCCACCGAGCTTGAACGGCCGGCTCTTGCAGCCGGCGAACAGCGCTTCGGCCTTGTCGAGAATTCCACGCTTCTTGGTGTATCCGGCCAGTCCTTCGTACTCGCCGTCGAGGGGATCCGGTTCGTAATGGGTGACGTACAGGCCGATGTCGCGATTGAGGTAGAGGTGCTTGTCGAGCAGGTCGAGCACGTGCGTCCCCTTTTGCTTGGCGTAGTTGACGAGTTCCGCCACCAGGACGGCCGCAAACGTCCCGTCCTTGTCTCTTACATGGCCGCCTACGCCGAGCGAACGCTCATCCGGCGGCACATCGCCGAGGATGGAAAACCCATTGCTTTGCTCCAGGGCGGCTACGTTGATGCATCGCTGCGCATCGCCCATACCTTCCCAGGAGTGGATGGTTCGATTGGCACGAAGATCGTTCGGATGGCGCCGCCCTTCGATGTACGGGGGGAAGAGCCCGTTTTCCGTCAACCCGTCGGTATCCTTGCCCCGATTCAGGTCCCAGACAGCCCGCGTTCCGGCCGCGAGCTGCGCAAAACCGACCCAGGTCTTGAGCACGCCGAGCCCGAATGTGCGGGCGACGCGCGTGAGCAGATCGGTAGTCGTGTGAGATAGCACGATGAACTTCTTGTGCACGTCACGGATCGCGCCGTATTTTTCCTTTTCGTACTGAAGGCGATACCAGAGGATCAGTGACCATGCCTCATCGGCGGAAATGAGTGCGTAATCCCGCAACGCGCCGGTTCCCGGATGCGCGTAGGCCTCGCGTTGATGCGGCGGAATCTTGAGGATCACGCCGCAGCGATCGGCGTCGGGATCGGTCCCGACGATCAGATCGACCGAATCCCACGCGTCGGGATACTCTTCCTTGAATGCGTCGACCGCGATGTCCGCCGCCCGCCAGTCTCCGGGATCGGGCTGCTGTTCGTTGCCGGGATCGCTGCAAAACGCAGGGAACATGCCGTCGAGTGCGTCGAGCTTCATGATCTTGCGCACGTTTTGGAAGCCGACTTCCTCCAGCAGCCGCGGCACCGCCTTGCGACCGGAACCGTTGTAGGCCGAATACCCTATGGAAATCGGTGTTTGGGCCGTTCTGACCTGGTCGGCGCGCAGGAGGAATGTCTTGACGTGGTCGCAGTGCATGGAGTGCAAGTCGATGATGCGGTGCTCGCGGCCGGCGTAGCGGTCGCCGGCGTCGGGCAACGGGTCGGCCAGGGGTAAGCCCGCGTGCTCGCCACCGTCGATCGTCCGGCCGTCCCCGCTCTTGACGCCGCCCAGGAACCAGAGCTTTTCTTCGGCCACCTGATCGAAGGCCACGGTCTTGATGTCGGAGAAATCGATCTTGCGGATGTATTGCTCGTACAAACGGTCCCGCTCGACCGGGTCGAACTGTGACCCGTTTTGGCAAGAGAGCTTGTAGCCGTTGTACCGAAAATCGTTGTGGCTCGCAGAAATAAACACGCCGACGTCGGCTTTCAGCGTCGGTAGGGCGAACGTGACGCTCGGGTACAGGCAGGCTTCGTCGAACAGGTACACCGTGTAATCGTAGGCGAGAAACAGGCTCGCGATCATCCGGGCGAAATCGCTGCCGCGCACCCGACTGTCGAATCCGATTACGACCTTGGTTAGCGGCGGTGTACGTTCGATGCCGAATTTGGCGGTCCCGGCGGACGTGAGCAGGTAGATCACGTTGTTGATCGTATTCGGTCCTTTGACGATGGGTGCGTCGATGCCCTGCTCTTTCAGTTGCAGGACGACATCGCGCGTGGGGCCCATCTTCTCTCTGATGCCGCCGGTGCCGAAGGCCACATCGCGCGAAAAGGCGTTGGTCAACTCCTCCCACCGCGCCTCTTGAATGGCCTTGCGTAATCCGTTCCGCAGGTTGGGCGAGATTTCGTCAAGCACATCGGCCGTCAACCACTTGCGCAGATTGGGCATCGCGCAGGCGACCGCCGCGTCGTAGTACGTCCCGGCGATCAGCCCGCTATCTCGCTGCGCGCCCAAGTAGCCCAAGATGCCCTGCTCGGCTTGTTTCAGTAAGCCTTCGTCGGTCGTCGTGGAAAGCATATCAACTCCTCTTTCTGGCATGACAACAGGGTCGTGGTCCAGCTCCAAACCCGTCCGATCTTTCCCTTGGGGGAACCTAGCGGCGCGCCGGGGCATCGTCAAATCGGCGCTGTGCCGACATGCGTACACCACATCAGAGCCGCTGGCGCGAGCCTGCGGACCTCGCGCGGTAGACGTCACCAAGCTTGCGCCTGGTCGTCTGAAGCGCGCCAATCGGGATATTGGCAGTCTGGAGGCCGCGCGGGCTGAAGCCCGCGCCTCGGGGTCAAACAATCGCCGCGAGGTTCGCGAAGCGAGACCGCTATAGCGGTCGCGTTTTCCGCGTCGCGGTTGTCTAGCGAATGACATCCTCGCCCTGTCGGATCGTAAAAGTACGATCGACGGTCAGGTTGCGCAGGGTGCGTTGCGTGCCGTCGGGCCAGGTGATCGTGAGTTGTTCGATGGGGGCGTGTGTTCCCAGGCCCACGGTTACCGGCAACTCGGACTGCGACAGGTAGCTGCGCGTCGGCATGACGCGACGGCGCATCGAAAGATCGCCAGCCGATACCTGCACGACCGCTCCGATGGCCGATGTGTTCGGCGGATTGGCCATCAGCCGAAACCGCGCCCAGTGGTGGCCCATGGCTTGATCGTTACGCAGCAGCAGGGGGCGTCGGCCGACTTGGGTGACGATGGCATCCAGATCGCCGTCGCCGTCGATATCGGCCACCGCGCTGCCGCGCCCCACGATCGGTGTTCCCAAGTCGCCCGCCGTGTCCCATGCTACGGGCACGAAGCAACCGCGGGTGCCCGGTCCGCAGTTCCAAAACAGTTGCGCCGGCTGTTCGTAATGCTGGCTCGGCTGTACGAGGTTGATCGCTTCTTCGAGGTGGCCGTTGGCCTGGAGCAGATCCAGGCGTCCATCCAGATCATAATCGAAAAGCATGACGCCGAAGGAAAGCATCAGCCGGGTCGGTGCGCCGATACCCTCGCCGATGGCTTCGTCCGCAAAGAGTGTCGCATCGCCCTGCGCAACGTAGAGCGACGTCATTTCGTTGGCGAAGTTGCCTATGAAGAACCCCAAGGCGTCGTCGTTGCGATAATAGCCGGCGTCGACGCCCATAGCGCCCGTAGCGCTGCCGTTTCGATCGAACGCCAAGCCGAACTCGATGGCGCGTTCGGCAAACGTGCCGTCGCGATTGTTGTGCAAGAGGACGTTTTGGACCGTATCGTTGGCGACGAACAGGTCCGTCCAGCCGTCGCGATCCACGTCCACGGGCACCGCGCCGAGCGCTTTGCCCATGGGCCGACCGGTCGCGGGGTTGGTGAGGTGCAGTCCGGCGGCTCGGGAGACGTCCTCGAAGGTGCCGTTCCCGTTATTCCGGTACAGCTGAGAAAAGGTACCCTCGAAGTTCATCGGCGGGCCGTACGCCCGACCGACGCCCAGCAGCTTGTAGTCCACTTCGAAATCAATGGCGCGCGACCAGCGAACATAGTTGCCCACGTACAGATCCAAATCGCCATCGTTGTCGCAATCGAAAAAGGTAGCACAGGTGCTCCACGCGTCGTCCGCTCCGGCTACACCAGCCGTGGCCGTGACATCCTCGAACCGCCCGCCGCGGTTGGCGAACAGGTGATTACGCCCGACGGCCGTGACGAATAAATCGATCCAACCGTCGCCGTTGAAGTCGCCGACGGCTACCCCCATGCCGTACATGGGTACGTCCAGTTGTGCCGCTTTCGTAACATCCGAAAAAGCGCCGGCTCCGTCGTTTTGGTAGAGCGCCATGGTCGGTGGCGGGCGGTCCGGCTGGGCGTTGCCCGGCCAGGGCATCGAATTGATCAAGAGCAAGTCCTGATCGCCGTCGCTGTCGTAATCTACAAACGCCACGCCGCCGCCCATCGTTTCGGGTAACAACTTGTCCCCCACGGCTCCGTTGCAATGGACGAAAGAAATACCGGCCAACCGGGTCACGTCGACGAAGTGAACTTCGGGCGGCCTGACGGCGGGCTCAACCGTCCGCGGCGGTTCGACCGGCACCGCCGCCGGTGCTTTGCCTCGTTCCGACGGCCTTGTCCAAACGAACGCAGCGAGCACCAGCAAGCCGATTCCGGCCACGACCAGCATCGACCAGTTGAACGCCTTGCCGATGATCGCATCGTCGGTGGCGACGAATTCTTCGTCGTGCGACGGCTTGCCGTCTGGAGATGTGCCGGCGTTGGGATCATTCATGAGTCGCGACCTTCTTTCCGTTTTCGGTCAGTCCAATCGCGTCCGGGCGCTGTAGATCGTACATGACGATGGCTTCAGCGGCGTGGTTGGCGGGTGGGCTCTTGCGCCGAGCGGCCGCAACCGCACGATCTCGCGCGTTGTCGTCCGGCTTGTACTTGGCATGCCATTGCCGATGAATCGCGGCTTTGTCTCGCTGACCCATCTGCGCGTAGATCAGCGCCAGGTTGTAATGGGCGGTCGTGTTTTCCGGATCAATCTCCAACGTTCGCTGAAACCAGGTGATGGCCTCTTGACGCATTTGATTGCGAATCGCCTCATGCTGCGGGTCGCGATAGCTCTTGGACCGCTCGTACAGCGTCTGGCCCAGCTCATTGAGCAGACGGTAATCCAGCGAAAAGTCAAACCCACGGCGGCGTGTTTCCTCGGTGTCCATAGTGACGATGCCGCGAAAATCGGCGATGGCCTCATCGAGAAAGCCGTTCTGCTTGTTGACCAGCCCCGTGAACCAAGCCACGGTCCAAGGCGGCGCGGGGGGCTCAAACAGGGCCGCGTCCTGAAGCGCCCGAACCGCTTCCTCCAATCGTCCCTCTTTGAAATAGACGCGTGCGCGGTTGACCGGCCCGTCGGGTCGGCCGAGTCGTTCGACTTCGGCGAATGCCGCCTCCGCCTGCCGCAGTTCGCCTCGGTTGGCGCCCTGGTTGCCCTCCCGCAGCAGCCCGATGCCGTAGTCGTTCCACCGCTGCCATGCGACGATCGCGGAGGGTTCTTGGTTTTGTCGGGCGGCGCCGTCGCCCACGGGAAACGTTACGCGGTCCGTCGCAAGCGTCATGACGGGGAGATCGTTGCGCGTAAACGCATCGCCCTGAAAGTATTGCATGTATCGCGTGTCGAACTTGCGGAATCTCAAGGCCACGTCCACGGTCATGGGTTCCGAAACATCCTTGGGAACGGTGAGCGCAAAGTGAACGACGTCGGCGGCGCCGGGTGGAATCTGGTGGTTGTACAGTGCCACGAATATGTCCTCGGCGTTGCGCCGGTCGATCCGATTGCCTTCGCGGTCGATCACGTAGGCATTGACGAAGTGGGACCAGGGGTCGACAGCCCCATCTGAAGGATTCATTCCGCCGCTTCGGCCGATCACGCGATCACCGGCGCGCACCGTCACATCCAGCCAGACCTCGTTGGAATCCGCCGTGCCTTCGGTAAACAGGTGGCCCATCTTGACCGTTCGAATCACCGTTTCAAGCAGATAGGATGCCCCGGGCTTCAGCGTCGGTACCTCGGGGCGGATCGGCGCAACAAGCGGCGAAGCGATCGTACCGCCTTCCTTGATCCCGAAGATGTCGACGCGCATGACGTTTTCGTTAAAGGTCGAATGCTTCTGGATCGCCCACGCGGGAGCGCCCAGCAGATGCCCCATGGCGGTATTGGCGGAGGGGAACTGATGGTTGTGAACGCTGAGCACGCCGGAATCGTCAAAGTCTTGAGCGCCGAAATCCTCGGAAGGTTCCAGCGGCATGTGGCAGTTATTACAGTTGGGCTCCGCCTTTTCGGGATAGTAGAAACTCGACACGCCGTGCCCCGATACGCCGGAGAGCAGAAAGGAATCGTAGTGATTCTGTCCGCGAAGCCACTTGTATCCGTTGAGTTCCTCGGGCAGATGCACCTTGTGGCATCCACTGCAAAACTCGGGCTCTTTGTGAACCGGTTTGAGGAAGACCTTCTTGTGGAAGGCGGGTTTGGCTTTGACGAGCTGCCGGTTGACCCACTGTAGAAACGGTGAATCGCTGAAGGTGAAGGGATAATGGGCCGGTGCGTCGATGGTAAACGCGCCGTTGCCGCGCGGGCTGTTGATCTGGGTGATCGCGTGGCAGACGGAACAGGTTACGCCGGCCTGCGCGGCGGCGTCCGAGGTTAAATCGTATGCCGGATCGTCGAACTTCGGATCGTCGAACGCGCCGCTGAAGAAAGGGACCGGATCGTGGCATCCCGCGCAGAATCGCGAGGCGTGCACGTTGCCATCCCGCGCGAAGACGGCTTTGCGCGTGTTCAACACGGAAAACAGATACGCCGGATTGTTGAACGAGCTGAACCGATGTGCGCTGTATTCCCATGCCTTATGGACATCTTCGTGGCACTCCTTGCAATAGGCATCCTGCATGAGCGCAACCTCAGGGATGAAGTTGCCCGTGGCCGTGCGCGCCAGCGACGGGAAGAAGTAGCGCTCCCCCGATTGCGGTCCGACGGCGTCCCACCCGCGCGGATCCTGAGAATGGAAGAGCATCATTCCGATGGCGAAGGCGCCCGCCACCGCCGCCCAGGTAGCGCCCACCTTCCATTTGATCCGCTTGCCCGCCAGCCGGTGCAACACGAATAACCAGACCACTACCAGCGGCGACAAGGCATGCAGCCAGTAAGCCGCGCTGCGCGCAACCGGATTTCTTACGTCGATGCGAATCGATCCGATGTCCACGCGCGTCAACACCAGGCCGCTGACCAGAAGCACGGAAGCGACCACCAACAGGCCGTAACCCACGCGCACCGCGCGCCGATTCTTTCGGTTGTGCGTGTTTTGCGTATGGACGATCCCGAACACGATGAACGGCGGCACGATCAACAGGCCCAAGAGCAGATGAATCAGGAACATGAACTGATAGAAGTAGTTTTGAACCGTTGACTGCGTAACCCACTCCAGCATGGTGATGCTCGCGAGGTACACGGAGTTGACCCCCAAGACCGCAAACAGCGCGAACATCACGAAGAGGCATTTGGCCAATCGCGGACCGATGGCCGGTACGTAGCGCACGCGGCGCGGCGTGTTGGGGTGGCCCTGATCGGATTGGGGGTCGCTCATACCGATTCGTTTCTGATGATGCCTCGACGCACGGACTGCGAGTTGCCGATTCTTGTCGCGACCCGTCAGGCAGCGACCGCGGCACAAGGCCGGTGTCGCAGGCAGCCATCGGGTCGTTCCTCGCTAACGGGGAACCGCCATGCACGGCCGATAACCGAAACGAATCGGTCGGCCCGCTTTGCTCAACCGTCGCCTGGTAGTCTTTCGAGTGTTGCACGCTGCGGCTTTCATTCTAGGTAAAGCGGCAGCGCATGACCAGTCGGTGGGCAGCCGACGCGGCAGCGCGGGTCCATGACAATCCCGGCGCGTGCGACGTGGGTCATACCGTGCAGCGTGGTGGTCAAGTTCTTTGGGGGCTTGTAACCGGCAGACCGCTTCAGCGGTCTTTCCCGAAGGGCCGTTAGCCCGGACGTTCTACGCCCGGGAAGCGACCAACCCCTGCTCCTCTCAGCGCCAGCCCGTTTCAACGGACTTACCCGAAACCGAAAAAGTCCGTTGAAATAGGCTGGCGCAGACGGAAATGGACGATCTCTGACCGACCCCCAAAGGACCGGCTTGGTGGCCCCCTTCGCGGGAACGCCCCGTCAGCG
>JBHHUB010000062.1:0-19896 GCA_046753625.1 Phycisphaerae bacterium | reverse complement strand
CCGATGATTTGCTGGCCGAGCAGGACCGCACGCAATTGACGCTTCCGGCGCTTTCGGAAGACGAATTGGACAGGATTCGGGAAATCGCGTCGGAGGGGAATCGCCCGGGGGTTTTCGAAGTGACGCGACCGCGGCAGAAGCTGGAGCAATTCTTCCTGCACATCGTGGAGCAGGCTCAACGGAAAAACGTCCGGACATCGGGGGCGCGGGCGGCCGGCGCGCTGCCCGAATTCCTCAAGAAGCCGACCGAAGCGGTCGCCGGGGAGCTGGTCGACTCGTTGATTCATGCCGCCTCGGCGCCTTCACCGATGAAGCCCGAGTCGGTGGCGCCCACCACGGCTCGGGACGACTCCGATGCCACGAAACAGGTGCTCGCCGACTTGTTGGGGGCGGAATCCGCCGACGGTAGAGATGAACGTCAGGAGGAGGGGGATGCCGCCGCAGCGGTCAATGCCGCCACGGAGCGGAGCCCCGATGCCGGTCCGTCGAATGTGGCCGCCTCGGCGGATGCCTCCGTGATCGACGCGCTGATCCAAGATGGATCTGAACCCACCGGGGAGACTGAAGAGGATCGGCCGTGAGCACGGTATGGGCGGTAGCGCGTCAGATGATCGCCGAGGGCATTCGCATGAAGATTGCCCTGGTGTTCGTGCTTCTGATCGGCGTCGTGGTTTTAGGGCTGCCCTTCTCCATTCGCGGCGACAGCTCCGTGACCGGCGCGGTACAGGCGTTCATGTCGTATGCGTTCAGCGCGACCGGCGTGTTGCTGGGCATGTTGACGATCTTCATGTCGCGTTCGCTATCCGACGAATTGGTCAATCACCAGATTCTCATGGTGATGACCAAGCCGGTGCCCCGATGGCAGTATATTCTGGGAAAATGGCTGGGCATCACAACGCTGAACTTCGCGTTTCTGCTCTTCTCGGCCGTGAGCATCTACGGCATGGTGTATTACATCAAGGCCTCGCACGATCCGATCGATCCCCGGTTTGACATGGCGACGCTAGTCAATGAGGTGCTGGTGGCCCGTCACGGGACGATGCCCCGCGTCCCGGATTTTACGGAGCCGGCGGATCGGGAGTTCCAGCAGAATCTCGAAGACGGCCTGTACGATTCGATCCCGAATTTCAACGCCGCCCGGGAGAAGGCGTCGCTGGCCAAGAAGCATGAAGCGCGATGGCGCATCGTTGAACCCTTCGGCATTCGCGTTTTTGAGTATGATCGGGTGCTTTGCGATCGGTCGAAAGACCATGAGGTGCAGCTTCGTTACCGGACCAACGTCAGCTACTATCCGCCGGACGAAATCTTTCGCGCCTGGTGGTCGTTTGGCGATGCCATGAAGGGGGCATCGGTTTACGATATCCCGACGCGGCACGTCATCGATCGCAATCATGTCATTCGTTTCCCCGCGGATGCCATGGCGCCGGATCAAACGCTTAAGGTGACGTTTTACAATCAAAACACCTACCCGGGCGAGCCGGTCTTTCGCAATATCATTGAGTTTCGCGCGGCGGACGGTCCGGAACTGCTTTTTGTGGTCGGATCCTTCGGCGCGAACATGGTCCGGCTGATCACGCTGATGATGTGCAAGCTGATGTTCTTGGCGGCCGTCGCCATCTTGATGACCACCGCGTTTTCCTTTCCCGTGGCGTGTTTGACCTCGTTTACGGTATACGTGTTGGCCGGCGCACGGGCGTTTATCGCAGAATCGTTGGAGTTCGCGGGCGATGCCCATGCCGGCATTTTTGATTCCGCCAAGGAGTTCTTCCTGCATGTGTTTGGCCTGATGTTCAACGGCCTGCAGTGGGCGGTTCCCGATTTTGCCCGGTACGATGCGGTGGAAACCTTTGTCGCGGGTCGCAACGTAAGCTTGGTTTGGGTGTTGCAAGCGGTGGGGGATCTGGCGCTGCTGAAGACCATGCTCGTCCTGGGCCTGGCGATGCTGCTGTTTCATCGGCGCGAGGTAGCGGAAATATCGTTGTAACAACACGTCGCCGGTGGGCGTAAAGAGGACTGTCCGTGACCGAACTGCCCCGAGCCACGTTGCCGAAGCATCTTCAGGATCGCCTGACCGCGAAGCGGCGCGAGTGGACCGTACAGGCGCTCGGAGGCGGGGTGGTGCTGGCGTGCCTGGTCGGCGCGGGGTTCCTGGTCGGTCCGATGAATCGGATCCGGAAAGAGAAGCAGTTGGTCGTGGATTCTTCGACGATCGCGGGTTTGCCGCCGGACATCGCGCTGCTCGGCAAGCTCGGCACCTTTCGGGCGCTGGCCATCGATTGGGCGTCGATTCGCGCGGAACGGCTCAAGGAGCAAGGCAAGACCTACGAGGCGCTGGAGCTGCACAAGACCGTCTGCAAGCTGGCGCCGCGGTTTGCCAAGGTGTGGGCGAACGCCGCGTGGAACATGGCCTACAACATATCGGTGATGCAATACACCCCCGAAGCACGCTGGCAGTGGGTGGAAAACGGCATCAAGATCCTGCGCGATGAGGGGATCCCCTACAACCCCAGGTCGGTCACGCTCTACAAAGAACTCACCTGGATCTACTGGAACAAGGTCGGGGGCTATCTGGACGATCACCATCTCGATTACAAGAAGGCCCTCGCCGTCCAAATGGAGCGGATACTCGGCCCGCCACCCGTTGTGCTGACCGACAAGGAGTACTTCGACTGGTTCCGGAAAATCGTAGACGCCCCCCGCGACTTGGAGGCCTTCATTGAACGTGATGAGCGCATCGCGATGGTGGCGTCGCGTCTTGAGGGCGTCGGTTTGCGCATCAAGGATGACACGCTCTTGGAGTTCGTAGCGCGGAATCTGCGCCCGGAGCTTCAGGTTGAATCTCTGCTGGCCGAACCCTTCAGGGAGGATCGGCAGCGCAAAGCCCGCATGGACCTGCTGATGGACCCGGATCTGGCGGAGCCTCTGGATCGACTGCTGGCGGCCGTGCGCTCGGATGTGTTGCGTCGCCGCTTGCGGCTGGATCTCGATTGGATGCTGGATCTCATGGTGAATCAATACGGGCCGCTGGATTGGCGGAACGGGTTCGCGCACAGTCTCTACTGGTCCAGCATGGGGGAGCGCATGACCGAGGGGCACGAAGCCTCGAACCTCAGCGACGTGATGAACAACGCGCGCCTGGTGTTCTTCGCGCTTCAAAGCATGGTTACGCGCGGGAAGATGGTGCTGCGGCCGAACTTCGACGATCCCTTCGCGTCGTACCTCGGGCAGACGCCGGACACACGCTTTATCCCGTACCTGTTCGACACGTATCTTCGGCTCGGCAAGAAGCACTTCGGCGACCATCCCCAGTTTCGAGAAGGTACGCCGGGGCCGAACTACATGAACGGGCTCGTGACGAACATGCACACGTGGATCGAGCTGCTATACCTTGAAGGCGGTGAGCAAAACCTGGAGCTGGCGGAAAACCTGTTCGCCTGGCTGCGCGAAAACAATCCCCATCCGGACGGATCCACGCAGGAGCGGTACCTGGTTACGCTCGATGCCTTTATTGCGTCGGGGATCAAGGAACGCCTGTTGACGTACACGGCCATCAACGGGATCGTTCGCAACTTCATCGATCGGGCACTAAAGCATTACAGCGTCGGCGAACGGAAGGCGGCGGTGCGGGCGCTCAAGCGGGGACGGCTCTCCTACAACCAGTGGATGAAAGATACAAAGATCGACATCAACGACCGCCGCAAGCTGCAGCCGTTCCGAATTCTTCTGGATGATCAGATTGAATCGTTTATTCGATCCCCGCGCATCGCGCCGCTGTACAAGGCATCGCTATGGCGGGCGCTTCCGCTGGAGCAGCGTCAGGAAGTCAACGACGTCCTGCGCGCCTATTTTGAGAAGCTCGCCAAGAGCCAAGACCCGCCCTGGTCGGTGGCCAAAGCGTTTCCCGTGCCCCCTGGGATGGAGCAGGCACGCAAGGCCGGGCGAATCTATCGGGGGTTGCGTCGTACGGATGTGGAGCAGGGCGAGCAGGTTATACGAAACTAGCCCCCGGTCACGGTTGATGTCCGGGTCCGCCGAGCCGTGTCCCTCGAGCCCCCCTCGATCCGTGGGTCCGAGGGGTTATCCGGTGGCGGTAGCGACCACGCTTGCAGGGCCAACGAGCGCACCGCGGCCAATGGCGGTGCGCGCAATACGACCGACGCCGCCTGCGCTTTGACGCCGGCCGGATTGGCGAGGAGGCGGCGCGGCCTGGCCGTGGAACCAGACTACGCCGTCCCCGCAAACACACCTTGGACGCATGGAGACGCATCCACGCGTGGGATGCGCCTTACAGCGTTTCCAGGCCCGTGTCCGCTGCCTGGCAGCCGGGCACGCTGAACAGCAAGCCGGCATCCGTTTGGGTTTCGCCGGCGCCGCCCTCGTCATGATGGGCCAGCACATAAGCCGGCAGATTGAACAACCCGGCGGCGATGGCCAACATACAAGCCACCTTTCTCAATCGTTTCCAATTCATCGCAGTACTCCTACTCAAGCGGCCCTCAGGCCGCAGTCAAAAACGGGGTCCATGCCGTCAGCACGGCAACCACGCCGTCGGCAACAAACGAGTTTACACCATCGAGGACGCCGAACTGCGCCTCGCGGAATACGCCTTGAACGCACCCCACCGGCAGCGTAGCACCCACCAACACGATCAAGCCGGCCCAACGGAGCCGGCGGGAATGTGACACTATCATGCCACCTCCTTTCCGTCAAAAAGAGAATCCAATACTAAAGCGAATCGAATAATCGATTTCCTGATGCAACGCCCAATCCTGATAAATGGGGATCGGTGCCGTGACGCTGACCGTCACGCCTTCGGCCCATTGCAGGGCGAGCCCGGGCACCAGAAACAGCAGTTTGGCTCGGTGCCCGCCTTGGATCGCCCCGCGGTCCACGTCGGGCTCGTTGAACTGCGCCAACAGGTCGCCGAGCAAGACGACATTGGGCCGGCCTTCGCGCGGCGGGAGTTGGTACGATCCACCCAACGAGAGCTGCGTAGAATCGCCGAATTCGTAGTCCCGCTCGCCCTCAAAACGCAGCGTGTGCTGGGCTTCCAAATGCGCGGACCACGGGCCCCATTGTTGGGCAATCCCAAGCCCCACGGTCGTGCTCCACCCGCCACTGCCCGGCTGAAACTCCGATTCAAACCGCCGCCCCAGTCGATCCCGGTTGTGCGTATCACCGGTTGGGATACCCACACCCGTGATGAGGTACAGCTCCACGGGATCCCGCAAGAAGCGCCAACGCGCACCCAACTCCACGTCGCCGAGCCCGGACGATCCTTTGTCGTGCGAACCGACAAGGGCCGGGCGTGAATCGTCGATGAACACGCTGGTCAGGTCGCGAAACGGTACACTGACCGACAGCTCGACGTCGTCCGTCGCCGCATAGGTGAGCGTGACGTGGTAGAACCATTCCTGGCTGAAGTCGTGCACATGCTTGCCCTGCCGGTCCATCAGCACGGCCTGTAGGGGATCGATCACGTCCCACTTCCGATACTCGGCCGTCAGGTCGAGATGGAACCGGCCTGCCGGAAGAAACGAGCCGTTGTTACGCGTCGATTCGACCGCATCCCCGGGCGAGTCGGCGACATGAACACGGCTCGGTGAACCGGTCTTGCACAGCGGACACGCCCGCACATCGGCAGCGGCAGCGCAGATCACCATCGCGATCGCTGCGACAATCGCATTAGCCTTGTTCAAGGCATACCTCCTTTCTCATAACCACGCTGGTACCGTCGTATTCGCTTGGTGCAACCTTTTCAGGTCGAGGCCTTGACAAGCGCAGGCGACGCGTGACGCGTGCTCTACAGGGTTTGACCGCCATCGTGGTGTCGCATGAGCAGCCAGCGGGCTACCGGCGACGTGGACCACGAGCCCAGCGACCGAGGGCGGAGCCTCGAATCGGGGGATCCGCCGGCACCGCGACATGCAGTTCGGGCGGCTCTTGCGGTCAGAACGGAGAAGAAACTCTCGATTGGTGCCTCAACACGTGGTGGGATGGGTTGCCGCGAGGGGGCGGTCCGACCGTCTCCTCGTGGGAGCACGCACGCAGGCGCAGCGAATGGCCGCCACGCTGCGCGTGCCCCAGGAACCCATCTGTTGGCGATGTCGAGGATCTACGCGAGCTTGGGAGGAGGGGAGTCAGGTTGGACGGAGGCAAGGGGAGTCATATCCCAACAACCGGGAAGCACCCGGCCACGATTGGTGGTTGCCGGCGTTCGAGCGGCACGGAGGTCGAGCGGCGCGGCGTTGCGAATGGTGTGCCATGCGTACGCGCCACCTTTGCAATCGAGGGAGTGGATTACCAGTGCCAGTGAGGGACGCCGCGACCGCAGCCGCAGAAGAGCAGATGGCGTGCTTGGGGCGCACTTGTGGCAACCCGCGGGAGCCTTGACCTGGGGTTTGAAACAGCAGCAACGGGTTCGGCACATGAGTTCCGTAAGGCAGCCGCAGGCGTGTCCACGACAGCGATAGCTGCCGGCGGCCTTAAACTGAATCTGCGGAACGGGTACACCCACGCCTGCCGTGAGAAACACCATTAAGGTAGCTAAGGAGATGGCCCGTCTTGCTCCAGTCATGACAGCACTCCATCTTATCCGCTGGATCGGCCGAGTCCAAGTTTTTCTTGTTTCAAGGGGGCGGTCCGGGCGAACACCCGATAATCGACCCGTTGCGGCCGGTATCCAGGCGGTTGCAACACTGCTGGGGTTGCGGCATGTGGCATTCTACGCACCACCGTTGGGCAGAATCCGGGTTCGACGGCCGGGCGCTCGGGCCCGCGACGGCCCATGCAGTGCGGTCGTGTTCGGCTTTTCTTGCGTGCGGCGGGCGTAAACTATTGCCTGGCAGGCAGTAAGCGGCCCCTTGCTCGATAGTGTCCGGATAGACGCTATGATCATGGTGATATGGTATAATAATTGCAGGGCTTCTTTCCGATGGCTATGATGGAAGGGGTCGGCCGGCCGTGCTGATCCCTGGGATGTGAGGTCCAAGGCCGCAGGTGGTGGGAACATGGTTCGGAATCTTCCATGTGTCATTCGGGATCGGGACTCGACGACGCTCGACCGACGCCTGCGCAGCGACCTGCGGACGTTGGCCACGTTCGTATCCGTGTACTGCCGGGATCACCACACCGACCAATCCGATCGGCCGTTTGCTCTGAAGAGCCCGGACCTCTCCGCGATGCTCGGGAAGGAACTGCTCCTGTGTCCCACATGCGCCAAGCTCCTGGCCCACGCGTGCGTCAAGCGGATGCATTGCCCCATGGATCCCAAGCCCGCGTGCAAACATTGCCCCCAGCACTGTTACAATCCTGCCTACCGCGAGCAAATCCAACGGATCATGCAGTACTCGGGCCGCAAGCTGCTGTTCTCCGGCCGGATCGATTACCTGGTCCGCATGCTCTTCTGACAACCCGCTTCATGTCCTGTTGCGCGCCAGCCCTCGCGTGCGTTGTGGCACACCCGCGCTCGGGTGCGATCCGGTTGCGCCGACATCATCGGGATCAGTCCCAGCCGAGGGCGGCTGGGCTGCACACAGCTCTAAATAGGATACAACTCAACCGAAAGCGGTTTGATGGCACGGCCGACGGGGTAGACGTATTGGGTTTGGTCCCAATAGGGTGAGCGGCGGTAGAAGAACAGCAAACGCGCCCGCGGATCAGCGGCGAATTCCTTGTCCGCGGCGAGCTTCTGCTCGAATTCCTGTTTGAGCGATGGATCGTTCGCCAGCATCTTCCTGGCGAGCTTTTCGAGCGTGTAATGTTCGGCGTATTCCTTGCGCTCGAAGATCGGATGGAAGAACCCCCAGGACACGAGCGAGTCCGGAGCCTGCGGCTCGAACAGATGCATGACCACGCGCGCGTCGCGCTGTTCCAGCGGCACGTACAATGAGCCGGCGGCGTAATGTCGCGACTCACGAATCGGCTCGACGTCAAAAGACACGCGAAAACGTCCTTCGTATGGTGCCTTGGCGTAGGTGACGTTCTTGAACCGGTAGGATTCGACCGCCATCGTAACGGGCTCGTCAAGCCTCGCCGCCTGCAATCCGTGGTACCGAACACGGTCGATCACCTCCGTCCACTCCGCCGGGACCAAGTACCCCAGCGGTGGACATATCTGTACGCCGGGCTGCGTCTTGTTGTGCCAGACCGTGGCTATGTCGATCGGCTTTGAGGCATCGTAGATGATGCGCGGCACACCGGAAACCTCGCTCTCTTCCGTCGTGAACGAGACACCCTTGAACACGAACGGCACGGCGTCGTCGGTGCGCTCAATCGTTAGGGTAACGCGCCGAGCGGGATCGTAGGTGCGGCCGAGCGCCTCCGAAGCGCGGTCGGCGCGATCCACGGCATCCTTGAGCGATTGCGGATCGCGATTGAGCCATGCCAACGTGTTGCGCAGAATGCTGTACTGGGCCAGAACGCGCGTTCGGTACGGCTTGAGCATGTGGGTTTCCACCAGAATCGACGGGCGATTGCGGATGGCGAAATATCCGGTGGAAAACCGCGGCGCGAAGCCGCCGGACGCGATCCCTTGGGCCGGGTTCTTCGAATCGACGAGGTTGAAGTAGGGCATCGTAATGTGGCCGTCCGCTTCCATGGTGGGGACGACGTGGGGATGCCAGGCATGCATCAGCCAGTCAGCAATTGCGGGATCGGCCGCCTGATTCGCGCCGTACGCAAAGGTGACGTCGTACTGCCAGTCGCCGCCGTCGGTCGTGTGCGTGTCAAAATGCAGGTGCGGCCGCCAGCCGTTCCACAGCTCCAGCAAGGCTCGCATCTCCGGCGCGTCGGCCTTGAGGTAGTCGCGATTGAGGTTGAGGTTCTTCGACGTAACGCGCCAGCCCATTTCCTTGGGGCCGTTCTGGTTGATGCGGTTGTAGGGTCCGAATCGCTCGTGGCCGTCCACGTTGAAGATGGGCACGACCACGAGGTTGACGTGATCGAGAAGATGCTCGAGCTTTTTCGTGACGGCGATATCGCGAATCAGCATCATCGAGGCATCCTTGCCTTCGCATTCTCCGGCGTGGATGCAGTTTTGAATCATCACCACGAGCTTGTTGCTGCCGGACAATTGGCTCGGGTAAAAGACCTGCTCCTTGGAAACCACGACGAGCGGCAGCGGTCGCAACCGGGGGCTCAAGCCGTATACCTGATAGTTGACCCACGGCGAGGCGGCGGCCAGCCGTTGGCAATAGGCCACGGTTTCGTCATACCGCGGTGTTGTCGTAAAACCAGATCGCTCGGTGTCGGTCAACCATTCAGCGGGCACACCGCTCGAAGGATTCGCAAGCGGCTTTTCGGCGGCGGCCGGCGCCGCGGCCAGCCATGCCACCGCCAGCGCCATCCCGAATTGAGCCACTTGCCGACGATCGATCCGACGCGGACGGTGATCACTCATGACGATCCTCATTCCAACGTCACCACGGCCGGTCACAGCGCCGATCCCATGGTGCGTTTGCAAAACCATGTCCTGATTGTCTGCGCCGTGGAGAACGCGTCCATACCCTTACGCTCGGGGTTGCGTCGTGCGGCGCGTGCCTTCGTAGAGTTCGTATTTGAGCAACCGACATTCGATCTTGGCGTTGAAGAACTCCAAGCGCCGACTCACCTTCAAGCCGACCTTTTTCGCCAAATCCAGGTTGCCGGTGAAAATGTACCCGGTCCACGCCGGGCATTTCTGTTTGAAGAAGTCGCCCATTCGCTTGTAGGTTTGCTCCAATTCCCAGACGCGCCCGAGCCGCTCACCGTACTCCGGATTGAGCAGGACGATCCCCGGTTCGGTTGGCATGTTGGTGGCCGCGAAATCACACACGTCGAATTGGATCAGGTGATGGACGCCCGCGGTCTCGGCATTCTTTCGGGCCGCCCAAACGGCGCTTTCGTCCAGGTCGGTGGCCAGGATCGGCGCGGGGGCGGTCTTGTTGCGAACTTTCTTTGCCGCGATGCGCAGGCTGCGCCACGCGTTCGCGTCGAAGCCCTTGATATGCTGGAATCCGAAGTTGCTGCGCAGCAATCCGGGCGGACGCCCCGATGCAATAAGCGCGGCCTCGATAGCCAGGGTTCCACTGCCGCACATGGGGTTGACCAGCGGCATGGATCCCTCATACCCGGTAGCCAGGACCACCGCCGCCGCCAGTGTTTCCTGCATTGGGGCGGTGTGGGGAATTTTACGGTAATTGCGATCGGCGAGTTTTTGTCCGGAGGTGTTCAGGTAGAGCCGGCAGCGATCACCGTGCCAGTACAGATGAACGACGACACGATCCCGACGCGGACCGGAATCCGGCCGGCGCCCCACTGCGGCTGCGACACGATCAACGATTGCGTCTTTAAGCTTAAGGCTAGCGAAGCGCCAGTCGTTGATGGTCGGTGTGTTGACGCTTGAGACCACGCTGACGTACTCATCGGGTGCGATCATTTCCTCCCAGGGCAGCGCGTTGGCGGCCCGATACAGCGCATCAGGGTCGACGCAGGTGAAGTCGTCGATCAGGCAGAGCACGTTCAGTCCGGTGCGCAGGAAGAGATTCAACCGCATGGCGTCGCGCAGCGAGGCGGGGAGTTCCACGCCCGTCAAATGCGCCGACGCGACGGTCAGGCCCAGCGCTTCGATCTCCTGCGCAAGGTAAGGGGCCAGTCCGGGCGCGCAGGTGATGCGAAGCGTTTGGGGTGCGTCCAGATCGATCATGGCGGGGCGTGCGTCCTCTCCGTGGTTCGGGTTGGCGGTGCAACCCGCGTACCTTTCCACAAATGGACCCAAGTAGCAACCAGCCTGTAGAACCGTATACCATTCTTGACCCGTTACCTTTCCCCAGGGATGCGTAAGCCGAATCAGAGCCGCTGGCGCAAGCCTGCGGACCCTCGGACCGCCAATCTCCCGATTGGCTCGTTCCACTTCCAAACCGTCGATACCGATCAGCGATCCAGGAACCGCCCGCGGTAGAATGCCCCGGGATGGCGCGGGTGCCCCTCTTTCATGGAATCATGTCCTTTTGGACATGGGGAGCCGATGATCTCGTGGCCACCAGGATTTCAAGGCCGTCCAACACGGATGCCAGAGCACGAAAGCTTGGATCGGCGGCAAGCGCAGGCGTCAGTCGAACACCATCATCGGCTCCCCCACCTCCAAAAAGGAGGTGGGGCACCCGCTCTGAAGCGGGCCGGCGTGTTAGGGTCGGGTTACGGAACCTTGTGGCTCTTGCCGCAGCACGGAAGGAATGAGGCCTCGCCGAGTCCCGGATTCAGATGCACGGCGCTGTAGGTGTACGCCTCGTTGAGCACGGAGCCCTTGTGGTCGGCGTAGGCGCGAACCGAAAGTGGGATCAACCACGTCTGATCCAAGTGCAGCACCAAGAACGCGTTATCGTACGCCGGGTTGGCTTCAGGTAGGTATCGCTCGAGGATGAAGGTGGGCCGGCCGTTAATCGACCCTTCGCCAGCGAAGCGCAGGCCCAGAACACCGGCGCGATCCGCCTTTTCGTTGACCTGCAGGATTCTGCGGAGCGTCCAACGAAATCCGAATTGATCGATGGTGTGGCGGCTTGAGGCGGTGGCCCGTTTGCCGTGCACGGGTATGGCCACGGTGCCGAAGAGCGCTCGGGCGATCGCACCGGCGGGATCGACGATGAACAGTTCCTGCCCGCCCGACCCCCGGTGGCGCCCTTCGACGTACAGCGCGCGGCGCGCGCGTTTGGCGTTACGCACCCATAACATGCGCACGCTGTAGGGCTTCTCGCGGAATCGGACGTGGATCACCTGCTGCTTGGAAAGCCGGCCATGAACCCGTTCCCGCCGCGAAAACGTGCAGGTGTAGTCGCGAATCTCCCGGTCATAATGGTCAAGCGCTCGACGCAGGAGCGCCCGGGGATCCCGCCGTGCCAATGCCGCCGCCGATTCAGTCTTGAGCTCAAAGTGGCGGGTGGGCAGCACGTTGCTGGAAAGGGTGGGGCGCGTCTCGGAGTCGTCTTTGCGGACCGGCGGCTCACGACGAAGTAGCCCGCAGCCGCCCAGCGCAACGTACGTTGCGCACACCATAGCTAAGCCCGGCCACCGACTGCGGATAGCGCTTCCCATGCCCCCCCCTTGTCTTTCTTGCGATTCAGCCTCGGGCCAACGTCGGCCGCGAGGTGTGAGGTGCCAATGGGAAAAGCGCCGCCCGCGGTGGGCGGCGCTTCTACCGCAATCCGGAAGAGCATCGCTCTTCCCTGCCGAGACCCTCAAGGCCGATGGTCGCCTACTGGCACCACCACCCGGCCTTCTTGGCCTTGGGTTTAGGCTTGGGCTTGGGTTCAGACTTGGCATTGGCGCTGCTGAAGCCGCTGCCATGGCTGCTGCCGTTGCTGAAGCTCTGGCCGTTGCCGCTGTCCTGGCCGAAGAAACTCGGCGACGAGCCGGTCGCCATAACCGGCGAGGTGATGTAACCGGTTGTGACCGTCTTGGTCGGTGTGTAGAGCGAATCCGTTTCCTGCAGACGCACCGTCATGAGCGCTTCGCGCTCGATGGCATCGACGAGGTAATCGGGGATCGTGCGATCCATCAGCGCGGCGGTCATGATCCGCGCCGTGCCATAGCGATGAATGATGGACGTGGAGTCCTTCAGCGTCGCCAGGGCGACTCTGGCGTCTACGATGTCGGCCAGTTCCTTGTCGATGGCTTCGATCCGCGCGATAGCCTCCTGACGATCACGCTGAACCGCGGCGCGCTTGGGGCTCTTGGGATCCACCGCGGCGAGTTTCAGATCAAACCGACGCTGGTGCTCTTCGAGCACGATCCGCCGGCGCTGGAGCATCCGCATGTCATCGCCGAAGGCCCCGGTGGCATCATCCGAGGAAAACAGCGCTGCGATGAACGTCAGCGCCCGGCAGCGTTGCCGGTGCTCTTTGATCTGTCGATCGGCCTGCGCAATCAAGCCGCGTACTTCCTGCAGACGCCGCTCGCATTCGATGAATTTCTTGTTGTTGTTGTAGAGGTGGTTGGTGATGGCATAGTAGCCCTTGAGGCGCTTGAGTCGCTTGCCCTCTTCGATGAATACCTCACGACCGCGCTCCAAATCCTCGCGAAGCTCGTTTACGCGACGCAGCTTTTCCTTCGTGGCGTTGTAATCCGCAATCAGGACGACCTTGGTTAGCGGGTTGCCGTCGCGAATGGAAGCAAGTTCGGCATCAGCGAACGCCGGACGTGTCGCAGGCCGGAAGAAATCACCCGTGCCCGGCATCAGCAGGACATCGGCGCTTTCGAGGAATCTGGCCTGATCCTTGTTGCGCCGCGCGACGTCTTTCTTCTCCGCTGCCAGGGCACGCTCGATGCGCCGCTGAAGGCGGTTGAGGCTCTTGATCTGCTTCTGGAACGTCTTGAAAGGACGATGGCTGGGGCTGTTGAACGCCCCCCCGATTTTCTGGTCGAAGCCAAGCCACTGCTTCTGCTCTTTCACCGCATCGCGCCAGGACGTCAGGACGCTGACGAGGTCATCACCGGGGTGATTGACGTTGATCCAGCCCTGGTAGGCCGCGCCGAGTTCCTGATCGAACAACCCAAACACATAAGGGCCCGAAGGCAGGGCAACCGCGGCGTTGGTGACGTTGGCCCCGCCGTACGCACCGCCCCAAAGCACCACATGGTAGGGGCTCGGCTCAGGCCCACCCGCCGAACTCCAAACCGGCTCGTCGGCCATTCCGCCACCCAAAACATCCGAGACCAGTCGCGGGCCGGCCGCGTCGGACGACGCCTCAGTAAACGACGTGGGCGTCGGTGAGACTACAAACCGGACGGATACTTGCGCATCCGCCATGAAGGCATCACGATGGTGGGTTGACGCGCATCCACAGCACACCGCCACCGCCATGGCCGAAACCGGCATGAACAGTCGTCTAACCATTTCATTCTCTCCTGCAAAAAACGCGTCCGAGAACAACCACCTTGCCAAAAGGCGGTCTTCGCTTTTCAACACCGCGGAAACCCCCGACGGATGGGAATCCCCCTGGCGTGCGGCGCAACGGATCACACCGACGCCTTCGCCGATTTCGCTGATCGCGTGCCAGCTCATCGACGGCAATCCGCGTGGTGTGTCGAAGCCCCAGTTACGACCCACCACCTCCGTCCGGAGCTAAGATTTCAATACGATCCGCCGCGAAGCAAACGACAAAAGCGGAATTCTTTCTAATGACGCGGTCACGAACCGTTCGGTCAGGGCGAAGGCAACACGCCGCGCACGCGTTCGAACGCGGGCGTCTTGAAGCGGACGACGGGGGTTCGTCCGAGAACCAGGGCAGGTCCGCTCAGAGATGTCGTACAACCAAGCGCGGCCACGATCGGCCCGGAACGTCAGGGCGGTTTCAGCAGGATAAGCCGATAGATTACCGGTCTATCGATCAGGTGTGTTGCGGGCGAACCAATGCCCGGTAGCGCAGGCGGGAAGGGTCGCCTATGAGTCGTTCCTGAGTCGGCGGACGTTTCACGCCGTGGCCCGCCATCCGGAACGCACTACAAATCTTCGCGGACTTGGTCCGTCATGGTGCGGGCGTCTAGGAGGGAATTCTCAACGGCGGGAAGTGCCCAGTTGTCCTGGTTGACGAAATACACTTTGCCTTCGAAGGGTCTGCGAAGGTGATCGACGATCCCCTCGGCGATGAGGTTGGGCGCGGCCACGGGTAGGGCGTGGCCCCAACGGCTCAAACGGATTTGAGCGATGTCGCTTCGATCGGCTCCGACCACCCCGAGAATCCCGTCGATTTGGGCAAGAATCTTCTGTGTAAACCGCTCATAGGGTGAATCATAGGCCATGCAATAGCGCATCCAATGCCCGGGCACGGGCCAATACAATGTGAGTACCGAGCGTGGCGTGCCGTTTGGATCGGTGTAATCGCCGTTGAGCAAGTCCGCCACCGGACGCGTCGCGCAGTTGTCACCATCCGGTGAAGGCGGCTGTGCATCATCGTTAAGCAGAAAAATGTCGTAAAAGTCCGAATCGAGTTGGCGGTCCAACAGGACGTTGGCGATCAAGTAGGCCGTGTACTGCAAGGTCGCCATCGCCGAAAACTTCGCATGGTCCGCCGTTTCGATCCCGTGCATGATGCGCTTGCACACAAACTTGGGACACGCCATCACCACACGCCGCGCGAGCAGCGATTGCAGCGTCCCTTTGCCATCGACGTAGGTCACTTGTACCAGATCGCCAACGAGCCGAACGTCGACAACCAGACTCCTGTTGCGCAGCATCGGCCCACCAATCCCCGGCCGGTCCAACTCGATGCGGCGTAGTTCTCGCCAGAACATCTGGGCCATATAGGAGACACCACCGGGAAACACCCAACGATCAAATTCTTCCGCCGCAAGGAAATTCCATCCGGCGGCGGCCGATATCTCATCCCACCGCGCCCCAAAGGAAGAAAAGCAATACGCCTGAACCGCCTGCTCCAGCAAGGGTGGGATGTCGTGGGTCATGCGACTCTGAAGGTCTTGCTTGAAGGTTGTTCGGTCCAGATCAACGATCCATTCGTTGTCGGGATCGCCGGTGTCGAAGGGTATGTCAGGATAGCTGTCGTCCGCCATGAAATTGACCACGCCGGCATAATCGGCGAACGCCGCGGCGTCGGAAAGCTTTCCGGAGCCACCGGCGGTCCAAAAATCCTCGATGATTCTGCCGTGCACGGCGATGGGATCGGGCGGGCCGCTGATGCGAAAGACCTGATCCAGCCCCAGTTCGGTGTAGAGTTCTTCAAGATAGGAACCGGGATCCGGCGTGATGACGTAGGCGGAACCGAGCGAATATTTGTTGCCCGCCCAATCCTCTCCGCGGGCGTTGCCGCCGAAGCGTTGGTGTGGATCCAGCAATACCGGTCGAAAATCGCGCAACATGTACGCGGCCGACAGGCCGGAAAGACCGCCCCCAACGACACATACATCCACCGTTTCGGAGGGCACGGGCAGGTCCGCGGCGGTATACGGCGCGACAAAAGGCGGAATGGGCAGGTGCGCGGCACCGATTTCGGGGAAGTCATCGCCGGTGAACCAGCGTGCGAAACGGATGCCGTCGACGACCATGGAATCGGGACTCAAGGCGATCGGCGCAACGGGCGCCGAATCTCCCGCCAGCGATGGGCCGCGTACGCCTTGTGATCTCGTGCCTCGGGAAGCCGTCTTGAACAGGGGCAACGCCCAGCTCGAGTTCACGGCCAATCCGGCCGCGACCGCAGAAAAACCTCGCCCGAGAAATTCGCGACGTGTGGTCATGGCGTTTCCCCTAACGATGAACCAAGCCGTCGAACAAGCGACGGGCAGTCAGGCGCGCGGCGACCGCACACCTTAAGCGTACCTCAGCATGGCATTATACCAAATCCGAGGGGCTTGTCCACGCCCGAGCGGAGCCTGCGACCCTGCACACAGCGGCGTCCAAGCCCCCGGGAGTCTGACGCCCCCTGAAGAGCTCATCCCATAGGTGGCGGCGGTCCGGGCGCTCCCGTTACCGGTCGCGGTCTGCGGCGAGTTGGACGGGGTGGCCGTCGATCTCGATGACTTGCAAGTCGATGGCACCGATCTTCTTAAGCAGGGGGAGGCTCAAGTCGGCCATGCCTGCGTTCTTGAGGGAAGATGTGGCCATGGCGATCCGCGCCGGGTTGCACTGGGTCTCGCGCAGGGCGGCGTCCACGTTGACCCACCGGTGATCGATGTAAAACTCGGTCCACATGTGATAGCCGAAGATGTCCTGCTGCTGCCCGAACAGCGGCACATAGGCCAGCCCCGCAACCACACGCGACGGCAGGCCGTTGATCCTGCCCAGTGCGGCGAGCAGAATGCCATGCTCGCTGCAGTCGCCCTCCCGCATCCGACACACTTCGCTGGCTGTGGCAAAGGCGACCGTAAGGTTTTTCTCGGTGATGTAGTCGGTCACAAAACGCCGAAGTCTGTCGGCGAGCTTGTAGGGGTCCTTTTCGTTACCGGCGGCCCGATGGGCCAGCTCGATGAGTTGGGGATCTTTGGTGTTGATCATCAGGTTGGGCGATAGAAACTCCGACATGTCGGCGTTCGTTACGGGTGCGGCGTGCGTTGGTTTGTGGTGATCCTGCCGGCGAACGACGATCGTCGACGCTCCGTTGGGGCCGGGATGCACCGACTGCATGCCGGTGTCGGGAAGACTGCCGAGCTTGGCGCCCTGTTTCTTCGGGCGCATCGTAAACTTGATCTGATGGATATGCTTGTAGTCCAGCTTCCGATCGGCCTTCACCGTGCTGGTCATGAACAGCTCCGGCGGTACGAAGTCGGCCAACGCCGACGCCTGATCGGTGGCGTACATCACCATATCGCCCAGGCCCGGAGCGGGAACGGCCATTTTCAGCGGCACGCCGTTCGCGTCGACCCAGGTGGTCATCTCGAGCTCACCAATGGGTGCCGCCATCTTGGCCGTTACCCTCTGGCCGCGCCGAAGACCCTCGTGTTCGAATGTTTCCCAATCGCCGACAACGGTGGTCACGTCGACCGGTCCATCCAAGCGCAGATCCGGTGCGTAGGTTTTCAACACATACTCGGTTCCGGGTGTAAAGCCTTTCAGCATGCTTTCGCGATACAAGCCCCACGACATGATCCAGCCGGGCTTGAAATCGAAGATCTGCGTCTGGTCCATGCCGAATTGGGAGGTGACGATTGTTACCTTCGCGTCTTGGATGGTGCCGCGCATCTTGGTGGACATGGCGCCGGCTTGCATTTGTGTCGAAAAAGCGATCGGCTGGCCATTGAGATATTCCTTTGTGGATTGCGTCATTTCAATCGTAATCGGTTGATCCACGCGCCCCATGCGCATAAACATGTCCATCGCGGTGGTAATCGTGTCGCCATCGCGGTTCATGGTGCTGTGGGCGTAACCAACCTTGCCGCCCATCAGGTGCAGTTCGAGCCATTCGTCGCTGAACCGCCCCTGTGGCGGATTCTTCACGTCGACCGGCGCTTCGGCCGCAAGAGTGGTGCTCCAAAGTGCCATGCCAAGACACAAGGATCGTAAAGTCTTCATCGCCGCGGGTTCCTCTCTGGTTGCGTAGCGTTTTCCTGCGAGTAGATGCCGCGCCTGGGTGCGGCCTGAGCGCATGGCGCTGTCCGCCTGTTGGATCGGCTATTCATGCGAATGATGATAGCTTGGCTACCGGCCGAACCACTGCTTGGTCTTGTACAAAGTCGTGTCGCGGCCGGCTTTCGCGATTGAGTCGGTCAGGGGGATTTCCTTGGGGCAGACCTTGACGCAATTCTGACTGTTGCCGCAGTCGACAATGCCCCCGGGGCGGCTCAGGACGTCCAATCGCTTGTCGGCGTCGACCCGGCCGGTGGGGTGCACGTTGAAGAGCATCGCTTGGGATATGGCGGCCGGTCCGATAAACGATGATTGGTCGTTGAACTGCGGGCAGGCTTCGACGCAGCAGCCGCAGGTCATGCATCGCGACAAGGGGTAGGCTTGCTCCTGGTCCGCTTCCAACTGTCTCGGCCCGGGGCCCATCGCGTAGTACCCGTCTACCCGAATCCACGCCTTAACCCGTTTGAGCGATTCAAACATGGCGCTTCGATCGACGACCAAGTCGCGGACGACGGGAAACTTGCTCATCGGCTGAACTTCAATCGCTCCGCTGGAATCCTGAAGAATGCTGTCCACGAGGGTCGAGCAGGCCTGGCGTACGCGTCCGTTGATGCGCATGGTGCATGCGCCGCATACCTCCTCCAGGCAGCAGGCGTCGTAAGCCACGGGGGTGGTCGGCTCCTGGTCACAGTTGATCGGCCTGGCGGCGATCCGCTGGAGCACCGTCGTCATGTTCATGCCCGGTTCGTACTCAACGGCAAAGCTTTCCCAATGGGAGCCGTGGACCGGATCTTCCTGTCGAAGTATTCTCACGTTAATGGTGCGTGACATGACCCACCTTTCGAGCGCATCGTAAATCCATGTCGCCAATCCGAAGAAGGCTTATCCCAAGACAATCGGCAATCTAAACGGTCGTCGGCGCAGCGTTGCTCGGCCCCTCCTCGCCTACGTCCATTTCTTTCCAAACGTCCTCGATGATCTCCGCCCCCTCGAGTCCGTAGGTTCTGGGACGGGGGTGGATCAAACTGGTATCGACCGCTTCGTAGGTAATCGTGGGGCCGTCCGGTCCGCATTGGGCCACGGTCGTTTTCAGCCACTTTTTGTTCTTGTCGCGGAATTCCGTGCACCACTGCACCGCTTGCCTGTGGAGCCCGTCATAATCCTCCGCATCGGGCGGCTTGATCTGGAATTCCGGCTTGTAGTGCACGCCGCGGCATTCGTCGCGCTTCAATGCACCCAGGGCGATCACGCGCGCCATGGTAATCATATCGCCCAGCGCCCGGGCCAAGCTTAGATTCTGATTCGTCCAATTCCCTTTGTCCGAAAGCGAGATGTGCTTGTACCGCTCCTCCAACTCGTCGATTCGGTCCAGCGACGCCCGCAAATCCTTGTTGTTGCGCACCACCGTGACGTTGCGCGTCATGACGTCGCCGAGTTCCTGATGAAGGCGGTAGGGGTTCTCCTGGCCCGACGACTGAATCAGGGTATCCGCGGCTTGGGCGTGTGATGCCACGGCCTTATCGTACAGGGTGGTGGGCTGATCTCCGGCGGACCCCTCGGGCAGGGCGTGCAGCCAGTTTTGAATCGTGGGTGCGACGAACAGGCCCGTAAAAATGCAACTCAACAACGAATTGGCGCCGAGCCGATTGCCGCCGTGGTACTGATAGTCCGCTTCCCCGATCACGAAGAGCCCGGGGACGTTGCTGTGGTGATTGCGCGGCGAGCCGTGGACCATGCCCCCCGTCTTGTCGCAACGCTCGTAATCCACCCACAAGCCGCCCATCAAATAGTGCACGGCCGGAAAAATCTTCATGGGCGTATGACGCGGATTGACCCCTTGAAACTTT
>JBHHUB010000061.1:0-19907 GCA_046753625.1 Phycisphaerae bacterium | reverse complement strand
GAATTCGGCGTGGAGTTGGCGCTCCAGCTCCGCGAGCAAGGCCAGGACGTCAGCGAAATCGTGGCCATGACCCTCGGCGGCGACAAGGCGGGCGAAACGGTCCGCATCGCCCTGGCGATGGGCGCCGACAGCGGCGTTCACATCAATGATCCTGCCCTCGAATCGCTCAATGAGGTGTTTGCGGCCGCGGTGCTTGCCGAGGCCGCAAAGCTCGACGAGGCGGGCTTTGACCTTGTCCTTTGTGGCAAGAACAACATCGACTTGGACAGCGGAGCCATCGGGCCGGCCGTGGCGGAGTTCTTGGGCATACCCCACGTCGGCGCGGTCACCGGACTTGAGTTCGCCGACGACGGAACAACGTTTACGGCGCGGCGCCGCATCGAAGGGGCGGAGGAAATCCTCGCAGGGTCGCTACCTGCCTTGCTGACGATCGAAAAGGGTCTGGTTGAGCCGCGTTATCCGTCGCTGCCCAATCTGATGAAGGCCAAGAAGAAGCCCATCAAGGTATTGACCACCTCCGATCTTTCGGTGGACGAATCCCTCAAGACGGCCACCCACTTTGAGTCCATCGCGCCGCCGCCGCCACGAGCTGAATGCCGATTTGTCGAGGGGGAGCCGGAGGACATGGCCAAGGAATTGGTCAGGCTCTTGCGAGAGGAGGCCAAAGTCGTCTAGGCGACGGGTGTAGCACCATGACCAAAAACGTACTCGTATTTATCGAACAGCGCGGCGGGAACGTACTCCCCGCTTCATATCAATTGCTGAGTTTGGCTGGCGAACTGGCCAAGACGATCGGCGGCCAGGCCGAGGCCTGTGTCGTAGGCCAAGGTGTCGGCGGGTTGACCGATGAAATTGCGTCGTACGGCGCTTCGCGCGTATTCACCGTGGACGACGGCGAGTTAATGCATTACCGCTCGATGCCCTATGCCGCCGCGCTTACCGCCGCGATCGACGCGGCCGATCCGCGGCTTGTGCTGGTGCCGACCACCTTCATGGGGCGGGATCTGGCCTCGCGCGTCGCGGCGCGTAAGCACGCGGCATTGGCGGTGGACTGTATTGACCTTGCGCTGGAGGGGGATCGGTTCGTTGCCACGAAAACGATGTACGCCGGCAAGCTGGCGGCCAAGTTCCGGCTGGCCGGCGATCGCCTTCAGATGGCCACGATTCGCTCGAATGTTCATGCCGCAGGCGAGCCGCAGGCCGGCGCATCGGCCGAGGTGGTTTCGGTTGCGTTCGCGCTGCCTGACAGTGCCAAATGTCTTACCTGCAAAGAGGTCGTATCCACGAGCTCGGGGATCAAGGATGTCACCGAAGCGGATGTCATCGTTTCCGGCGGTCGCTCGCTCAAATCGGAGGAAAACTTCAAGATCATCTACGAGCTGGCGGAAGTGCTCGACGGCGCGGTTGGCGCATCGCGGGCGGCCTGCGACGCGGGCTATCAACCACACACGCGGCAGGTCGGGCTGACAGGCAAGGTCGTGACACCGGCGCTGTACATCGCCTGCGGTATCGACGGCGCGATACAGCACCTGGCCGGGATGCGCGGCAGCAAGGTGATCGTCGCGGTCAACACGAAGAAGGACGCACCGATTTTCAAGGTGGCGACCTACGGCTGCGTCGCGGATTTGTTCACGATGGTCCCGCTGCTGACGCAGGAGTTGCGCAGGTTGAAAGGGTAGGCGCGCGTGCCGTGCGTCACCGGCAAGCAACGTGGAGACCTCCGCGGGGCAAGCCACCATTGTATTGCGAAGTGGCGATGGCAGCCCGAAGGCCTGCGGCCGGGTAGATTCCGACGGGAAGTGCGTTTATGAATCCTACTGCCATGGCGTTGTTGCTCGTTGTCGGCTGGGGCGTGTTCGCCTACTCCGCCAACCGGCGCTGGAAGCTGATGAGGGTCGGAACCGAGGCGCATCGATTCGATCGACCCGGACGGCGTGTTCGGTCCATGCTCAAATACGCGTTCGCCCAGTTCCGCATGAGGCGCTACCCGATATCGGGCATGGCGCATACGCTGGTCTTCGTCGGCTTTCTGGTATTGCTGCTGCGTTCGCTGATGCTTTGGGGACGCGGGTTCGACGAGACGTTTGATCTCGGCTTCCTGGATCCCCACGGTCGACCCGGGCAGGTGTACGGCTTGCTCAAGGATTTCTTTGCCGTGCTGGTAACGATCGGCGCGCTGATCTTCTTTTACTACCGAGTCGCAAAGAAACTTCCAAGGCTGACGCACAACACGGAGGCGATCGTGATCCTCGTGATCATCATCGTGATGATGGGCGCGGATATTCTGTACGACGGCGCGGAGCGGGCGTACAGCATCGCGCTCATCCGATACGTGCAAACCTACCAGCATACGACCGATGCGTCCCCTGCATCCGATGCTCGGCGCAATGCCGATTCCCACTACGAGCACCCGCCGCTGGCACGCGCACGCTTCGACATCTGGGAGCCGGCCGGCTCGGTAGCCGCGATGGGTCTGCAATCGCTGCCGCCGCGCGTGTTGCATTTTCTTTACCACGCGGGATTCTGGACGCACAGCGCGCTGGTCCTGATCTTCTTGAACCTGCTGCCCTATTCCAAGCACTTTCACGTTATCACGGCCATACCCAATGTCTATCTGCAGAATCTCGATCCCCCGGGCAAGTTGCCCAACCTCGAAGATATCGAGGGCAAGCTCGAACGGGAGGAAACGCTCGGCATCAAGCGGATCGACCAGTTCAGTTGGAAATCCATCCTGGACTTGTACACGTGCACCGAATGCGGGCGATGCAGCGATCATTGCCCGGCCGCCAACACGGGCAAGAAACTTTCCCCGAAACATTTCACCATCGACCTGCGCGATTTCCTCTACCGGCATGAGGCCACCCTGGTGGCCGCGAAAGCCGGGGGCGGCGAAGCGAGGGCACCTGAGGCGTCGGCGGCACAAGCGAATGAGGGCGATGGGTCCGACGGTGCGGCGTTTGAGGATCTGGCCGGCTCCGTGATCGATCCCGAAGTGCTCTGGGCGTGCACGAGTTGCCGGGCGTGTGAGCAGGAATGCCCGGTGTTTATTACCTACGTCGATAAGATCGTCGACATGCGCCGCTATCTGGTGCAGGAAAAAGCGGAGTTTCCGGCCGAGCTGCAAACGGCCTTTCGCGGCCTGGAAACCAACGCCAACCCTTGGAATTTTTCATCATCGGATCGGGCGGCCTGGGCGGACGGGCTGGACATCAAGACGTTGGCGGAACATCCCGAAGCCGAGGTCTTGTTTTGGGTGGGCTGTGCTCCATCGTTTGATGAACGTGCCAAGAAGGTGACGCGAGCGACGGTGACGCTGCTGAAACGGGCCGGAGTCGATTTCGCCATCTTGGGTCAGGAAGAACAGTGTACGGGCGATCCGGCGCGTCGCGCGGGCAATGAATTCCTCTTTCAAATGCTGGCTCAGGCCAACGTCGAGGTGCTGAGCGGATACGGCGTGGAAAAAAAGAAGATCGTTACGACCTGCCCGCATTGCTTCAACACCTTGCTTAACGAATATCCCGACTTCGGAGGTCATTACGAGGTCATCCACCACACGACGTTCTTGGAGCAGCTCATTCGCGAAGGCAAGCTCAAACCCGTAAAGGCGATCAACCAGCGGGTCGCCTATCACGATTCCTGCTACCTTGGCCGACACAACGAGGTGTACGACGCCCCGCGCGAAGCTCTGAAGGCCATTCCCGGCGTCACGCTGGTCGAGCCGCAAGAAACGCGCGATCGAGGTATGTGCTGTGGCGCGGGCGGCGCTCAGATGTTCAAGGAAGAGGAGCCCGGCGACGAGCGGGTCAACGTCGTGCGCACGAAGCAGTTGCTCGATGCCGGGCCGGACGCCATCAGCAGCGCCTGCCCCTTTTGCATGAGAATGCTCACCGATGGCCTGGCCGCGCACGACAAGGAAGAAATGCCGCAGTTGGACATCGCGGAAATGCTGCTGGAATCGGTGATGGAGGAGGCCGCGGAAAAACCGGAAGAGGCCGAAACTTCGGCGTAGTGCAGCGCTACGTCGGATGGACGATCAACAGAGGAGAGAATAAGAAAAGATGACCCTGGCACGAAAAATCGCAAGATGGACCGACGCGCTTCGCTTTGAAGATCTTCCGGAAAAAACCGTTCACGAAGTCAAGCGACGCGTGATCGATTCGCTCGCCACAACGATGGGAGCCTACCGTTCGCGGCCCGCCAAAATAGCGCGGGCCAAAGCCGAGGCGGTTTGTGACCCCAAGCCCTCCGCCAATGTTTGGGGCACCGACCACCACACGACGCCCGATCTGGCCGCCTTCGCCAACGGCACGATGGTACGCTTCTTGGATTACAACGACACCTACCTGAGCCTGGAACCGGCACACCCGTCGGACAACATCGCCCCCGCCGTCGCCGTGGCACAAACCGCGGGCAGGACGGGCAAGGATATGATCCTGGCGACGGTCATAGGCTATGAAATCCAGTGCCGCTTTTGTGATGCAGCCAGCCTGCGCGCGGGCGGGTGGGATCACGTCACCTATGGGGCGATCTCGACCGCCCTGCTGGCGGGCAAGCTCTGGGGGTTGACGGAAGAACAACTCGAACACGCCCAAGGTCTGGCGGGGGTTTGCAACATCACGACCCGGCAGACGCGCACCGGGCAGATTTCCGATTGGAAAGCCTGCGCGTTCGCCAACGCGGGTCGCAACGGCGTGTTTGCCGCCGACTTGGCCCGGCGCGGCATGACCGGCGCCCATGAAATCTACGAGGGGCCAAAGGGCCTCATGAATCAGCTCAACATCCCGGGCTTGGCCGACGTCGTGCTCGGCACCGAGGGTGATTTCATGATCGACAAGACCTACATCAAATTCTGGCCGGCGGAGTATCATTCGCAGTCCGCCATCGACGCTTGCCTGCAGCTTCGCCCGGCCATCCAAGGTAAGACCATCCAAAAAATCCACATTGGCAGCTTTGAGGCGGCGGTCAGCATCATCGGTTCAGAGCCGGAGAAGCTCCGCCCCACCTCGCGCGAAACCGCCGACCACAGCATGTTCTATTGCTGTGCGGCCGCGCTGACCGACGGTGACGTGACGCTCGACACGTTCAAGGATGAGCGATTGACCGACGCGGCGTTGCTCGACCTGATCGACAAGACGAAGATCGTTGAGGACGCCGAGCTGAACAAGGGCTACCCGAAGGGCATTCCCAACGACGTCACCATCACGTGCACCGACGGCACCGAGGTCAACAAACGCGTCGACTTTCCGCGAGGCCACGCCGAGAACCCCATGACGGATGACGAAGTCGTAGCCAAGTTCGATCGCATGGCCGATGGGGTCGTTTCGCCCGAGACCGCCAAGAAAATCCTCGATACCGCCTGGACCCTGGATAAGATGGCCGACGTAACCCCGCTGTTTACGTTTGATGTGCTGGACGGCTGAAGCCGTGTGCCCGTATTGGCAAGCGACTTGAAGACCCGAGCCGCGGGCTTTAGCCCGCGCGGCCTTCCGGGCTCGCATGGCGCGCTTGCACGCAGCGCCGCGCAAGCGTCAAGCTGCGGCTCGCAAAAGACCTCGCCCGAAGAGGCTTGGGTGCCGCGCATGATTGTCCGATAAGGACGGTATGGGCACGGGAGTTGTTCGGCCATGCTGACCACGAAAGCGCGCGTTGCGAAGACCGTTCGTCGGGTCCGGCAGCGGCTCACCGGCATGCGCGGGCATGCCGTCCCGGCATTTGTGTTGGGGGCTCAGCGCAGTGGCACGAACATGCTGATGGACGTGCTCGGGCGTTGCCCATACGTGGAGGCATTCAACGAGACGGACCCGGAAGCATTCGATCACTACCGGCTTAAGCCCCCCGCTTCACTGGTCGCCTTGGTCGAGCGCTCCTTCGCCCGGGTCGCATTGTTCAAGCCAATCTGTGACAGCCAGAAGGCACGCGTTTTGCTCGATGTCTTTCCTGATGGGAAGGTCGTTTGGATCTACCGCGACTATCGCGATGTGGTCAACTCCGCGCTGCGTCAATTTCAAGACCATACGAAGTATCTTCACTACGTGCTTCATGAGCCCGACGTGGCCGGCTGGCGGCTGGAAAACGTTTCGGACAAATCGCTCGATCTCGTTCGACAATTCCACGCGCGCGGCATCGACGACGCGTCAGCCCGCGCGCTGATCTGGGTGCTTCGCAACGAACAGTTCTTTCAAAACGAGCTGGATAGTGACGATCGCGCGATGCTCGTTCGCTATGAGTCACTGGTTCAAGACCCAGCTACCGAATTCGAGGCTCTGTTCCGCTTCCTTGATCTGCCCTTCGATCCATCCTGCGTGCTACGCGTGTCGCCCCATTCGATCAACAAGCACGCCTCGCCCGACATCCACCCGGAAATCGCTGCGCTTTGCGCGGACATGACCGCTCGTCTGGACCGCCGCCGGAGCGCCGGACCGGCCCGGCGGTAACGGACGCATTGCGCTGCCACATTGGCCTCGGGGCGATATGATACGGACATGCGTACGGATCGTGGCCACAACCAGGCGGCGGCAGCGACGTCCGAGCCGGATCGACCGTCTGGTCGGGGCGCCGGTATGGGGCAGGGAGACCACGGTCGCCGTGGCTCCGGCGTGACGGTCGCCGTCGTCGTGTTCGTGGCGTTTGCGATCCGGCTCGCGCATGTGTCGGCGATCCTCGATCTTCCGACCACGCGACACCTCGTTGGCGATGCGCAGAGCTACTTCCAGTGGGCTCAGCGAATCGCGGCCGGGGATGTCATCGGGCACGAAGCGTTTTACCAGGCGCCGCTCTATCCGTACGTCTTAGCAGCGGTTTTGTTTGCTGGTGCCGGCGGGGTCACGGCAGTTCTGGTTACGCAAGCGGTATGGGGCGCGCTGGGGGCCGCTCTCTTGGTGCGGGCGACGCGCATCCGTTTCGGCGCTGCCGCGGGCGCCGTGGCGGGAATCATGGCTGCGACGTACGGACCGGCCGTGTTCTTCGACGGGACGATTCAAAAGGCGTCGTTGTCCTTCCTGTTGATCAGTGGTTTGGTCTGGCTGCTGGCTGAGCCACGCGGTGCCCGGCGATGGGCCCGGCGCATGGGGGTCGGCGTCGTTTTGGGGTTGCTCATCTTGACGCGCGAAAACGCGATCGTCTGGGTGCCTCTCTTGCTGGGGTGGTCTGCGTGGAGCGGCGGCGCGGCCTCGTTTCGGAGGATGATGCTCCGCAGCGCGACCTTTCTTGCGGGCTTGGCGGTCGTGCTTGCTCCGGTGGGCGTTCGCAACGCGATGGTGGCCGGGGAATTCTCCGTATCGACGTTTCAGGCGGGACCCAACTTCTATATCGGCAACGGCAAAGCCGCGACCGGGCGATACGTGCCGTTGGTCCGCGGGCATGAAACGCCGGAGTTTGAGCGCCGGGACGCGACGGAATTGGCAGAGCGGGCCGAGGGGCGGTCGCTTTCGGCCCGGTCGGTTTCTCGCTACTGGATGAACCGGGCGTGGCGCGACATCACGGCCGCGCCCGGGCGGTGGCTTCGGCTGGTGGGATTGAAGCTGGCGCTCGTGCTCAACGCGTACGAAATCGCGGACGTCGAAAGCTTGTATGTGGTGCGGGAGGTGTCGCCCGTGTTGGCGTGCCTGTCCTACATCTGGCATTTTGGAACTCTGTTTCCACTGGCCATGGCCGGCCTGTGGTGTACCCGAACGAAATGGCGGACGCTGTGGATCGATTACGGGCTCCTGGTCGCCATGGTTGCGGCGGTGGCATTGTTCTATGTCATGGCGCGCTACCGCTTCCCGTTGGTGCCGTTGCTGATTCCGTTTGCAGCAGCCGGGGCCGTGGGGCTGTACGCAATGCTCCGGTCGACCCTGGTCGGATACGGCTCCACGGTCAGTCGAACCGATACACCGCGTGGGGAGCACGACGCCGAGCCGGCCGGAACCGGGGCGGTTTCACTCGATGGGAAGGATCGATTGCCCGAAACCCGTTCCAAGTATGCCTCCGGCAAGGCTTCTTCTTCTCCGGCAGTCGTTCTGATGGTGATCGCGGTAGTGGGCGTGAACGTGCCGTTGGTGGACGAACACCGCCTCGATGCGCTGGCGTTCATGAACTACGGGGTGGCGTATGCTGCGGATGGTTCACTCGGCGAGGCGGAGGCGATGTTTCAACGGGCGGTGCGCAATTTCCCGGACTCGCCCGACGCACAAGCCAATCTGGCGCAAGTGCTGGCCCTTTCGGGGAGGTACAGCGAGTCGATTCCGCACTACGAGGCAGCACTAGATGTTGCACCCGAGTTGCCCGGTATCTACTACAACTTGGGGGTTGCTCTTGAGCACGTCGGTCGATTCGCTCGTGCCCGGGCGGCATTCCAGCGTGCGGTGGAGGTCGATCCGGCCGATGGCGACGCTCGGGCGGCGTTGTTGCGGTTTCCGGAGGATTGAAGATTTGAGATTGGAAGGTTGAAGATTGGTGGCTTCTTTGGAGGCGAAAGATGGGGGACGGGTGCGTCGTCCGCGCAATGGATGGCGGGCGATATTCGCGAGGCCGCGCGGGCCGAAGCCTCGGCTGGAGCGATTGCCTGGGATCGGAAGATCTTTTGGGTGTTTTTCTTGTAATAATCCGTTGGCTTGGTCGTTTTGGCCTGATGGGTGATTGGCCTGTCGCTGGGGCGGGCTGCGTTGCAACCGGTGAGCGCCGGTAATTACCCCTGAATACTTGGCTTTAAGGGAGGGCTCCTACTCATGCGTGCGTCACGGCTGGCAGTGGTTTCTTTGGTTGTTTGCGGATTTGTAGCGAACGCGACGGCGGCGGATCGCTCGCTGAGCGTTCGGCGAGAGGACGATCGGCTCGCGAAGCGCATCACCGGACCGATGGTGTTGATGGGGTGTCCCGATGCCTGCCACACGCAGGCAGAGGAGGCTTTTGCCGCTTGCATGGAAGCCGGCGGCGATCCTCTGGCCTGCGCCGGTGTGGCGCTGGAGACCTTTCACAATTGTCTGATCAACGAATGCGGAATTGAGCCGCCGTGTCACATTCAGTGCGTGCACCAGGCGATTGAGGCCTTTCATGCCTGCCGGGAGGCGGGTGGCAGCGTTCAACAATGCGCGGCCGAAGCGCACGCGGTGCGCAATCAATGTCTGGTGGATCAATGCGGGGTGGTGCCGCCGTGTCACCTCGAATGCCAGCAGCAGGCAGGGCAGGTTTTTGAGGAATGCATCAACGGCGGCGGCAGCGTTGGGGAATGCGAGGCTCAAGCACAGCAGGCCTTCCAGGCCTGTTTGCAGGACCAGTGTGGTCAGGGGCCGACCTGCGAGCAGTTGTGCGGGCAGGGCGCGGAGGAAGTCTACAACACCTGTGTTGCGGGCGGCGGAAGTATGGAGGCTTGCGCGGAGGAAGCGCAGGGATTCCTGCATGACTGTCTGATCAACGACTGCGGCCACGAGCCGCCGTGTGAGGTCTTGTGCGAGCAGATGGGCGCCGCGGCGTACAACGATTGCATCGCGGCCGGAGGCAGCGTGGACGAATGTGCGGCCGTTGCCTTCGAAGTCGTTCAGCAGTGTTTGCAGGACCAGTGTTCGGGGCCGCCGCCGTGCGTGGATCAGTGCCATCAGTTTGCGCAGCAGGCGTTCCTGGATTGCATGCAGGCCGGCGGGCAGATGGAGCAGTGCATGGCGGAATCGGAGCAATTGCTCCATGAGTGCCTCGTGAACGAATGCGGGATCGAGCCTCCGTGCGACGTTCAGTGTCATCATGCGGCCGATGTGGTGTTCGAGGAGTGCCTGGCCGGCGGCGGCGGCGTGGATCAATGCCTGCTTCAGCGGGAACAGTTCCTATTTCAATGCCTGGCCGACCAGTGTGGAATTGAGCCGCCGTGCGCATTCCAATGTGCCCATGCGGGCCAGCAAGCGTACCAGGAGTGCATCGCCGGGGGCGGCAGTCCGGATCAATGTGCGCAGGTGGCCGAGGGTGTCGTGCAGACGTGCCTCGAGACCAATTGTGGGGTCGTGCCGTGTCCGGTGCAATGCGAGCAGGCGGCGAATCAGGCGTTTGATCAATGTCTGGCTGCGGGTGGCCCGCCGCCGATGTGTGAGATGCAGCGGCAGATGTTCCTGACGCAATGTCTTCAGAACGAGTGTGGCTTCGAGCCGCCGTGTGAGGTTCAGTGTCAGCAGGCTGGCGCTCAGGCGTTCGATGAGTGCATTGTGGCCGGTGGTACGCCTCCGGAATGTTTCGCTCTGGCGCAGCAGGTGATTGACGAATGCTTGCAGAACAATTGTGCGCCGCCGCCGTGCGAGGCCCAATGCCAGCAGAGTGCGGAACAGGTGTTCCACGACTGCATGATGGCCGGCGGCGGCATGGACGCGTGCGCTTTGGAAGCACAGCAGTTCCTGCTGCAGTGTTTGCAGAACGAATGCGGGATCGAGCCGCCCTGCGAAGCGGTTTGCCGCCACGCCGCCAATGAAGCGTTCGCCGCTTGCATGGATGCCGGTGGAACGGTTCCGGTTTGCCTGATTGAGCGTGAGCAGCTCCTGTGGCAATGTCTCGCCAACGATTGCGGCATTGAGCCGCCCTGCGAGGCGCTTTGCGGGCAGGCGGGGCAGCAGGCTTTTCAGGAATGCATGGCGGCCGGGGGCACTGCGGAGGAATGCGTGGCCGTCGCCCAGGATGTGGTAGGACAATGTCTACAGGACAACTGTGGGCACGTGCCGAGTTGCGAGGAGGTTTGCCACCACGGCGCGGACGTCGTGTTCCAGGAGTGCATGGCGGCCGGCGGAACGCCGCAGGCGTGTCATCAACAGTCTCAGCAGGCGTTAATCCAATGTTTGCAGAATGAATGCGGCATCGAACCGCCGTGCGAATTCCAATGCCAACAGGCCGGTGAGCAGGCGTTTCATGATTGCGTGATGGCTGGCGGCGGACCCGAGGAGTGCCTGGCCATGGCACAACAGGTCGGGCAGGAATGTCTGGAGGTCAATTGCGGACCCGGATCGCTGCCGTGCCCGGTCGCGTGCGCCCAGGAGACCGTGCAAATGTTCCAGGCCTGCATTGAAGGTGGCGGCAACCCGATGCAGTGCGGCATGCAAGCGCAAGCCTTCCTGCAGGAATGTTTGCAGGGTTGCGATTGACCAAGCCGCGCCTCATCTATTGATGCGGCGATTGGAGATGGTTTTTCACGGGGTGTCGGCGTCAAAGCGCCGGCACCCCGTTTGTTTTTGCCACTTGTGCAGAATCAGCAGGTAGTCCGCGACGACCATGGGATAGAGGAGGTGCGTTCGGGGCAGACCCTACGCGGCTCGTCCCGAAATCATCGTGGCCCCCATGTCCAATAGGACATGGAGCACCCGCACTTACGGTTGGGTGCGTTGGATGCGGGCGTTGGGGACTTGGATGTGTACAATTTGTTGGTCGCGGAGGCCTTCTTGGGTCGCCACGGAGACCTTGACGCGGTAAGTGCCCGGTTGTCTGTACGTGTGAACGGGGGCGGTGACGGGTGACGTGTCGCCGTCGCCGAACGTCCAACGGTAGCGAACCGGCGTCCCGGATGTCTTGAGCCGGAATCTGACGGTGAGGCCGCCGGGGTCGTCCTGGGGGTAGACCTTGATGCGTATCCACAAGCCGCTGCGTATCGTGTTTTCATAGAAGGAGACGCTTCGGTCGACGCTCCCCGCCCGGGCAGGGCCGATGCCGTGTTCTTGAACGGAAGCGTGCTTGTCGGAAAGCCAGTCGAGCAGACGGCGGGCGTGGTTGCCCGTGAGCGTATCGGTGCCGCTGTAGTCAACGAACACGGGTTGATCGGGGTCCACGAGGTGCTCGGCATCGGCAAGCAGCGCGGCCTGAAACTTCGGTTGAACTACGGAAATCGCGCGAAACAGGTCGGGGTGTTTGAGTCCGGTATGCAAGGCGGCGATCGCACCTCCGGACCAGCCGTGGATGAACACGCGATCGTCGGAGATGTGGTACGCGCCGCGCACGTGCTGGATCGTGTTGAGCACGTGCTGTTCGTCGTCGCGGAGCCGCGCGATGAGTTTCCCGGCCTTCCGCGTCGTAGCTGCGCCGGGGCTCTTGAGCTTGGGGGCGGCTACGAGAAAGCCTTTGGATTCGGCCGCCTCGGTCCAATTGTGTATGTGGTTCTTGGCGGAGTCGGGAAAGGCTCCGTGGCATACGACGACCAGCGGCCAGGCTTTGCGGGCATCGTAGTTCGAGGGTTTGTAGAGGTAGTAACGCCCTGAATTTTGCGGCTCCACGCCTTCGCGAATCGGTTGACGCATGCCCAGTGACAGAAGCTGCGCGCAGCCGGATGAGGCCAGCAGGATGGTTGAGACGGCCAATGCCTTGGCTGCGCTCGGCAAGGCTCTGCGCGGGGCCGGTCGTTTCTTCTCGGTCGCCGTGTGGATGGCGGGCGTCAAGACGCCCCCGTGAGCGGGTGTGCTTTCAATCTTTGACCTTTGACTTTCGACCGTGCCCGTTGGTCTCTTGGGGCCGGCGCTGGACCAGGGATCATCGGGTCTTCTGTGTCTACTTGCGGATTTCATAGCCGCAGCCTTTCAAGTGAGTTTCGAATGCGGCGTGGAAGTCGTCCGTATCGGCTTGGGACAAGGTTCGCGCGGCGTCACCGGCGACCAAGCGGACGGTCAAGCTTCGCTTGCCCGGGCCGACGGACTTGCTCTCGTAACTGTCGACGAAGCGCGTTTGTCGGTGCGCGGCATGTTCGAACCGGCCAAGCGCTGCGGCGATTTGGCGGAACGGCGTTGTTGCGGGGACGACAAACGAGAAGTCCATTTCCACCAGGGGGAATGCGGGGATGGTGGAGCGTGTTTCCGTTCGCGGGGTCAGCGCGGCAAGGCTGTCGAGGCGAAGTTCGGCCCAGGCGATGGACCACGCAGCCCAGTGTTCGTCCATCTTGCGTTTCAGCGCCGCATCGATGACACTCAGATTTCCCACCTGGGTATCTTCCAACAGAATCGATGCGTGGCGCGCGGCCGCGACCCACGGATCGGCGCCTTTGCCTGATTCGTCGGGCACATAACCAATCCGGCGAGCGTAGTGCTGCCAGGCCCAACGCTCAATAGCGCTCTTGAGTTGGATCAGCAGAGTCTCGTCGGCCTTCTTGGTGCGGTGGGCCACGAGCAAGCCCACGCGGCGCTGTTCCGGACTGTCTTGATCGCCGGGCTCAAAGACGCTGCCCAATTCGATCAGGGTCAATTTGGGGAAATGATGCCGATTGCGGTTGGCGGCCGCCAGCAATCCGGGGATCAGTGAACGGCGGAATCGTTCGAGCCCGGCGGCGGCGGGGTTCTTCAGCTCGATGCATGGGCCGGGATCGATCCCAAGCTGAGCGAGCCACGCGCCGTCGTACCAGAGGTAACCGTAGATTTCGTTGAACCCTTCGGCGGCGGTGAAGTGCGCGAGCGTCTTCTTTTCCAAGCGATGTAGTGCGTTGGGCTCGAAGCGGCGCATCGCCACTTGGGGCATGGCCGGTTCGATGCGGCCGTAGCCAACGTACCGGGCAAGTTCCTCGATGACGTCGGCTTCGATCGATACGTCGTTGGCCGCGCGATACGAGGGAACGGTAACTTGCCAGTCCGATGCTTGCGCCGCGACGGAAAAACCCAGCGGCTCCAGGATTTGGGTGGCGCGATCGATGGAAAGCTCGGTGCCGATAGTGCGCGCAACGTGTTTCGGATTGACCGTGACGTGGGCGGTCGGTGGCGGCGCGGGAAAGCAATCGCTCAAGCGGGTTGCCGGAGCGAGGTCACAATAGATTTCCTGCGCCAAATGAATGAATCGACGTATGGCGATTTCCGTATGGGCCGGGTCGAGGGATTTTTCAAATCGAGCGCTGGCGTCGGTGCGGAGGCCGAGGCGTCCGGCCGTCCGTCGGATGGTGGCCGGGTCGAAATTGGCGGATTCCAGGAGCAAGGATTGGGTGTTGTCGGAAACTTCCGTTTCGACGCCGCCCATGACGCCGGCGATGGCCACCGATCTGCCGTGGCTTTGAATCATGAGATCGTCGCCGGTCAGCGTTCGTTGGATGCCGTCCAGGGTTTCGAAGGTCTCGCCGCTCTTGGCCCAATCGACTTCGATGGCGTCGGCCAAGGCGGCGTCGAAGGCGTGCATGGGTTGGCCGAGGTCCGTCATGATGTAGTTGGTGAGATCCACCAAGCCGCTGATGGGTCTTAGCCCGATGCGCCCGAGGCGCAACTGCATCCAAAGCGGCGCAGGGCGGGTGGGCACGCCTCGAAGTACGATGCCGCTGTATCGTCGGCAGGCCTGCGCGTCGGCGATGGCGATGGGGAATTCGGGGAGGTCGCCTTTCAGCAGCTCATCGGTCGGGACCGTCGGATAGGGCTTCAGCGGTACTTGGAGTATGGCCGCGATTTCGCGAGCGATGCCGTAGTGGCCCCACAGATCGGGTCGATGGGTCAAGGATTTATTGTCAATCTCGATTACCCAATCTTCAAATAACTCCGGGGCGATCGGGTCACCTGGTTGGCATTCGTCGCCGAGGAAGACCGCTTCGCTTGCGGCCAGTTCCATCCCGAGGGCATCGCCGGGCAGGATCATGCCCACGCTGGGTCGGCCGGCTACGGTTGATTCGCGGATGATTCCCAGTTTCGCGACCGAGGCGCCGGGGGGGGCGTAAATCACTCTGTCGCCGGCTCGCAGCACCGGCGCGGCGGTGACCGTGCCCGAGGACTTGCCGTCACCGGTATCGAGCACGGTTTCTTTGAGCTTGGGGTTGTCGGCGATGGGCCGCACGGACTCGATTCGAGCCACGCGCAATCCTACGGCGTCGATGGCGGTGCGTTCGAGCCCCTCGACCTCGGCCGTGGTTACCGTCAGCTCCTCGGTCAGATCGCGCGGGTCGAGCTTATCGGGGAGATCGACGTAATCCTTGATCCAATTGAGAGAGATTAGCATGGACGTATCACTTGTCTGTTGTACACGCCAGAGGGCGTTCGGGTGCGAAGGTTTGCTGCTTCATGACTCGTTGAGGATGGGGCCGCCCAAGCGTTCCGAAGACACCAGCGCTCTGAGGTCGCCGGCATTGAGCACGCGAATATCACGGATACCGAATTTCATCATGGCCAGGCGCGTGAGTCCGAGGCCGAACGCGAATCCCGTGTAGGCGTCGGGGTCGATCCCTCCGGCCGTCAGGACGTTCGGGTGAACCATGCCGCACGGCAGGATCTCGATCCAACCCGATTGCTTGCAGGTCGGGCAGCCCTTACCGTCGCAAATCTGGCAGTTCATGTCGATTTCAATGCCCGGTTCGACAAAGGGGAAGAACCCGGGCCGCACGCGGAGTTTGACTTCGCTGCGCATGACCTCGCTGAGCAAGGTCTTGGACATGGCGATGAGGTTGGGGATAGAAATGTCGCGGTCGATCATCAAGCCTTCGACCTGATGGAACGTGTTCTCGTGGGAGGCGTCCAACGTCTCGTAGCGAAAGCAGCGGCCGGGGGCGATGACGCGAAGCGGAGCCCCGAATTTGAGCATGGCCCGGTGCTGGACGGGGGATGTGTGTGTCCGAAGGACCATGCCGTTGTTGACCCAAAAGGTGTCCTGCATGTCGCGGGCAGGGTGCGACGCGGGGATGTTGAGGGCTTCGAAGTTGTTGTGTTCGGATTCCATCTCCGGGCCTGTCTCGATCGTGAAGCCCATCCGCTCGAAGATGGTTTCGATTTCCCATTGGACGGCCGTCACGGGGTGGACGCTGCCCATCGGCTCGCGTCGGCCGGGAAGCGTGATGTCCGAATCCGCGACTGCCGAGGCGGCATCGGCAGTTGCCTGGAGTTCGGTGATCCGCTGGTTGATGGCTTGTTGCACGCGTTTTTTGGCGGCGTTGATGGCTTGGCCGACGGCGCCTCGCTGGTCCGGCGGGCAGGTCTTGATGGAGGCTATGAGTGATCCGAGCGTGCCCTTCTTGCCCGTGATGGTGGTCTCGAGCGTACGCACGGCGTCCACACTGGAGAGGTCAGCCAGCATCGTGGGGAGCCCCGCTTCGATGTCGCTGATTTGCTGATTGAGCGTGTTCAAGTCCAAGGATCGATCCTTCGTGCATTGGGCCGACTTCGAGGCCGGAACCGGAAATCAACGGGGGCTGTGTCCGTCGAGCGTGCCCGCCACGAACCGGAACCAGCGGGCGGCGGTCGATCGACGTAACCATCTACGCGCGGTAGCTTAGACGGGACGTGGGTCGGCCGCAAGAATCGTTGGGATGGGCGTGGGCGGAAGGGTGTAGGGCAGTTCCGGTGGATGGAACGCTGCTTTTTTCGCAGCTTGTTGAAGCATTGTGGTACCGGGATCCGGCCGGTAATTCTGCCAACGCCGGTTCATTTGGGCAGGCGACGCCGCCCGTCTTCGCCGGCTGAAATCCGGCACCACGCCCGAGAACCGGTTTTTCAGCAGGCTGCTGGAGCACACCTTCTGTGCGCCCTCATAGCCGGCGATGATGTCATGCACGCTGGGTGGCAATTTACCACCAAGACGCGAAGGCACCGAGGAATCCGGCGGATGCGTCGTGTCGGGTGGGTGGCGCTCGACGGGCATGCGACTGAGGCATGACGTCGGGAAGCCGTGAGGTTACTTGCGGTGGTAGGCCCGGCCGCGTTTGGGTTTGTACTTGGCCGAAGCGGCCGGATGGTAGCTCCAGTCGCGGCGCGGCTTGTAGGGTTTGCGAAGCTTGGGCTGATAGCGAAGCGCCGGCGGATGGTAGGACCATGCCGGATTGCCGTGGACCGACCAGCTTCGAGGCGTGCGCACCTGCCGCGCCGCCCGGCCGAACTGCGCGACTGGAGGCGCCGGACGCGGTGGTGTGCGATCGGCATCCACCTCTTCCACGACTTCCACGACCTCGACGGTTTCGTATCGCGGACGGGGCGCACGATTGCCTGTTGACCGCTTCACGTCGTGCCGTACTACGGTCACCGAATGCTCCACAGAAACACGCGCCCGCGCGACGGTCTTGGATTGGTGCTCCTGCTTGGATGCGGTGTGTTTCACCACGGATGGTGGGTCGGCGCCTCGAGCGGGATTGGCGCCGAGCAGGCCACACAAGCTCAGCGGCATGATGAAACTCACGAGATGAAGGGGAGCCGCAAAACGCACCATCGTTGTTATCCTTCCGTCATGAGTTATCGGGCGATTGGCGGCCCGATCTTCGTTACGTTTCGGTTACGGAAGCTTGTGGAAGAACCGGTCCCAGCGGGGCCAGCGCCCGCGATCGGGATCGAGCGACAGGGCCACGTGGGACGAGCGGCCCACAATCCGGCATTGTGGGACAAAGCCGAACCATCGCGAATCCCGCGAGTTGTCCCTATTGTCGCCCATGAGAAAGTACTGGTCTTCGGGCACGATGATGGGCGCGAAGGACCGCTTGGCGCCGCGACCCGGCGTCAGCATGATCGGATGGGCGTCGCCGTCGACGGACTCGGCGGCGAGGTAATGCGTCTGTTTGAGCACGTCGTTGATGGACTCGCCAATGACGGCTGGGTCGAGGGGGCCGTAACCGGCCGGTTGGCCGTTGATCAGCAAGTGGTTGTCACGCAGTTCCACGGTGTCGCCGGGGACACCAACGACGCGTTTGACCATGCGGATGTCTTGATCCGGCGAGAAGAACACGACGATCTCGCCCCGTGCGGGCGATTCCCACTTCGCGAGGCGAATGTGTGTGAAGGGGATGCGCAGGTCGTAGGCGAGCTTGTTGACCAGAATACGATCGCCTTCGAGTATGGTCGGCTTCATGGATCCGGTCGGAACGTCGTTCCAATCGGCGACGGCGGATCTCAGCGAGCACGTGACAATCACCACCACGAGAATCGGCCTGATCCACTCCCGAAACACCCACGCGAGCCGACTCTTGATTCGCACATCCGTTGGGGAATCTGTCTTCTTCATATCCCGTTCTTTCCATTGAAACTTGATGACATTGCAAAGCCCGGCCCTCCGACACGGGCTGCCCCATTGTATCCGCGGCCGTGGGCAGGGTCCAAGGGGCGGCCATCCGAACTCGTAAGAAACCATGTCAACGTGCAGTGTGCCGGGCTAACGGCCTGTTGAACAACGGTGGTACCGGCATCTTGCCGTTGATTCTGGCGGTGCCGGCCCGCGTGGACATGCCATGCCGACCGCTTTCGCCGGCTGGAAGTCGGCACGACACAGGCGAACCAGTTTTTCAGCAGGCTGCCCATGGAATCGGGGCGACGGCACTTCTAGGGAGGAAAATGAAGTACCGCCGCCCCTTTCTTGGGCAAGCGTCCGGTTCGGTGGTGGGCCCATGAATCGGGGCTACCGCTTTCGTTCACGACTTTGAAAACGCAACGCCATCATGGCCAGGGCCGTGAACAGCAGGCCCAGGCCGGATCCGAAGCCGCAAGCTCGGCCCGAGGCTTTCCCTCCTGAAGTGGCACCGGCGCTCGTTTGGTCGGGCAGGTCACTCTTGCCGGCTCCGGCGGTGGTTTTGCACTGGTCGGTGCCTTCGTCGCAGATCTGGTCGGGTCCGCAAGGCGGCGCACCCGGCGTGCAGGTGCCGGCGACGCAGGTTTCTTCGCCGTTGCAGAAGAGGCCGTCGTTGCATTCGGCGTCGCCGGCGCACGGGACGCAGGCGTCGTCGAACTCGTCACAGCTCTGACCGGCCGGACAGGGCAGGTCGCCGGGCAGGCACACGCCATCAAAGCAGGTTTCAGACCCGTTGCAGAACTGCCCGTCGTCGCACGCGGCATCGGTCGTACAGGGGACGCACATGTCATTTTCCTCGGCGCATCCCTGACCCTTGGGGCAGGGGAAGGGGCCGGGTTGACAGCGATTGGTGACGCAGGTTTCCGATCCGTTGCAGAACAGGGCGTCGTCGCAGTCGGCGTCCGTCAGGCATCCGCCGCAATCCTCGTTTGCTTCGTCGCAGTTGTCCGGATTGTCGCAGGGTGGGGTTCCCGGCACGCACATCAAGCCCAGGCAGCGTTCCGGACCGTTGCAGAAGACGCCGTCGTCGCATTCGGCGTCCACGGCGCATTCACCGCAGCGATCCATGGTCTCATCGCATGCGATCTTGGGGCCGCAAGGGTCGATGCCGGGCGTGCAGGTGAAGTTGACGCAGGTTTCCGTGCCGGTGCAGAAGAGGCCGTCGTCACAATCGGTGTCGGTTTCGCATTCCGCACAGCGATCGTCCGCCTCGACGCAGGTGACACCGGCGGGACACGGCGGCGTGCCCGGCCTGCAGGCGAAGTTCGTGCAGGTTTCCGCGCCGTTGCAGTACTGCTGATCGTCGCAATCGGCGTCCACGAGGCATTGGACGCAGCGCCTGCTGGCTTCATCGCAAACGTCGGGCGGCGTGCATGGCGGTGTGCCCATCACGCAGGCGCCGTCGACACAGGCCTCGACGCCGGTGCAGAAGACGCCATCGTCGCAGTCAGCGTCGGTGAGGCAATCGACGCAGCGGTCGGTGGTTTCGTCGCACAGGCCGTCTGCCCCGCAGGGCGGCGTACCGGTAACGCATGTGCCGCCGCCGCAGGTCTCGCTGCCGTTGCAGTAGATCCCATCATCGCAATCGGCGCTGGTCAGGCAATCGACGCACGTATCACTCGCTTCGACGCAAATGTTGCCGGGGCACGGCGGCGAGCCCGGCGTGCACGTTCCGTCGAGGCAGGCTTCGGAGCCGTTGCAGTATTGCCCGTCGTCGCAATCGGCGCTGGTCAGGCAATCGACACAGCGATCGTTGGGTTCATCGCAGAATTGACCCGGCGGGCAAGGGAGCGCGCCGTCGTTGCAAACGCCATCGAGGCACACCTCGGGGCCGTCGCAATACAGGCCGTTGTCGCAATCGGTGTCGCTGAGGCAATCGACGCAGCGATCGCCGGTCTCGTCGCAGAGGGCGGGGGCCGGACACGGCGGCGTGCCCGCGTCACAGAAGCCATTGATGCAAAGCTCAACGCCGTTGCAGT